>JANMOF010000231.1:0-30379 GCA_031368925.1 Leptospiraceae bacterium
CCAAGTGCATCTCGAAATGGACCATAAAAACTGCTGGCGTATTTAGCTGTATAAGACATGATAGCAACGTCTGTGAATCCATTTTTATCTAAGACTTCTCTAATATACCCGACACGTCCATCCATCATATCCGATGGTCCGACGATGTCGGCTCCAGCCTCAGCCTGAGCTAATGCCATTTTACCTAGGATTGGGAGGCTTTCATCGTTTAGAATTTTACCATTATCCACAAGTCCGTCGTGTCCATCTGAGCTATATGGATCCATTGCTACGTCGGTTATAATCGTTGCCTCCGGGAAATCTTTCTTAATGGCTTGTATCATTTTTAAATAAAGATTATTTTTTTTATAACTAAGGGACGCTCTTTTATCTTTCAGTTTCTCTTCTATTTGGGGGAATAGAATAAAATTTTGTATTCCTAATTTCAAAGAATCTTCTATATCCTTTAAAACTAAATCAGGAGATAAGCGAAAGAAATCCGGCATAGATGAAATTTCAGTTTTTAAACTAACGCCTTCATGAATAAAAAGTGGATGAATCAATTGAGACGGTCTTAGAAATGTTTCGGCTACCATTTCTCTAATTGCGCTTGCAGTTCTATTTCGTCTGGGTCTTCGTAATATATCCATATAATACCAGTCAATGACTGTCGATTGAATTTTCGATTAAAAAATTTACGTTACAATAAAATTGGGATTCAATTTACAGTATTTGGTAGTATGAATCAGTTTCTTAGTCCTGTCACTTCCTTTATTTGCATGGTTGTCTTTTCTTTTATGTTCTTTGGAAATTGTAGCAATGTAGTAAGCGAGAAGGCATATTGCGAAAAAAAAGCGCAAAATTATTTTCTATTGTGTCTTGTAGACATTAAAACAGCGCCCTCCTATTTTGGGAAACCAGAATGGACAAGTCAGCAAATTCAAAGCTATGCCCAAAATTTTTGTGTTGCCGATTACATCAGAAAGAAGCGTTGCCCTGATCAAAAATCCTATATGCCTCATAGAAAAGATTGAAGTTTTTTATTTTTTATTTGTTCTTCGCCATATCCCTATTTGCCACAGACGAGTCTTACTCGCTTGACTATGTCTATGTAAACGCGAATACAGGACAGTCCAGCGGGGGACACTCTGCTATCCGCTTGGGAGATATTGTATATCATTTTCAGTATTTTCCAGATAAAATTTTTCATATAATTCGTGAGCCTTGGAAGGAGTTTCGTTATGCTTACGGGATTCAAGAGAATCGAACAATTTATATAAATAAGATTCGTCTTTCTAAAGAAAGTTTTCATTTTTTCTTTGAGCGGATGAATGAAATTTACCTCTACCAAAAGAAGGAATTGGATAATTTAGAAAAGCTAGAAAATGATTTAAGAATAGTAGAGTCTATAGCAAATGGGGATGGGACTGTCTATTTAAAAGCAGCAGGATACTTCTCTCCGAACAGTAATAAAAAAGGAAACTACTATTTTTTAAAATCGAAAATTAATTCCGCACTTGGACAAAACTACTTATTAAAGCGTTTAGGGTTAATTCGGAGTAAACTCAATAACTTTAAAATTCCTCTACGCCAGATCATACACGTTGATTTAAAAAAAAATAGTTTTCCTAGAAGCATAGAAATTTTTTCCACAGATTACCTGGAAATGCTTTTCCTTTTAAAAGCTCTCGAGTTTTTAATTGAGGAGAATCACTTGAATGCTGGCGGTTACTTCTCGTATTCAGATAATTCAAAGTTCTCAATGAATCCAATTATTGTGAACCAATTTTCTAGTTATGCAAAACATCTTGAGGAAGAGATTCTAAGACTACTTCAGTCGAATACAGGTAATACTGGTTATCCTTTACTTGTAACTCTTGCCAGATACCTTGTCATTCAAAAATCAATATCCGAGAAAAAGTTTTTTTTCCTGGATAGTTTTGGTAAAAATCATTTTCTAGTCGTGGGTGAGGCTATTCGAAATAAGTCTTTTCTCACGGGTATTTTTAAGCAGGTTTCTAAAGAAATATCTATTCTTTTTTCAAATTTGAATAACGAAAACTTATCTGAAACGCAGTATACTATTCTAGAAGACAAAGTGAATCGAGAGAGAGAAATTTTACATGGATTAGAGGAGTCAAGGGCGATAAGGATTAATTTTGAACTGATGCTTCCTTCAAAGGAAGAAAGTGTATATCTTTACCGCTTTGAAAATGCAAATGATTCACCAGGCGCACTTACTAGCATTTACAAAGCGAATCGTGACAAATATGCACTTGCATTGCAGGAAAAATATTCGTTTAATTTATTTAATAAAAATTGCACTACAGAAATTTTTCATTCTTTAAACTCATTTTTTAAAGAAGGCGAGATCGAATCTGAAGAAAAACTCGGAGGAGTAATAAAAGGAAATGATCCGCTTGTATTTGTTCCGGTATATGCTTATTATGCGGTAGGAAAAGAATATCAGGTCACAGATGAAAAAACTATTCCTTCTCTGCGAACTATAATGCTAAATAATAAATCTAATGGAATTCTATTTTCTATTAGAGAATCATCTACATTAACCTCTCAGTTTTATAAATTTAACAAAGAGGACTCGTTGTTTATTTTTTTTACAGATGATGTCATATGGCAAAGACCTATTTATGGACTAGTCAACTTGATTGCAGGATTTGGTGAGCTTGGATTTGGTCTTGGCATCTCCCCTTTCGATAAAGGAGAACGGCTGATAAAAGGAATGCAGGGAATTTTTTTTAGTGGACCGGAGTTAGTATTCTTCAATATCCGCAAAGGTACATTTATTTATGAAGGTAAGCCTGACTGGGTGGAAGGGGAGTAACAAAAAAAGCTAGTCTTGTAATTCCATTTTTAAATCAATGATATAGGGCTTGTCATGATTAATAAAACTCTATTCTTCTTAGCTGTAATTTTTCTTTTCACTTCGTTAGTATTTCTATCTGACGCTAGCTGGTTTATCTATTTTCCTAAAGAGCAACTTTATATGCTTTCTGGATTTTGTATCATTCTTCAACTGCTACATTATTTTTATTTTATAAATAGGATAAATAATAGTTTGCGCTCTGATAAATCTTTCCTATACATTTCAGTTTTACTTTTAGTTTCTTTAACTCTCATGATTTTTTTTCCAGTTCGAAATCTAAGCCTTGGCGATGGAATTTTGCTGTTAGAGCATGTTGCCCTCGAAGCAAAGGTATTTGGCTATCACCTCACTATGGATGAGATTTTAGAAGCCCTCATCCATTCTTTTTTATATGCTAAGTTCCCTGCACTTTTTGAAACGCCAATGGAAGTGTATAGACTTATAAGCACACTATCAGGAGTTTGCGCTCTTAGTGTTCTTGTTTATTACTTTCGAAAATTTAAGATTGGCTTTGCTGGATATTTTCTTGTTTTAAGTTCCGGTGGCATGTATCTCTTTCATGGCTATAGCGAAAACTATACGATAATAACTACGGTTCTATGGATTTTTATTCTTTATGTAATAAATTCAATTCGAACCAATGAACATAGAAACCTGAAAGCATTATTACCCATATGTTTTATTGCGTGCATACTAATTTTATCTCACCTTGTAAGCGGATATTTACTGTTCTCCCTTGTGTTCCTATGCTTTCACTTTTCAGATAAAGGGAAATTTCTTCGAAATGCTTTCTATTCTACTCTTTTTTCTCTTTCGATTTTACTTCCTGTATTTATATATTTTACTTTTTTTTCTGATGTTCGATTTGATTTTACGCAAACTCATTTGACAAATCCTAAGTTTTATCCTCTCTCTAAAATAATTTCCACAACCCATTTCAGAGATATTTTTTATTGTATTTTGGGTTCTGCTTTTTTGCCTTTCATTACCCTAATATATCTTTTTCTATTTGATAGAATAAAAGTCATTGCATTATTCAAGAAAGGAGAGTTTCAATTTTTAGCTTTTGTTTTACTCGGATTTTTAATCCACGGCTTTGTTCATTATCCTCAGTTAGGATTTCCGGCTGATTGGGATTTGCTTGCTTTTTTTTGGAGCCCGATAGTTTTTCTCGCTGTATTTATTTTAAGTGAATTATACCCGTTTTCTAATTCTATAGAAGGAAAGATTTTTTCGCCAGAATTCACTGCTTCTTTTATATTTGCAGGCTGTATTTTTTTCTTAAATGCGGTTACTTTAAGTAAGCCTGAGGGTTTTAAAATAACTGAATTAAAAAACTCATTAACGCGAATCGAAACTTTTTCTGTCTCTAGCGAATCTAAGTTATTGGCTTCCGTTAAACCCGAATATAAGAAATTCTATTTGAAAGTGAGCTTTTTTCTATTTGAGTCTTCTGAAAAAATGAAATCGGAAAATGTAGATTCTAAGCAAGTTACAAAACTTTTAAGTGAGAACCAAGTGTTTCAAAAAGAATTATCTGACCATATTGGTAGTATAGACAGCAAATGGCAAAAGGATTTTTATTCTCGCCTTACACATTATCATTTAGAATACTTAGATCTCTTGAAGAAAAAATGAAAGATTTTTTTCTGCGTTTATTTTTAAACTTTCTGTGATATGTTTATCTACAATTTTTTTTATGGATTCGAATGAACTTTCATTCGAATAAACAGTTTTTATATTTTCTACAAAGGCTTCGAATTCTTTCTTTGAATTTTTTTCGGATGGAAGAAATCCGGAATTGTATAAAAATAAAATGGTCTTCTGTGAAAAGTTTACTGTCTTAGTTTTAAATTCTGTCCCCGGAATAACTCCTATGATATTGGATACATCTGAATTGAGATATAAAATATCCGGGGATGGATTCGATATAATTAAAATTGGATTTGTATTCCCTCCATTAGAATAATGAATTTCTTTTTTGTCTTTATCTATTAGGAGGCAAACAGCTGTTAGTGTATGAATATTTATTTTATAGTAGAGCTCATCGTTTAGCAAAGATAAAACTTTATGCGGAATTGTTTCTTTCTTAAAAATATCTTTTAATATATTAATTGTGAGTAGACCTATAAAACTCGATGTAACACCGTTGCCCTCAATTTCACCGAAGACAATGATTGTAGAATTGCCAATTTCTTCTGTGTAATAAAAACTCCCTGATACAAAGGAATACGCGTGAAAATCTGCATAGATTGTACTCGCGTTTTTTTTGGGTGAAATAACTTGCTTTTGAATAGAGGAGATGAATTTCATATCCCTCTCTAAATTTTCCTGGTAATTGAAATTATCCTTTAAGAGTTTATGATACTGGATGCTTCTTTCTATTGCAACCTTGACTGATTCAACAGAAAAAGGTTTTAATAAAAAATCGGATGCTTTATTTTTTAAACTACTAACGACAGACTCAATATCACCTTCACCACTCATCATTACAACTTGCGTGAAAGGGTTTATTTTTTTTAGAGTGGGTAATAAATCTAGACCATTATCGTTAGGCAAAAAAATATCTAAAAATATAACCGGGTTTAATTCATTTTGAAAATACAGAATTGCTTTTTCCGATGAATCAAAATATTTACTTGTAAAGCCCAGATTTTCGATAATCAGCTGAAGTGCTTCGCCAATTTCGAGTGAATCATCTATAATTAAAATT
The DNA here is from genome assembly GCA_031368925.1 of Leptospiraceae bacterium. Lineage (GTDB taxonomy): Bacteria > Spirochaetota > Leptospiria > Leptospirales > Leptospiraceae > UBA2033. The sequence goes on from JANMOF010000231.1 coordinate 5,577, forward strand.
TCAATTTTCAAATCTTACTCCACTAAGAAAAAGCGAGTTGCCTGAGCTTCCTTCACTTTTTCATAATACTTCTTATCAAAAATAGTTTCTCTTAGATACTCGTCATTGGTAAACAACATTTCTCCATGCTTCCACTTATAAACTTCATTTGTATCAAAAAAAGCAAGTCTCTCAGTATGGATAAGCGTACTCAAATCTCGAACTGTCTTGATTTTAAAATTCATTAGAATAGATTTAAAATGTCCCTGTTTAATTGGATCTACAAACATAAAATTTTTCTGGAAGAGCACAGCATCATGAAAATATTCAGGAATATTAAAAATACCATAGCACTGCATTTTTGAAAAAAGTAAAAAAATGAATTGAGTCAATTCTTTAAAAATATTTAATCCAGGATATTCCTGTCCTTGAAATAAAACTTTTTTATCTTTTAACTTGCCTAGTCGAATATTTTGAGTTAGTAGCCAATCAATGTATACCATCTTTCTATTTTCTTGGATTATTTTTAAAAAAAAGTCTGCAATTTTTAATCTTATATGGATTAGAATTTCATCGGCGTTAGTCTTTATATAAATTCTATTGTCTAGATCAGAAATGGGATCAGTTACTAACTTAAAATTCGTATATCCTCTTTCTCGAACTTTTTCAAAAATTTTGGATTCTTCTAACATTGCATAAATTTCTTCATTTGAAAATCTTCCAAAAATTAATTTTTCAATATTCAAAGAAGTGCTAAGTTCGTTTGAAAAATCAAGCATATCCAAATTAGATAATTTATCCGAGTCAGGTTTTATATTTTTTTTATCAGTGCTTTCAAAAATATTCATTTCACTTCCTTGCAAAGATTTGCGCTGTGTGGTAATGAATTTTCACAGTGTCCATAAAATTTTTTGCATATCCGCCAGCAGCTAAAACAACGACCTTGGAATTATTTTTTTTTGCAAAATCTTTTATTCGCTCGTCTCTATCCTTTAGACCCTTAAAACTAAGTTTAATATTTCCAAGTCTATCTCCTTCATAAGGATCTGCGCCGGCTAAATAGTAGATTAAATCTGGTTTAACTATTGTTGCAATTTCGTTTAATGACTTATCAAGAAGCTGTAGGTATAGAGAATCAGAAATATTTTCTTCGAGAGGGATATCGAAGTTTGACGTTTCCTTTTTGGGATATAAATTTTCCTGGTGCATCGAGAAGGTGAATACATTTGCATCTTTCTCAAAAATTCTCGCATTTCCATTACCCTGGTGAACATCTAGATCTACGATTAATACCTGTTTGCCGGGATTTTTCAGTAAATAGTGCCTCGTTGCAATAGCTACATCATTCAGGTAACAAAATCCTTCTGCATGATCTGCAAAACTATGATGAAGCCCACCGCCAAGATTAAAAACAAATTGGTATTCGGTAGTCAGGTCAGTGGCTAATATTGTTCCTCCTACACCATAAAGAAAGCTTTCTAAAATTCTTTCTGTGAGCGGTAACTCTGAATATTTTGTTCTATCAGTAATTTTTAAACTTAAGAGATCTTCTAGATATTCCATTGTATGAACTAGTTCTAATTGATTGCGTGTTGCTTTTTCTGGTTCATGAATATGAATTTTGCTAAAATGCTCATCGAGACAAATTAATTCATATATTTTTGAGAACTTGTTTCCGGGAAAAATATGATCTCCTAAGTAAATATCATAATAAGACGAATAAACGATGGAAAAATTTTTTTCCGCATACTCGATATTTTCCGGAAAGAAAAGACTGAGTAAATTCATGATTGAAATTCTGTGACTACGAATTGAATGGTAGTGCTGTTATTAAAAAAATTTTCTTCCAGATAACCAAATAAGTCAACAGAAGAAGCCTTTGCTATAAATGTTTCTAGCTCTGAAGCTCTATTCCATATGATAAATTTAATTTTACTGCTTGCTCCCAACACTTGAAATCGGGCGTGTTGCCCATCGGACATTGGCTTAAAACCCATTATCTTTGCATTTCGAATAGAAAGTAAAGGCTCCGGGTTTTCTTGACCGAATGGTTGTAAGATTTGCAGCTCTTTAAAAATCTTCTCGGTAACATCAGTTGCCTGTAGGCTAACAACACTTTGCTCCTGATTTGTAGCATTAGATTCTTGTTGTAACCATTCTGCGGCTGCTGACCTTAGCCGCTCTTCTAGAATAGGAATATTTTTTAATTCAATAGAAAATCCGCCTGCTTCTTTATGTCCGCCAAAATGTATCAATAAATCCGAGACTAAGTCTAATAGTTCCAAAACATTTTCGCTTTCGTATGACCTGATGCTACCACGACCATGTCCGTGATCGGGTGTAATGAATATAGTAGGGCGTTTATATTTTTCTACAAGCTTGGTAGCAACAATACCTGAAACGCCTGGTTCCATATCCGGTTCATAGCAGAAAATAATTTTCTCTTCCGTTCGTTCAGGCTTTCGTTTGAAGTATTCCTCTACTTTAAATAAATTTCTCTTCGTTCTTTCTTTACGTTCTGTATTTAATTGTAGTAAATCTTTTGCGGCTATTTCCGCTTTTGCGTCATCGCCTGCCAGCAACAGGCTCACGGCTACTTCAGTTTTACCCATGCGACCTGCTGCGTTTAGAGCAGGTCCTATTCCCCAACCGAGATCTTTCGAAGTAATTTTATTTGAATTTAGTTTCAGAGAATTCATTAAAGAATAAAGCCCTTTTCTATTAGAGGGTCTTGTCTTTAATACATTACTCAGAGTTTCAATTCCATGTTTAACAATGATTCGATTTTCTCCAAATAAAGGCATCATATCGGTGATCGTTCCAATGGAGGATAAATCTAACAGAGATTTCAGTTTTTCTAAGATAGTAGGATATTTAGTCAGGTATTCACTTACATCTATTTTACGATAAATTTCTTCGAGGTTAGGAAATAAAGAATCAGAGGAAACTATCCCATTTTTTTGAAAGATTTCATCTAAGTGGTAAGCAAAGATTAGCTTCATTGCCAGTGTTGAAGTGCAAATTTTTTTTTCAGGGTATATAGAGTCTTCTCGCTTGGGATTTATTAATTTACACTTTGGTATTTTTACCGGAATTTCATGATGATCAAGAACTATTACTTCTATTCCCAGGGCAGCGAGATCATTGATCTCATTGTAATTGGATGTTCCGAAGTCAAGAGTGATAAGCAAATCAGGAGTTTGCGCCTTAATGAAGCTAACGACGCTAGGACAAAGACCATAATCGTCATTAGCCGATGAGGTCTTTATTGTAAGTTTACTGCCGTTAGCCTCATGAATCTCTCGAAAAAACATCCCGAGTTGGGTAGTAGACGAAATCCCATCTGTATCTCTATCACCAAAAAGTAGAATGTGGCTTTTCTTTTTTATATGAGTTTTGATTACCTGAATTGATTCGGTTAAATCTGGCAAAAGAAAAGGGGAAGGTAGATTTTTTAAATCCGGGTTTAAAAATGAATCCCAGTCTTTACGAGTAGGGAGAATAGAATTTAAAATAAAAGACTGAAACGCGGAAAGATCTCCGTGATCGGAGACCTTTAAATTAGAATATTCAATACCGTGAAGAAATTTTTCTGACATGGTCTAATTACATTAGACAATTGCCGGACAATTTTGCACCAGACTCAATGCTTAAAAGGGGAGTTTTAATATCACCAATGATAGAACCAGTCTTACCAACTTCTATCTTTTCACGCGCTTCCACATTTCCTCTTAAGGATCCATTCACAGAAAGAGAGCTTACGGTAATATCTGCATCTACTTGTCCAGTTTCATCTACAATTAGATTGCCGTTGGATTCAATAGTCCCTTTCATTTGTCCTTTTAGACGCAGAGAATTATTGAAACGTAGAGTTCCTTTGAATATAATATCTTCACCTATGATTGTATCTGCTTTTTCTTCACTCATGCAAAATCCTACTTTCTAACTGTTGATTATCCTTTACAGACAACTAGGATAGGTGATTCGAGGCAAGAAAAAAATCAATATGCAGCCACAAGAATTGTTTCAATTTCATTCTTTGGAAGTTCTCTAGGTAGACAGTCCAAGAAAGACATAGAAAATGCAAGAGATGCAATTTTAGGTAGCTCATTTTTCTTGACTTCGTATTCAGAAAGACGCTGTGGAATTTTTAACTCAATGTAGATTTTACGAATTCCTTCCACTGCTTTAATGGCAGCTTCGATTACAGAAATGTCACTTGTATCTTCATCCAATGCACGCGCAATCATTACATACTTATTCGCCGATGTCGTGAGATTGTACTCCATGATATGGGGGAGTAAAATTGACATCGCTTGAAAAATATCCAATTTTGTTAAACTCATAGTGGCTAACGAAATAGCAAAGCATAACCCAAGAGAGCTTACAGACTGACTAATACCTGTTAGGAGACTTGCTGCATAAAGGGCATTCTTCGCAGGAATATTTTTCGGGTCACGGATGGAGGTGATAATATTCTTGGAAACTAATTCAATTGCACGCAGAGAAGAGGAGTTTGTAATCTCATTCGCGTATTTAGAAAGAATGGTATCAATGGCAGCAGCCATGATGGAAGTTCCTGTCTTGGCAATGTCCGAAGAGGTCATATGAAGACCAATTTTTGCATCAGCAATGATTAACTCAGGGAATAAGTCTGCACTAGAGAAATATTTCCGTTCATTTTCTCTCTCGTCTAGAATAGTGCAAAACGGCGCACATTCAATTCCCATAAGCGGCATAGTCGGAATTACAATTAGCGGAAGGGGCTTGCGCTTCGGCTTCTTAGTTTGCAATACTAATTCTTCTGCAAATAAGTCGTTGGAAGCTAAAATAGAGACTACCTTAGCTATATTAACAGATTCAAATGATCCATAGGCAATGATACAATTTACTTGTGACTGCCTAGCAAAATGAGCTGCTGTATCTAGCTCTTTGAATGTACCTACATTTTCTATATCATCATAAATGATAAGACCTTCCGATTCTCTTTCAATGCTTGATTTAAGGATGTAGAGTTCGTTGGGATTTTGCATTTCCCTCTGCGTAGTTATCAGAAGGAAACGGGTTCCAACATGTTTAATGAAGTGTCCTGCTTTTGCTGCGCAATCCACTTCAATGTGTAATTTACAGGGAAAGTGAAAATTAACCCAATCTTGTAAAACTGGCATTTAGTTCTATTCAGTTACCAAGGAATGATTCTGCAATTTTTTCGGCAGTCCTTTCAATGACCTCAGAACCAATATTATCGTAGTATCCACTAGCTAATTTGGATTTAATATCATTTAGCTTTTCAATATCCATGCTAGCTGGTAATGAAATTGCATGAGCTGTTATGGACTTTATATCCGCTTTTAACTTGGCTGTATCTGAAATTTGAACGTTATCATTAGAAAGTAATTCTGAACTTTTTTTGACAGGAGCAGATTTCTTAGGCTCAAAAGCCGATCCAATATTCTTAACCTTATCTATAAACATAATTTGCTACCTCTCTCTGTATATCCTATCGGTTTAAGACACATTCTCTTTAGCGATTTTTTTTGTGTAATTGTTTATTAATACTACGAATTCCCCTTTGGGATAAATCTTTTCAGGGTCAATTTCCTCGGATTTATAGAGTTTTATTTCTTCGTGAGCCTTTGTTAGCTCTCGCCCAACAAGAACTTCAGAACCAGGGAATAGCTCCTTCACAATTCCTAGAGCTGTCTTTATTTTGTAAACTGATTCATAAAAGACAATTAGACCTTCTTTACCTACGTATTCTTCCAACTCGGCTTTCTTTCTGTTGGGCTTTTCAGAAAGAAAGCCGAGAAAGAATGTGGGATTTGCTTGAAAACCACTTACTGATAGTATTGCTGATAGGGCACTCGGACCGGGTATTGGAATGATTGATAAACCTTCTTTTCTCGCAGCTCTCACAAGTCCAGCTCCTGGATCGGAAATTCCAGGCGTGCCTGCATCAGAAATGTAGGCAAAACTCTTTCCATTTTTAATTTCCTCTACAATCCACTTGAAAGAATTCTCCTGACCGGCATATAAAGTCTTAGCAGGAGTCCCTATTTCAAAATTCTTTAAAAGTTTATAAGAGTTCTTAGAATTTTCGCAGAGAATTTGGTCAACTTCCTTGAGGATACGGATTGCACGAAGAGTAATATCTTCTAGGTTGCCAATCGGAGTCGCTACTAAGTATAAAGATCCTGTATGCATTAGCGATTACAGGAAATGGGGGTGGTTGCGCTTAGATTTGTAGAAACACCATCGGGACATTCACAACCAGCTTTTGGTTTTCCGCCTGAATCTAAAATTGTGCAAGGGTTGCATAATGTTCCAACTGGACAAGTCGCTCTTACAGTTGTACTGCACTTAGTGTCTGTGCAAGCACTCGGGTTACAACTGCTTCCGACTGGGCATTTACTCGGATCAGTTCCTGCACAAGCGGAAATTGAAACAGAGGGATTGGATGTTTGGGGAACATTACTTAATACAGCTCGCAGGGTAAAATTGTACATTTCACATTTTTGGAAGTACACTATTCCTGGTGGTGGTACACGCCATGAGATTTTGCGTCGTTTTAAGTTTTCCTTTGCTGTGGAATTTTCGGAAGCAAGGTGCGGAAAGGAGGGTTGCACTCCATTTTCCGTATAGACACTTCCTGCCGCTCCCGCCTGGGTTTCTATCAGAGTGGGAGTTTGTGCGGTGATTGATAGATTGTAACCAATGAATTGCTGCTCCGTATTTGTAACAAAGTATTTTACAATGTACTCCGGTCGGTTCGGATTTATGTAACCTATTAAATCTCCAACGCCGCTTCCTGTGGTAGGAATTTCTTCTGTAGGTATTATGCCTAGAAATTGTGGAACGTTAATTGGGTTGGTTAGAAAAACTAGAGGTGCGAGAACAACTGGCGTGTCAGTATTTGTTCCGCAGGAAGATAAATTCACAGTTGCAACTGCTAGCAATAGAAGAGCAAATTTTTTAATTTTTAAAAACATCGTTTCATCAGGTTTTCAAAATCGGTAGAAAAGCCAAACAAAAAAACTTGTTTTTTTGTTTTCAATTAGCTTGGCATATGTGAGATTATTCCTATGACAAATAATAAAGGCATTTTAGGAATTGTAGTATTGGTCTTCCTTGTGATTGGGTATTTTGCATTTTTCTCGGGTGAGAAAAAGAAAAAAAGGGTCGAATCAAAAAAGTTAAGTATGCTTCTTGGTGGAGGTAGTGGTGGGGACGGGGAAGACGGTGGCGAAAAAAAGAGAGGTCGTAGAAATAATAATGGCTCTGTAATTGATTCAGAATTTGGAAAAAGTGGACTTCCAAACGTACCCTATACCGAAGAAGAAGCGAGTGCAAATGCAGCACAAGGGGAGATTCCTATTAACCCACAAACCGGCAAGCCATGGGAAGAAGATGCAATGCAACAATTCGATGAGCTTCGTAAACTATTTGCGGATAACGAGTTAATTCCCAAACGTGCTACAAAAGAAGAGAAAGCAAAGCAAATACAGCTAGAGGAAAAATGGAATAAGGCGCAAACAGCGGTTAACAGCGGAACGTTTACACGGGATGATCTCGATACTCATTTTTCTCACCAAAAGAAAGTGGTAGAAGATCGCTTGCAAATCATAGAATATTTGATGGAAGCCCAAAAAGAAGATGGGGAAGTTGATAAGGACGGACAATTTCAAAAAATTCTAGATGGAACAAAAGACCAAATGAAGCAGCTAGATACACAGCGAGAAGAATTATCTAAAAAGCTCGGAGGCTAACGGTGAACATTTCGCAGTGAGTGCATTTAACCACCGGATAATAGCATTTCACCCTTAAATAATTGCCTATCAAGAGAAATAGAGTAATCTTTTTGCGTAACACACCTTATGCAAGAGATTAAAATAATGGGTTCTTTAACTAAATCAAGAATATTAGATAAATCTAATGAATCAATAGCCCGCAGCAGCGAACCCACCTTGCGTAAGGTGAGTAAGGAAATTACAATGAAGAAATTAGTAGTTTATTTGGTAGCTGTTTGGGTGGTTGGCTGCGCCTATGAAGTAACTCAGTCAATATCTTTCCCTGTGTTTAAAAATCCCAAAAAAGTATTTCATTTAATATCTGATGACAGGATATTAAATGAAATACTCTGTGATTCTATTGATAGGTCACAAACTGGAAAATGCTTTAAAGAAAAGGAACAGGACTTGTCTACTTATGGGTCAAGTATAAAAAAAATTAGAGTCAATGCAGAAATCACTGACAGTTCCTCGGATTATTTTAAAAATATGGGTAAATCACTCTTAACCCTAACTGCGGGAGTTTTTATTACCAATTCAGCTCAAGTAAAATTCTCAATTCAAGAAGATAATTTAGTATCGTCAAGACAAATTGTTTCCTCTGGTCAAATAGGTAGATGGGGCATATTACCATTTTACGCTGGCTTGGCGGCTACTAATTTTGGGACAATATTCAATACCTATCGAGACCTAGAACACTTACAGAAATATTGTTTGAGAGAACCAATAGGTAAAATAAGAAAAATTTTGGAAGCAGAACGAGAAGAATATTGCAAAGAGTATTCAGTATACCTAAGAGATAGTTTTTATAAAGTTGAAACAGAATTTTTAGAAACGATAAACAAGGAAAATGAAAGTGAAAAATAAAATACTAAATATTCTAACTCTTATCATATTATCGAGTAGTCTGTTTGCAGAGCCGATCCGCGATAAAAAGAAATTGAATTTGCTGGTCTATGGGGGTAGATACACTTCAACTGATCTACTTCCAATTTTGTTTCGCCAAAAAACGGATTACAAAGAATCTAGTATAGGAGTTTTCGGGGTTAACTATCCACTTAATTATAAAATTCGATTCATAGATATTGAATCGGAAGCGTTAGTCGGTAAGCATTTTGGATTAATGAATCATTGGGAGGCAGATGGACTCATGATTGCGCGACTTTCTAATCTTTTCGGACTACCTATGAGCTTTGCATTCGGAGAAGGTTTATCAATTGCATCTCAGAATCCTGTTTTAGAAAATCAAATGAAGGGGTTTAACTTTAAAAATGGAATGCTTGAAAAGCAGGGAATCGAATCTCGCAATATTTTAAACTACTTAATGGTAGAATTAGACTACCGGGTCTGGGATGAGCCAAGCAATCCGCGGATATTTATGCGTATCCACCATCGGTCTGGCGTATTCGGATTCTATTGTCCCCCTGATCCTGCCTGTGGCTCTAATTTTGTAAGCTATGGCTTGAAAATGTCTTACTGATGTATATAATCAAAGCAAATAACAGGTATTGTGCGCTGATTATTCGAAATAAATCAGGATTAAATGCCTATCTATTCCATCACCACTAAAGCCACATCTCCCTACAACCAACCCTTCTTCACACAAATCGCCGACTCTCTATTATCCTCGTTCTACCCAAAAACATGTCCGACCTGTAACATTACTCTAACCAAACGTATCTCGACTCGCCCTGAACTTATTCGATGCGCCAAATGTAATTATCTCTCATCTAGATATTCATACACGCCTCTCCATAATCTACGTTTGCCCCTCTGGATGCTAGGATTCGCCTTACATGAATCTATCAATCAATATCCAAAAGTAGTCACCGCTAAAGAACTACAACGCAAACTTAAAATTAGCTACAACAGCGCATCCCTTTTGAAGAGGCGAGTTCAATTATTTGCCGTAGACCAGATGCCTAAGATGAAACTTTTGATTGAACAGAAGCTTCGTGAGAGTGCGCCTAAAAAAGATTTACCGGAAGGTGATGTTGATTTAACGAAAAAACTTAAAGGTAAAACGATAGTCGCCGTTGATACACTAGCATTATTTTCTGCGAGCCAGAGAGCTAATAAAGGTCGCGCTAGATTTCGTCATAGTGGAATTTCAGCCAGCGTTTTCCTATCTGATTCGCTCGGTGGCAAACAGATCGGTAGTATAATTCAAACCATTGCAGTTAAAGGTGAAGGTGCAATCTTTCAAATAGTGCGCGACCAAACTATGAATTCACTTGGCTCGCAGATAAGAGAGTTTATCCCCTTATCCACAATCATTTTCTCAGACGAAGGTTATCCTTTTTTAAAAGGCGTCTACAGAAATCATCGTATGATAAACCATTCAGCGAAGAGTAAAGATAAGAGATTCAAGTGGGCGCGTAATAGGTGGAGTAAGAACGGAATTTCTAGCCAAGTAGCCGAAGGAAATCAAAGCAAGCTCAAGAATGCTTTTAAGTCATACAATTATTTTCGTCCTAAGTTCGCCCCGTTTTATTTGAGCGAGTATTCATTGTTAAGTAACGTGAAAGCATATGGATTAGATGCGATTGCTAATGTAGGGCGACCTGAGAATGATAAAGTCGGCTCTGGTATATGCTCAGTAGCCGACGGATTAGAGGGGATGGTGGAAAAAAGGGAGAAGGGGGTTGTGGGGAAAGTAAGTAGGAAATGCCTATCTATTTCCTCCTTACTTACCTAACACTCCCTACAATAAGCCATTTTTTCAACAGATAACAGAATCAGTTCTCACTAACTTCTATCCAAAATCCTGTCCTTTCTGTAACATACGACTAACAAAGCGTATCTCCACAAGACCAGAATTAATCCGTTGCTCACAATGTAACTACCTGGCATCTAGATATTCTTACACGCCACTTCATAAGCTTCATATACCGCATTGGATGTTTGGATATGCGCTACATGAATCAATTCAACAATACCCAAAGGTAGTTACAGCAAAAGAACTACAGCGCAAACTTGGTATTGCCTACAACAGCGCATCTTTACTTAAAAGGCGTGTTCAACTTTTTTCAGTAGATCAAATGCCAGCTATTAAAAAGTTAATAGAAGAAAAATTGCGTGAAACTGCGCCAAAGCAAGATTTACCGGAAGGCGATGTTGATTTAACAAAACATCTTAAAGACAAATCAATAGTTGCTGCTGATACACTTGCGTTATTTTCTGCTAGTCAACGCGCTAATAAAGGACGTGCAAGACATAGACATGGAGGCGTTACAGCCAGTGTTTATTTAAGTGATAAGCTTGGTGGAAAACAAATTGGAACGTTAGTTCAGACAATTGCAGTTAAAGGTGGAGGCGCGATATTTCAACCAATTAGAAATCAAAATATGAATTCACTTGGAACACAAATTAGAGAATTTATACCATTGTCTACTGTTTTATTTACTGATGAAGGTTACCCATTTTTAAAAGGCATATATCCAAATCATCGCGCTGTGAATCATAGTGCAAAATCAAAAGACAATAGATGCCATTGGGCTAGAAACAGATGGAGTAAGAACGGTGTTAATAATCAAACGGCTGAGGGTAATCAAAGTAAGCTTAAGACTGCATTTAAGTCATACAATTATTTTAAACCAGAATATGCGCCGTTTTATTTAAGCGAGTATTCTTTGTTGAGTAATGTTCGTGCTTATGGATTAGATGCAATTGTAAAAGTAAGTAATGCCGGCTATGTTAGTGGTAAATATGCAATAGCCGACGATGGTGTTGAGGGAAGGTTGATAAATGAAGTGAGTAGGGAGGCTGTTACGAAAGTAAGTAGGGAATGCCTATCTACTTACTTCATTAATCAAGCGACCGAGCAAACTATCATGTGTTTGCATTGCTTTAGAGTTGGCTTCGTAAGCGCGGTTAACTTCTATCATCTCCACCATTTCGGTTACAACTTGAACGTTAGACGCTTCAAGGTAGCCTTGTAGAACTTCAGGAGCTTCTAGCTCATCGCGGAAGGGTCTAGGCTCGCCGGACTCAGGAGTATCTACATAAAAAGAATCTCCTTCTTTGTCTAGATGGCGTGGATTTTCTACGGTGCGAATTTTTAATTTATCTAATAGGACTGGATTTTTATAGCGATTATGCTCTGCACTTGTTAAGCCTTCGCGCGGATCATTACCAATATCCGCATTCATGAAAACTTCCCCGTTTTCTTTTATTAAGAAATTAGCGCGGGAAACTTTAATCGGTCCGTTTTCCCCAAGAAGAGGAAAGCCTTGCGGAGTAACGAGGTAGCCGTTATTGTCTAATACGAATGCTCCACTGCGAGTAAGTCTTTCTCCTCGATTAGTCATCACAGAAAAGAAAGCAGGACGCTCTGCACCTGGTTTATCGTTTATCATAATATCAAAAGGATTTTCAGATTTTTTTACAGCGCCTTGTTCGAAGCGGGTGTATACTTCGTTGACTTCACCGCCTAATCCCAATTTGCCCACGATTGGGGCTGTGTCAAAGGAACCCATTGGAACTATGCCAACACCGTCTTCATCATAACGATGAATTAGCATCTCAGGAAATGTTTTAAAAAGGGTAGTGTCTCTCTTAAATGCAGTCTTATCTACGTTTGCCAGGTTGTTTGCGATAACGTCCATCCTGGTTTGTTGAATTGCCATTCCACTTGCGCCTGTATATATTCCTCTGAGCATAATTACCTCTATAGCAGTTATCGAACAACTAAAGAAAAAACTGAGTAAAATTTTAAGTGACATAGAAAATTCTTTATCCTAAATGTAGGTAACAAAAACTATCCGAACATGAGTAGAGTTCTAATCGCCGATATTGCCCTTTTACTTTTAAATGTGCTCTGGGGTTATTGTTTCATTTTAATCAAGCAATTACTGGTTGAAATCCCTCCTTATTATTTGCTAGCTCTTAGATTTTTACTCGCTGGACTTTGTCTTTTACCGTTTCAAATTACTGCACTGCGAAATATTTCTAGAAAGGAAGGGCTATACTATATTAGCTGTGGAATTGCTCTTGGACTAGGATTTAGTTTGCAGACAACTGGAATGGTAACTACTAGTCCGGGGAAAGCGGGCGTTATCACCGGGGCACTCGTTGTGTTTGTCCCGATTATTTATTTTTTTTGGACAAGGCTTCCTTTGTCGAAGGGCGTAGTTTTGGGAACGGTTGCCACTTTCTTAGGATTATGTTTTATTTCTCTAGATGGAGTAGAGCACTTTACAGAGATTAACCGCGGGGATTTATTTCTTCTTGCAGGTTCGATTGTATATGCTTTTCATGTTGTTATTGTGGAGCAGACTTGTCGTGCAATTGATGAAGTTAAACCGATGTTACTCGCTTTAGTTCAGCTTATCATAGTTGGGCTATTCGGTCTTATCCTTGCAATACCCGCTGAAAAATTTCCTACAATCTTAAGTCCATTTGCAATCTTTGGAATTTTATTTCTTTCCCTGCTTGGTAGTCTAATGGCATACATCGTGCAGATGTGGGCGCAGAAGTATTCGCCGGCACCGCATGTGGGAGTAATTCTTTCTACAGAGGCAGTCTTTGCCTGTATTTTTTCGTATTTTATTATAGGTGAAAAATTTACTCTCTTTATGTGGATTGGGGCATTACTTGTGTTAACCGGAATCTTACTTACTCAGGGAATTTTTAATTTTGGGAAGAATAATAAAAAGGTGTCATGGTGAGGCTCTCGAATCAAAGACTATTACTAAATAGAGTCGCCCTTCGAGAGCCTCAGGGTGACAGTTTTTTCAAAGAATCCAATTCTATTTGAGGAGAATTTATGTTAAGAAAAATTTCTAATTTTTTTACTAGAATCGTCAGTCAATTCTTACCCGATCCATTTTTACTTGCAATTCTAATTAGTTTTATCGTATTAATTGCTGGAGTGGTTAATAGCAATTCGCCGTTTGCGATGATTCACTATTTTGGAAAAGGATTTTTTAGTTTAAATTCCTTTACTATGCAAATGGTGCTTGTTCTTGTGACAGGGCATATCTTGGCAAATACTCCTGTCTCGCATAGAGTCTTATTTTTCTTTGTTCAAAGAAAAATTCCGGTGGAGGACAGTGCAGGGACCAATCGTATTATCCGCCGCGCGCGATCTAGGTGTGTCACTTATTTACAGCGGGGTCGTGATCTCCGCTGCATTCTTATTGTTTTAAATCATTACAATGTCTTTCTAAATGTATATGTATACGAGATAAATTCCCCTATGTTATCCGTGAGATACACAATTGCATTCGCGGAATTACGCGGAACTACATTTACACATACTTGCTGTTTGTCTTTAGAAAAGACTGCACATAGAACGAAAAAAGTTTCGTCTAGTAGATGATCTGCATTCCACTCAAATAAAACCTGGTTGCCTGAATGTTTTATTTCTAAAGCGGAAAGCTGAATCGGAATTTGATTGGTAAGAATCATTTCCTCATAGTTGACAGTGACTGAATCTAAATCAACCGATACATTCTTCCAGTTCAATTTACAGAAAATACTGAAGGGGTTCGTGTTCTTCTCTTTTATCTCAAATCGTAACGCTGTGCGAAATTTATGAAACAAACTTACAAGAGTTGAAAACTTTTTTCTGTGTAAGATCTGCTTTTCACTTTTCTTATCCCTGTAAGTAGAAGGCATACTTCTGATAAAATTTTTCCCGTTTCGCTGGTAGAAGATTAAATCTCCAATCCGACCGCTGATTTCCTTATGAATACTGCTTTTAATTTTAGCCATAATTAGGCTCCTTGTAGCGACTAGCATTTATTAGCCGCAAATTTAATTTTAATATGATAATTTCTTTCATTTATGGAATGAAAATGTCATTCCCATGCGCAGGCGTTGGGCGCGACTGAGCGCAGGGTGGATTTCTGTCGGGAATCTCAAGCTCTATAGATCTCCGAGATAACCCAAAATTCAAAGACATGTGTATATTTTCGTTATAGAAGGCTTCTTTATCAACTGAGTAGAAAAATATTTTTTAGAATATTACGCATTTGCACCGTTTTTTTTGAATAAGCATGAATCGCTAGTTTAAATTTGTAAGCGGGTAATGGGAATATGCTCTAAGCTATATACGAATTTTACTGACTCTAATAATATTAAAGATACTATTAAATATACTAATAGTTTTTTAGCAGTATCTTTGAGAGTAAATTCGATAGTATCTTTCATAGTAATATTGATGCATCGGAGGTGGTTTTGAATGTATATTTATAAAAATTAAGAGTATTTGATTTGGGAATTTATACTTTTCTAAATAAAAATTTCTTTCTACTTTGACAGAAAAATTTTGGAAATTACATTTAATTTCTCCTTTCTATATGGATAATGGGAATATGATATGAAAATAAAATTGACTGACAAAGAAATTAAATTCTTGACATAATCAAATTATAAATTAGGCTATTCTATGGAAAAAAGAACTCCTCAATATAAATTAAATAGAGTAAAAGCTTTAATTCAAGCTGGGCAGTATATTATTACTGGAACTGCTAGAAAAACCGCTGCATACGATTTTGCATTTACCGAAGAGCAAATAGTAGAGACGATTCTTTCTTTAAACATGAATAGTTTCATTTAAGGAGGCGTAGAATGAAAGATAAAAAATGGAGTGATTGTCCTTCCTGCGGTGCCAAAGGGAGCATGAAGTTAAAACGGGGGATAAGAGAGATTTACCAGGTTAAAAACTATGGAACGATTACGATTTCTAATCTCGCCGGTTACGAATGCGCTAAATGCAAGGAAAGAATTTTTCTTATAAAATCTTCCAATAAAATCAATGCTGCCATTGTAGACTTAAAAGCTAAAAAAGACTCTGATAAGATTGTTGCTTCACAATTAGTTCCCGTTGAAGACTTTATGAAAAAGTTTGGTAAGACTAGGCAACGAATCCACCAAATGATGGAAGAAGGAAAAATTCAGTATGTCTATGTGGGTAATCTTAGGTTTCCGCTGAGATCTGAGTTAGAGAGAAGGTGAGGAAATAAACCATGAAGAAAGTTTATTCAATTATTAATTTTAAAGGTGGAGTTTGCAAGACGACTCTGGCGGTTAATATCGCAGCGGGTTTAGCTAATTATCCGCAGCCGAATGGGATTCCACTTCGTGTATTGCTGGTTGATATTGACCCGCAGGCAAATGCTTCTGTGTATATGTTAGGAGAAGATTACTGGAGAACGAATATTCAAGACAAAGCCAAGACGTCACCGAATCTTTATAGAGTCTTAGTCGATAAAATAAAGGGCAAACAGATTGACTATGAGTTTATCATTAAGCCAGATGATGATGGAAAAAATCCTGTATTCGGAGAAAGGAAATTTAAAAGAACAGACGGGACTTATGAAATCAAAAGAGCAAAACAGAATTGGTCGAACCTTCATTTACTTTCTTCTATCAATTCTTTGTTTGATTTACCAAAAGAATATGGATACAATATTAAGTTAGAGAATAACAAGCATTCTCTGCTTGGAGAAATTCTGAAAACAAAATATGATGAGTATGATTATATCATCATTGATTGTCCAACTCATTTTTCTCCGTTGACACAAAATGCAATTTCAGCATCGACTAATATCATTGTGCCGTTCGTGCCGGATTATCTTTCTACATATGGAATGAATGAATTGTTTTCGAGACTATCCGAATATGCAGACCAGAATGGAAAGAGTGAACTGCTAAAAGTTTCTATTCTAATTCCGACTTTATACAATGATATGAGTCAGGATTATCATTCCTTTATAAAAGAAGTGCAAGATATGATTATGAAAAAAAGAAAAGAGCAAAGAATTTTAAGTACGGCTCATATAATCAATTCTGGATTTAAACGTACTGTGACTGTCTCGAAACTAATAGAAGATCATAGACCTGTGATTGATTTGCCTATTTCTCATGAGTCTAGAAAAACAATCAATCTTATCGTAAAAGCAATTATAGAGCCAACTAAAATTAAGAGGAAAAAAATATGAACACAAATGAAATTATCCGCTTGCTACAGGACTTTCAAAAACTAAGAATTGATCTACTCAAAGAAAGTCAAATTTCTACAGCCGGTAAAAAAATTAAAACGCTGTACATTGCAATTGAGAAAGATGTTCGCATACAGGAATTGAATTCCCAGATTCATGATTTGAATCAAAATCATTATCCAAATTATTTCAAAGCAAAATTAAAATTAGAAAAAGCAGACAAGCCTCCTAAGACAAAAGACTTGGCTATCTTAACAAAGTATTTAGAGCAACGAAAATCATTAAAAGCAAAGTATGAAAAAGAAGTTAATATAAGTTTGTCTCTACTTAAAAAAATACAAAGGTCACAGGACAATGAATCCATTCAGATTTTACTGGGTTGCAAGGAAGAAGAGTTGTCAGACTTAGAATTAATCACAAATGTAAAATTAAAAAAAGAAATTTCTTCTTACAGACAAACGAAATTAACCTCTAGTCAGAATAACAAAGCACTAGCCGCATTTAAAAAAGCAGAAAAGAAAGTGTTAGATGCTTTAAGTAAAATCAAGCGAGTGCGTGAGACTGGACTTGTATGAAGCAAGCGGAAAAACAAGAGCTTAAAAAGCAAATTGAAGATTTTCTAGAAGATTCAGATGCACTGAGTATCTACCAAATCTATGATCGCATACCTGCATTAGCCGATGTAGTGAGTAAAGAAAAGTTTGGACAATTACTAGATGAATGGGCGAAAGAAAAAGATTCAC
The DNA here is from genome assembly GCA_031368925.1 of Leptospiraceae bacterium. GTDB lineage: Bacteria > Spirochaetota > Leptospiria > Leptospirales > Leptospiraceae > UBA2033. The sequence continues at coordinate 23,034 of JANMOF010000231.1, forward strand.
TCATCAAAAAAGACCCGAGAGACAATCGCTACACTCATAAAATACATATAGAGAATACGCATGAAACAGTTTACTATCAAACTGTTATAGATTGGCTGCGAAACAATTTAAACATTGAATGCACAGAGTTAAAACACCAGACTGCCAACAAAGCCAAGAAAGGAATTCATCACTGGAGATTTCCGGATATAGTTGGAATTCGAAAAACAGATTATCTCGAGAACGGCATACTAAAGGTAGCCTCACTAACAGGACAGAAATATTTTCCTGAAATAGTAAGTTTAGAAGTAAAGAAAGATTTGTCCAAAAGTAATCTGCGCAGTTATTTCTTTGAATGCCTTTCAAATTCCGGTTGGGCTAATCGTCGTTATGTTGTAGTCGTGCTCGACCAAGAACAGGGATCTAAGATAGAAGACGAAGTTATTTCCGAATTTAGAAAACTATCTCTTCGTTATCCTGTCGGACTCATTCAAATTAAAACGGTCAATACGAATCTTTCCTACGAAAAAGAAGGCTCTTCTATTCTTGTCGAATGTCCTCATCAGGATTTGGATTTGGAAATTATGAATGATCTTTGTATTAGTTTAGGTGAGTTTAAGAGTTGGGTGGAGAGTTTGGGAGATGTGGGGTAGGGGGTAATACTTATTTTACTTTTCAGTTATCTTTTTTGCAATGCGTTTTAATTCTTTATAAAATCCTTACTTTGACATCTAATAAATATTTTCTTTTACCCATTCATTATTTTCTCTTTTACCTGAAATAATGTGTCCTAGGATTCGCTTATTTTCTATCGAATAAATCAAACCAGCGTAGCGTGTTTTTAAACCAAACCATGTCGAAAATTCAAGACTGACTGCCATCGATTTACCCGTTGGGGATACTTCTGATAAGTCAATTTTGCATGGAGAATCAATTCTTTCATTCGCTAATTCCAAAATTTTATTCCAATGTTCTTTTCCTTGAGTTAATCCTGTTTTTTTAGCAAGCAGTTTGTAGAGAACACCTGAAATACCATTTTTTTCTGAAACGTAATTAGCATTCATTTTTACAGAGGTAAGACGACAAGTTGCTAAATCATCTGGGTGAATTCTTTGCCATGTCCAATTACAAATTTCCGATTCACTTTGAGTGCAGAATAATTTCCCTGAGTTTGACTCAACGGCAATTTCTTTAAGTAAGCGTTTATTTGATTTGCTACTAGAAACAAAGAAACGCTTTAATGCTTTTTTTCCTGTCACTGCGCATAGGTCTAGTTCTGAAGGTAATACTCTTTTATTCGTTTTCTCGCAGACTTGTAATAATCCGAGCAAAGCATATTTTCCTGTATCCTCTGATTGTTCCGCTTCTGTGGGTAATAATGTTTTACCTGTTTCAGCACAAAAAATAAATTCTGATTTATGACCAACCTTACCCGAAACGGCAGAAATTAATTCTTGATCTATTCGATAGTGTTTTCCTGAAATTTGACTAATAAGCAATTCTTTATTTAACAATTCTAAAGACGTAAAATCACACTTACCAAAATATTCTGGCTCTCCCTTAGTTCCTGAAAGATTTGATACTTTAAGAAATTTAGATGCAACTGGTTTTCCAGAAATATCTGATTTTTCAAATTCATCAGAAATAACTTTCTTTCCGGACAGAGAGCATAATATGATATAGTCGCTCTGAGCATACCTATCACTAATCTCTGATTTTATAAGGTGGTGTTTAAGTATTTCTTTACCTGAAATTTCACATCTCGCTAAACATTCAGAAGGAGCATTTATTCCTGTAAGGTCACAGCTTCGAATTTCCGGTTTTTCAATAATAGAGGAAGAGGAAGGCTTTAAAATTATTATTGATTCATAGTTAATTGATTCAATTTGATATTGAATTAATGCTTTTAATTCCGAATGTATATCTCCTTCAAGACCAACTAAATTGATTGAAACTCTTGGAGTAAAATCTTCTTCAATCCTTTTTTGCTTTACGGAATTTTTTCCTGCTCCTTTTAATTCATTTTCTAATCTCTCCAAATAAAAACGATTAAATTCTGAAACACCTATATCCTCCATTACTTTTTCCTGATAACTTTCTAATGACAATCCAAGAGCGCCAATATCATCAAGAGCATTTAGTTTTTTCGTATCAAATTGATTATTATTTAGAAAAATTCCTTGTGACAAACAATCAATATCCAGCAAGGTCTCAAAACTATCGCATACAACTGTTATTTTTACACGTAACAACAATTTGCCTTTAAAGCAGGCACGTGTTTTAATTATTTGATAGGATTTATAATATCCGTTAAATTCCGAAATCCATTTTTTTATTAATAATTCCAAATCTAAGAAAGGAAGTTGGTCAAGACTTTTAACAAAATACTTTGATTCTTTTATTAGGGGCAGAATAAGCTTTGAATCAAAAAAAATACTACCAGCCTTAGATAATATTGCATTACTATTTTCAATCTCATCAAAGCGTATTTTTAAAGTTCGTGCATGTAGATTATAATAGTAATCCCCTTCCATTTCTTCAATGAGAGAGGCGCCTATATTTTTTAAAGCAGCAAGCGCAAAATCTTTCTCCGTCATGGATTTTTGCATAACTGGAATCTTTGGAAAAATTATATTATCTTTCGGAACTTCGAAATTACTATCCAATGTATTTAAGATAAATTGTTTTTCCTCTTCGTATATTTTCCTACCATTATCAATGCTTTCTTTTATTAGTCTTTTCTCTTTTTCAATATTTTTTCCATCTAGAGAAGCTAAAACCAATCTATGAATTTTCTCTTCGAAACTTTCAAAATTGCCATCCTCACTCATTTCAGAATTTTCAAGAATCGCTTCAATATCGCCAATGGATTCTGCTGCCATTTGAAGCTTTTCACATAAAACCCCAACTATTTCTTCATCGTAGCTGTCTTTTAGAACTATATTATAGATGCAAACATTAGCATGTATCGAACCAAGACGCTGAACACGCCCTATACGTTGTTCAACTATCATTGGATTCCAAGGCAAATCATAATTAACCAATACATTAGCAGCCTGTAAATTAACACCTTCAGCACCGGCTCTTGTTGAAACTATAATTCGAATATTAGGAGGATTCGTAGTAAAATTTTCAATAGTCTCTCGATTTCTTTCTCCAGAGTCACCATTAATAATTCCAATAAAAATACCTTGCTTAGTCTTCTTTATATACTCTTGGATTGAACTCTGAGTATCACGTCTTTCTGTAAATATTACTATCCGCCAATCATCTTCTTGCTCTGCAATTATTTTATCTATCAATACTCCAAGAGCTTTCAATTTTGCCGGAGTCTCGATTGTTTTGAAAATTAAATTTGCTTTTTCATACAGTTCTTTAGCTAAAACATCTCCTTTATTTGCAGAATTTTTGAGTTGAGCTAATAACGCTTCGGGGCTACTCACTAATGCTTGCTGCATTGAGCTTTTAACTAAAGGATTTAATTTCCAACTTCCTTTAATTATATTGAATAATTCTTTTTCTTCAATGGTAGCATCAAATTTATGCATTAATACTTCTCTACTAGGAAATGATAATTCTACATCTAATCTTCTAATCCTTGACATGTAATTAAATACGATAGAATGAAAGTTTCTCTTTTTATCTTTTCTTAGTTCTCGAGCTTTCAAACGAGTATCCGCAATATAATTTTGTGCAAATTTATCGGAACTTCCGAATGGATTTGCGTGCCCACGGGCTATAGTTAACAGATCAATCAAAGAATAAATATCCCAGAGACGATTTTGAATTGGAGTAGCGGTTAACATTAAAACATATTTGAATAGACTTTCTGCTAACGCTTTACGAAACCGAATAGCTACCTTTGGAGAATTAGAAGTTCCGTGCAGATTACGTAGCTTATGCGCTTCATCTAAAATTAACATTTGAAAATCAACTGTTTCGTTTCGTCCCGCTTTCGTTCCTAAATTTTCTAAATATTTTTCTGCGGACTGATATGTTGTAATAACTGCACCTTTATTATTTGGAGGAATCGCCTTAAATAGCTCTTTACCTATTGCTTCTACTGATTCAATTCCAAATTTCTGCTTTAGCTCATCTTTCCATTGAGGCATTAAAATTTTAGGACAGACAATTAGTATCCTCTGAATTTTACGACGCGCCATAAGCTCACTTGTAATTAATCCAGCGCTAATTGTTTTTCCTAAACCTACATCGTCAGCCAATAACGCGACAGGTAAACGACGGCAAAAAGTAATTAGATTTCTTATCTGATGTTCATATGGTTCAAACTTGCCTCTCCATGATGGTTCTGACTGCATGTCGCTTGAATTCTCAATTATAATCGGTTCATCGAGATCCCATTCCAAAGCTGCACGGTATAATTTATATTCTTCAGGCGTCGCTGATTTTTTAAACGGAGTAGTTGGTTGAAAAGTTGGAATAATTTCGTTCATGGTTGTATAAATTAATTTTGTCTTTATATTATTTTCAATATAAAGCAAATCGAATTTTGCTTATTCTCGACTAATTATATTATAGCTCAAAGGGTAATTAGATTTCTTTTGATTTTTCATTTATTATTCTTTGCTTTTTTAGTTCTCTCTGTTGCTTTATCTCAAAATATTCAGGTGCCATTACTTCGTACAGTAAATCAAGAATATGGTCAATAATTTTAATTGCCAACGATATTTGTTGATGGGTAATCATTGTAAGCTCATGAAGGGCTTCATTTCCCAATACACGACATGCATGAAGAGCCTCTCTGCATCTTCTTTTGTAATATAGCCTTTTTCAACAAGACCTTTTATTTTTCCTTCTAAATCTGTTTTAGGAATTTCCTTTTTTTTCTTTTTGTTCTTTACCATAATGCCAGTTATTCTTTTATCTTGGCAGATACCTTCGACTAATGCTCTTACACCGCCTGCGCATAATATTAAAAGATCATTATTGTAGCAATCTATTATCTCACGATAGATTCTATGAAGGTTTAACGGTAAACTTCTGTAACCCCGTATTGTCAGTTCTGTTCGCTTAGGATAGATTACTTCGTAAATAATAGGGTCTCCATCTAAATCGTAATTATCTGAATCAGAATATTCTGAGCGAAACGAAATTGTTTCACAATCTAAGCATTGAATAATTTGATAAGTTTCCTTCCAATTACGAAAATGTTCCCCGTCAACATCTTCCCTACCTTTGGCATCTAATGCTGATAGAACTGAATGCTTAGTAGTTGTCTTACATTTTTGACATAAGGCTTGAAGATTTATAGATTTGCCATTAGCCACATCCATCACGCAACCGACGCAATTTCAAACTGCAAAGATTTAAAGTTAATCAACTTCGATCTATTAGATAATCCCAATAATTCAATCCCAACAATTTGTCCTTCTTTATTAAAATCTAAGACAACGCCAGAAGTTATTTCTTCTGACTCGATAATTTCTGAATCATCTAAGCGTAAATACAATGCATCTGCTTTCTCATCTATTTTAAGTTTCATAATGTTCCCTTCATCTTTCTATCAAAACAATAAAGTAACAATTCGTATCGGAAATGTCACTACATTTAGAATTTCTATTCTATTATATCTAGCAAAACATTAGAGAAAGCCACGCCTAATTCGAACTAGCCACCAAATCTCTTTTCTCCAGCCAATCGCGCGCAGAGCCAGCAGCAACAAGATGTCCTGTATCGGTGCAACAGATTAGATAATCTAAATTAGAGTTAGTCAGATAATATTCGTCATGTTTGTAACTTTCCAAAAAGCTAACAATAGATTGCCCCTCTGCAAATTTAAAGAAAGCATTTTCCACTTTTCGGTCAAAGAATATATAGGTTTCGTGGAGTTGGATAAATTCATTTAGACCAAGGTAAGAGTCATTCCTTTTCGATAAATAAGAATCAGGGATATAGCTATCCCATAAAAAGAATCCTGAATCGCTGACTTTGTATTTTTCAAAAAGAGTTTTGCGCATAACAGAGCTTTGCTCTGCTGGAATTTCCTCTAATTTGTAATTTAAGCCAGTTGCTATTTTAAAAAGGAAATTCTTTGTCATAATTATTTTACCTCGCGGAAATAAGGAAGACAATCCAGAAAGATATGCCCTACTTTTTTCTTATTACCATAAACTTTATAGCCTACATGAAAAACATCCGGACCACTTCGAGTATGTGGAGCGTCTATATTAACTTCGCCTCTACCCATTACTGACCAAACAACAGGTCTTGTTTTTCCATATTCATCTATTTCCCAACTGGTGACTTGAAATTCATCGATTGGAATTCCGGTTCTTTTAAATGCTTCTTTCAAAGCGTCGTCCAATGTTTTTCTAGTTCCCCGCCAATCCAAATCATTTTCATTTATTTCATAACCGGTCAGACTTCCTATTTTAGCGATATAATTTGATTTGCAAGTAAATAACCGAATTCCTTTTACTTTCCAAAGTAATTCTATGAATCTTTCTTTTTCCCATTCTTTAAGTCTTTCGCCATGCTCCATTCGGTTTTCCAAGTTTTGCAATTCTAGCTTCTCCGTATCCGATGGAGTATCAAAATAAAGAACAGAAACAATTATTACCAGCAAGGTGGCAATAATACTTATTATCCATTTGCTTATAGATTTAGTTTTTACGTTAGCTTGTTGTAATAGGAACATTTCTACAACAGAAAACTAGGGCAAACTTTTGTATAGCTTTTTATTGTAACGGTATTCTAGAAATTTTTTAAGAATAAAAAACTAATTTGTATATCTGGGGAAATCAGCAATTAGCCTTTTAGTAATTGGGCACATTCGATACGCGGCTTTTCTGAATACACGATCTACATTTTAAAAACGCACTCAGTGACCGGACTTCGTTGAAGTATACGAAAAAGTCCGGTCGCTGAGTGCGTGTATACGACCAAGATTGTATCTTTTTAAAAAGTCGTGTATCGAAGCGCCCGACAAGACTACTAACCCTTCGGCGGTAACGGTCCCAGTTTCTCAAGTAACAACTTATTCACAGATCCCGGATCAGCTTTGCCTTTACTTTCTTTCATGATAGCACCGACGAGAGAGCCGAGAGCGCGGTCTTTACCTTTGCGGTAATCTTCGATTGCCTGTGGATTTTTTTCCAGGATAAGATCAACTAGCCGCTCGATTTCTTTTACATCTACGACAACGCTTAGCCCCTCGGATTGGACAATTTCTTCCGGTGACTTAGGAGTAGTAAGCATTTTTTCGAAAACGTCTTTGGCGATCTTACCGGAAATCTTTCCGTCTACGATTAACTTTACTAATCCGCCGATGCGTTTTGGATCTACAGCGAATTCAGAAATAGAAATGTTTTCTTTGTTTACGATACCAAGAATTTCGTCTTTTACCC
>JANMOF010000246.1:0-1547 GCA_031368925.1 Leptospiraceae bacterium
GGAGTCAAGTATTTCAGAAACATTTGCTTGTTTCTTTTCTGCCTCATTGAGCCTTGAAAAAGATCTTAAGTCCTGGACAATCGTTCTTATCCTCTCTCCACCTTCTAATATGTTTGACAAAGATCTCTGGAACTTATTGAAATTATCCTCGAAGTATTTAATTGTTTCCTCTTCACTACCAAGCATCAAATTTGTGACCTCTTCTCTAAAAGAAAGTAAGTCCCTCTCTAATGCCTTAGAGCTTAGAAAAATATAGTTCGTAGGATTATTTACTTCATGTGCTACTCCGGCGACGAGTGTTCCCAGACCTGCCATTTTCTCTGCTTGCACTAACTGGGCTTGCGTAGATTTTAATTGCGCATGTTGTTCTTCTAATTGAGCTAGAGTTTTTCTTAATCTATCTTCTGCTTGTTTGTGCTTTGTAATTTCAGTTGATATCCCGCTTAACGCATACACGGTTCCATCTTCCCGAAACAGTGGAAGTTTTACAGAAAGAAATGCGTTAGTGATCAGATCATTCTTTCCTGTATTAATTTCTTCCTCTTCAATTCTCTCTCCATGGTCTATAATTCTACTATCATTTTTTCTTATGTTAGTCGCAGTCTCATGATCAAAAAATTCAAAATCATCTTTATTAATAATTTCATCCAACGGTTGACCAAATAATTCGCAAACCTTTTTATTTGCATACTGGTAACGGTAATGAGTGTCCTTTATGTATATAGATGCTTCAACACTATCTAATATAGTTGCCAGGCGATTTTCTTTTTCTAAAAGTTCTGATTCTATCAAACGCTGGACTTTCATATCAATTTCTAATTCAAGTTTTTTCTTTAAAAGCGCAGCAAACCTTTGACTGAAATGCATTAACTTATTCACACGGTATTCAAGCTCATTTATATGAAACGGCTTATTTAGAGTATCCGTCAATCTGTTTACAGAATAATGATTTTCGAATTCCTGTTGATCTCTCAAAAAAAGAATTGGAAATTCTGTAAAATTGTCACTTGCCTCTAGATAGGAATGAATTTCCGTTTCATCCAAATCAAGAATAATTAAATCAGGAAAATTTTTTTGAAGTTGATTAGACACATCAGAAACTGTTTTTGCTTCTTGTATACTGTATCTCTGCCTGGTTAAAGTTTCAGAAATATTTTTAGAAATGGATAAATCAGTTTCGATGAGTAAAATTTTATTATAAGTTTGTTTAAATTTTTCCTTCACAGCAATTAAATAGGACTATTCTTCAAACCATGCCTGGTTACGTCCGTTTGTTTTTGCTTTGTATAAATAATCATCCGCTCGGAGTATCAACTCTTTCCACGATTCTTCATCTCGAGGCAAAGTAGAATATACCCCGAGGCTAATGGTTACAATTTTAGATGTATCTGATCTTTCATGTGGGATAGCCTCTTCGCGAAGTCCCTGTATTATAGAGTCCGCAATCTTCCAGGCTTCCTCTAAACCAGTCTGGGTAAGAATACAACAAAATTCTTCTCCTCCATACCGGGCAGCAAGATCTGTCTTAGGTCGAATTTTCTTTTTTA
>JANMOF010000250.1:0-3643 GCA_031368925.1 Leptospiraceae bacterium
ATTCTTTTTTTAAAATATCTAAAAGAGAATAATCATCTAGGCTTTCAAAGACGCTACGAGTTAACTTCGAATTACCCGCATAGGGAAGCTCCGGGAATAGAGAGCCTGTATATTTTTTCATCACCTCTGGAAGTTTCTGCATCTGTAGATCATCTATATTTTTTAGTTTTCGAAAAGCGCCCTTCGGATGAAAATAAATCTCATCTTCTTCGCCGATTTTTTTCCAATGCTTATCAAGCCCGAGAGAAAGATAAAACTTATGAATTGGGTCTGTAGCAGAAAGTTCAGTGATATAAGCAGAGCCAATGGAATAACGGAGGTCGCCCCAAGTTTGTGATTTAGCATTTCCGCCAAAACTCGCCGCCTGTTCAAGAAGGAGAACTCTTTCTGCATTTGATAAATATGCAGCAGATAATCCAGATAATCCACCACCGACCACTATCAAATCGAATTCCGCTTCTGGTTTTAAATCAGTAAATTCTTTCTCATCAATCTTCCAGAGATGTTTGTGAGCAGTAGCAAAATTATCGCCGGTGAATTTTTCCGTGTATTCGTTATTAGGTATCCCTGAAAACGGATTGCATTTTCCAGCAAGAAAAGCAGTAGAGAAAGCCATAGCGCTAAGACCTAAAAATTTTTTACGATTCATTGAATTATCCCTTGACTTAGACCAAATTGTTACAATACTTCCAAAGGTCAGTAGAAGTTTTCCATAGAAAATACTTTTTTTATCTTAGCAAAAGTAAACCCAGACACCAGTAGGAACTATGAACACTAGCGCATTTGTAACAACCATTCGCATAAAACTAGAAGAGAACCAATTCAAAACGTATTTTTTTTTATTTGCCTTTTGCCTATTAACTACCTCCATTACCCTTGAAAAAATAATTGGAAACCTACTTGCTGAGCGTTTAGAGCAAGAGCGCAAAAAAGAATTTGTAAAAGGAATAGATGCTTCATTCGAAGAAAGATGGAAATTACACATGAGTCAAATTCGAAGCTACGCCTATTGGCCTGAAGTATGGGAGTTTATTAAAACTAAAAAAAATGATAAAGCCTATTTGAGTTTTCAACTAGACCCGAGCATTGACAAACAATTTGACTTCTTTGGAATCTACCTAAACCCGGAACAGGATTTCTTCGTTAAATGGAGCGAAGGCTCTGGAGAAAAAAAAATCCCAGAAAGAAAACTAATCGCTCATCTTTACAATTTACAAAGCGGGAAAGAGGGTCAGAGCAATCACATTGTATTCTTCAATCAAAAATACTACCTACTCTCTGCAACCTGTCTTGCGGATAATGTAGGAAAGCCCATGATCGACGGCATCATGCTATTTGCCTATGAGCTGGACAATTTTATCGCAAACACAAGCACTCTATTTCCAATCAAAATCGACATCATCGATGGCGAAGAAATTCCTCTTAATATCTATGATTCTTATAATCTCGAAAAACTAATTGTTCCCGGAAGTAAAAAACTTACATTAGTTTACCAACCGGATATACTTAGAATTAGCCTCATTCGCCCTTATATCTTCGGCATACTTGGGATTTTTTCTAGTGTCAGCCTTGTACTCTTTGCCTGGATTTTGTATAAGCTAAAGAATCCTTACGGAGACTGAAAGGACTACACAGGGTAGTTCATTCCCATTTGATTAATTTTTATTTAGCACGATTCGTTCAGTGTTCGATAAATAACAAACACTGAACATTCGGTAATCGTTTGCTTTCCATAAGAAAACGAACTAAGGCTATTTGTTACTAACCCTTTGATTTCTCAACTTCCTCTCTTTCTTTCCCGTGCTTTTTGATTTCTTTGTATTTTGCTTTCCATTCAGCAAAAGAGCCAACGTATTCCAGATCAGGATCTTTTTCAATATAAGGAATCGCAGTATAGCCCTTATCGACTGCAAGTAATATATATTTAAACGACTCCTCTGCATTTTTCAGAATGCTATAAGAGCAACCTTTGTTATAAATTGCATAGTATTCTTTCTCATAACCCAAGTCGATTGCTATGTCATATGCCTTAATCGATTCCTCTAACTTCATTACATTAGAAAGTGCATTCCCATAACGATAATAAGCATCTGCACTAGTTGCAAACTCAAATGCTTCTTCAAATTTAGCCATTGCCTCTTCATTCTTTTTTAACTTCAAGAGGACATTTGCTTCATTCACCAATGCTTTTGCTTTCGCGATAACATTTTTATCGGTCTGATCCTTACTTAACTTTCCGGTAGCATAACTTAAACTCAAGTATTTTTGCCTCGGATCTTCTTTTTTGACCACAGTAGATTCTGTAGCTGAGGCGGGCTTTTCATCCTTGTTAGGGGTACTACCACAATACATTAAAAATAAACTGATGATAAATAGCGTTAACGATTTCATACAACCTTCCTTAGTGGTTTTAGAGTCGGAAAATATAATCTAAAGTCGATTTTCTGTCAAGAAATTATTTTAAATAGTTAAATGACAACTCTCAGTTTTTTTTGTAAAAAACCTTGACATAACATATATTAAGTATTAGGTTGTATAGTATGAAAGAATTGACTGATAAACAAGAACTAGTATTAAAATTCATTACCGGTGTAATTAAGGACAAAGGTGTTCCTCCAACCATTCGAGAGATTGGGGATGAATTTCAAATTACAGCCAAAGGTGCCTACGATCATCTCAAGGCAATTGAAAAGAAAGGTTATCTCAAGACATCAAAAAACCAATCCCGTGCCATTGAGCTTTTACGTCATAGTGCAGAGGATGGACTTCCTGTTCGTGTAATGAGTATTCCTCTTTTAGGTCGTGTTGCTGCCGGGGTGCCAATCTTTGCAGAAGAAAACATTGAGGATTATATTCCTGTCCCTGATCGCATGTCTAAAAAGGGAACTATATTTGCCCTCAAGGTTGTTGGCGAATCTATGATAGGCGATGGAATTAATGATGGCGACATTGCTATTATCCAAAAAAAAGAAGTCGCTCGGAATGGAGAAATTGTAGTCGCACTGATTGATGGAGAGGCTACACTCAAAACCTATTTCAAGGACACTGACATGGTTCGTCTTGAGCCTAGTAATAGCAAATTCAAAACGATCAAAACTAAAAAAGCGAGCATTGTTGGAAAATTAGTTGGTCTCTACAGATTTTACTGATTTTTTTAGGCTTCTTGCTACAATCTTAGTTTGTCCGTGAATTCCTATTGACAAAAAAAGGAAACTCATACACTCATGAATCAATGAAGAGTTTCCTTCTCCTTTTTTTCCTTATAATCTTTCTATCTTTTTCCTGCGCTCCTAAAAAAGAACAAGTTTCAGACGTAGACTTAAAGCGCTTAGTCGATAGAGTCGCGATGATTCGTTTGAGTCAAAACTTAGACTTTGATCCGAGCGAAAGCAAACCTTTAAAAACAGACTATCAAATATTCAAAGAAGTTTGTGAAATTTTCCGTCTGGATTCGACTCTTGCATTAGAAAAATTAAAAACTCAAAATCCTGAATTACACAAACAAATAATGGCAAAACGATGAAAAATAAAGAACGATATATATGGATTAGCCTCGTCGCAATCTTAAGCTGCTCCCTGTTTCAACCAATTGATCGCGTAAAAGCGATTTCTACTGAGGGCGAGAAATACTTACAAATACTCC
>JANMOF010000258.1:0-8389 GCA_031368925.1 Leptospiraceae bacterium
GAGATCAGTAATGTTGTTATAATAGCCATTTATATGAATATAATAACGTTCCGAAAACCGATACCCGAAACCAATTTCGACAGATCGCATTTTTTCCGGTCGCAAACCCGGATTAGCCTTTCGAGCATTTGTTTTATTAAATAATTCCCAGGCAGTAGGCGCGCGAAATCCTGTTCCGAGGAGAAATTTAAAATTAAGATTCTTTGCTATTTGCCAGATTAAGCCAAGTCTTGGATTTCTGGTTGCCCCATAAATTGTATTTTCATCGTATCTAAGACCAGCGGTAAAATGAAGACTTGAGAAAGGTTTATAGACTTGTTGGATATAGTTTGCATAATTATTGTATCTAAACCTTCTATCGCTTCCGTAAGCCTCCGGAACAGTAACGGATAACGCCTCTATGCCGATAGTGGTTGAAGATTTATTACTTTGCTCCCATTGGAATTTTTCCCTTAATTCGTATGATTGATCTGGTCGGCTATAATTATTTTGCCTCGTAACATCGCCCGGTTTATAATTTATATTCGGTCCCGGAGTATTCGTGTATTCCTCATGACTGGAACTTAGAAGCTCTGTGTGGCGGGTAATAAATTCAGAATCCAAGTTTATTTTTTTATTAAACTGATGCGTATAGCCAACTGTTGAACTATTATTTCTAAAATCCCAACTTGACCCACTAAAACCCTGAGGTCCTACAACACCAAGAGCAATGCCTGCTCTTCTCGCCCAATTACGAGAATCATATTGGTTTGTCTCAAGTCCTGGCTCTTTTAAGTGCACCGCATAAGTGCCATTTTCCACAGTTCCTTCTCCCATGAGAAACTGCCAATTGATTGTTTCAAAGCGAAAATTTTTATAACTAAACTTTCCTGTCATGTTATAGGTTTCAACATTTGCGACATTGAATTTTCTAGGCCAGAAATATCCGACTGAATTTGCATCAGGCTTACACACTCCACCACATGCTTTAGATTCGAGCGCATAATTGCTGTCATACGGATTTGGATTTTTTTTATCTAGCCTACCGATTCCACCGAAATCAGGTCCAGCAGTTTGGTAATAGTAACCGCCAACACTGTATTGAAAATCCTGCAAATCTTTTCCGCTTCCCCTGGAAGAAAAACTTAAACCTGCTCCTGGGTTACGAAAGTTACTTTCATATGCGCCGTAAGTTACATCTACGTGGTTCCCTGGATTTTTTTTACCGTCTCTTGTGATGATATTAATAATTCCATTGAATGCATTTGCTCCATACAGAGCAGAAGCAGGACCGGAAACAATTTCAATTCTTTGTACATTGTTCAAAGGAAAACGAATCGAGCCACCTAACATTGCGTTTTCCGTCAAATTATTATCTGGAATTCCATCAATATAAACAATAGATCTCTGGTTATTCCCTACAAGCCCACGTTGGTGAATGAGCTCTGGAAATAGCCCATAGGTGTGGATAATGTCAAAACCGGGGACATCATGAAGTGCATCGACTAATGTTCTATATCCTCTTTCCCTGATTTGTTTTTCGGTAATTACATAAATAGTTGCCGGAGCTTCTGTTACTTTTTCTTCTTTTCTTGAGGCAGTTACTACTATATCTTCTTCTAGTTTAAAAAAATCTTCTTCATTTACTTTAGTGGCAGTCTCTTTTTTTATAGGCAAATCCTCTTTTACCTCTAAAGGTTTCTCTTTTTTCGAATTATCAAGATTTTCTTTTTTCTTACTCAGGAGATCTTTTCTTTCCTTCAGTCTTTCTTTCTTTTGTTCTAATTGCTCTAGCTCTTTTTGAATTTGTATTTCTTCCTCAGAGATTTGCGAGGAGTTATCTTCCTGGTTAACTGACTGAGAAAAAAGCGAATGAAAAAATAGAATCATACAAAATAAAATAACAAAATAATTCATTTGCTTCTCCTTAAATTTATGAAGTAGTTAAAAATTAAGGAAGTCTATTATTTATTTAGTCAAGCAGGTTTCTAAAAAAATATTTTAGATTAGAAAAAAAATGTTTTTTTAATAAGTCATGACTTTTTTTCTTCACCTAACTAAAGTAAAACGCTGCGACACCAAGGTTTTTTCAAACAAAAGATTTTTTGCGAATAACAGTGATTTGTCAACAACGGAAAACTGATTGACTTTATTTCAAATGAATCTAAAAGTTGCATAATGCAATTCATATTATTTTTAATTCTATTTTTACTTCAATGTGCTACTTATCCAACCGTTACCGAAAAAGAAACACCTATAATGGAGCATCTCGGAATGCAAGACAAAATCAAAGAGTGGATTCGCAGAGATTGTGGTAGCTGTCATACCTCTACTCTTTCCACGGCAAAGCCAAAAGCACTACAAGTATTTGATTTAAAATTTTCGGATTGGATGAGTAGAATGACTAAAAAGCAATTGAAAGAAACTTTTACTAAGAGACTTGGCAGAACAGTGGAAGAAAAAAATCGAACAACTATTTCCGATGCTCTCAGTGCAGAGCTTTTTAGAAGAAATAGGTCTAAGCCGTATTAGCCGCTATCATTTTTTTGTTAACGCTCAGTAAGAATAAACTTCTGTTGTTTTCTCTCCGCTACTTGTAATTAAGACAAATCCATTTGATAATAAAGTAGATAAAGGCGTAGACCTAATTTGATTCATAGATGAGATGTTATTAAAAACTCCTTTCGTTGTGTCATATATTTCTCCGCTCTTTACCGAGCTAGATCCTACAAATAAAACATTTCCATCGTTTAGTAACACGGCTGAATCTGATTTTCTAAAAAAATTTATATTCCCTGTAACCTTTGAAAGGTAAGTATTCATATTTAGTATTTCTGCACTGGTTGATTCTACACTATTCAAATAACCCCCGACAACTAGTATTGATCCATCTTTCAATAGGGTAGCAGAATAAGAATTTCTTGCACCAAGTAAGTCACCCAATGATTGAAACTGTTCAGTAGCAGGGTCAAATATTTCTAAATTAGTAACATAGCCTCCATTTTGAGAAATGAATCCACCATAGATTAAAACTTTTCCGCTTGGTAAAAGAATCGTTTTCGCACCTGTCCTGGCTGTAAGCATATTTCCCGCATAAGATCGATTACCCGTAAATGGATTAAAAATTTCCGCTGATGCCGTAGGATTAGTACTGCCGGCATCGGTTAACCCCCCCGCTGATAAAACTCTTCCATCATTTAAGACTATCCCTGCATGACCATACCTTGCAGATAATAATAAATATTCACTGACTAACAGACCTGTGTTTGGATTGTAAATTTGGATATCATTTCTAATTGCAGAGGCTAGATTTCTACGACCGCCTGCCAAATATAAATTCCCATCCTTCAATAAACCGGCAGTATGCCCATAACGAGGCGACATTCCCTGTGCAACCAAAGTAAACTTTCCAGTGTAATAGTCAAAGCGATCTAGTTTATCATTCCCACAAGGTAGTTGTGGACATTGCATCAATGACATGGAATAACCAGAAAATGCAATCGCTGCGTTATTTGGAAGACTAAGTAAATTAGAAGCGCTATCCCCCGAAAAACCATTTCGATCGCCGGTGTATTTAAAACTTCCATCACCAGACGAATGTGAAACGGATGCTAATTCTTGCATTTGCTTATTCAATAAAAAATAAGATGCAATTAATATTTTATTCGTATTATCTTTACCTGTAGAGCAAGAACTGTATAAGGAGATTATTAAAAGACTAATAAGAAATGTTTTCATTTTCGTATTCCTTGATAGGGCTCTTTCTTATCCCTATTTTTTATTCTATTATTTAGACTTCTAGTCTTTGCAAAGAGTATCGAAAGTTTTTTTGAACGGATAATGATTATTTACTTTTAATTTATTTCTCTATTGAAAATAAAACTCAATATCTTTTCTGAAATAGCAGAATACTTCCTATTTCAATCAGCGGCAGGACTAAGTAATGGAATTGCAGCAAATTATAATTATCTACACCATTTAATCGAGCCGGATCAAAGGTGAGTAATTTTCAATAGCTATGCAACTAACTTTTACACCTTGCTTATAAAATTCTACTTAAACACATTCTTACGCATAAATTCTTTTTCTTTTTCTAGTTCGTAAATTCTATTTTTCATTTTAAAGATAACTTTTTCTTGCCTAATGAGTGTTAGCTCCCAGGGACGATTATCTAAAATACAATGAACGTAAGAAACAAAGCTTTCAGCAAAATCATCGAGTGCGTTAGTCGCTCCATAGAGTGTAGAGAAATGAGTTTTAGAAAGTAAAGAATAGACCTGATCCCAAACAATATCTAGCTTTAAAGCTTCTGATTCAGCAGAATAAAATTTTACTTTTTCACGAAAGGGAAATACTTTCTCATCGTAGATACTTTTTTTTTCTGAAATCCAAACTTTATCAAAGAACGGATAACGAGTATAATCCAATGACTGACCTCGTAAGTCAGGTGTGATACCGAGGGTATTGGAAAGTATATGCCCCATTTCATGAAGCAAAATATATCGTAGCGCATTATCGATAGTATTATCTTCTTCCTTTTCAATTTGAATTTGAATAGAAATCTCACCAATTTGAAATGCTGACCTT
Source organism: Leptospiraceae bacterium (assembly GCA_031368925.1). Lineage (GTDB taxonomy): Bacteria > Spirochaetota > Leptospiria > Leptospirales > Leptospiraceae > UBA2033. The sequence continues at coordinate 4,567 of JANMOF010000258.1, forward strand.
TCTTTAAAACTAATCCAGTCATTTGCTTTTCTTTTAATTACAGAGCTATCAATAATAATAAATCCACCAAGGGGCTTAGCGTTAGCATTATTGTAGACAAACCCCGTTAGCCCCGTTCCGCCGAGCTTTTCACAGAAGTAAATTCCATACAGGTATTTATCGAATAATTTTCTTACCTCAGGACGAAAAGACAAGGATATAGTCTTTACTCTTTTTTTCATTTCCTCTGTCAGCGGAGAGGGAGTGGGAATTTCTGTAAAGCCATCTAATTCATTCATTTCTTTAACATAGCTAATACGGGACTCATCTATGTTAAAGGAACGATCTGACCAATCGCTCACGAGTAAAGGATAATTACGAGAATCCGTTGCCGGATGCTCGGTAATTAATTTTGCATATTCATTTTTCTGGAAGGCTTTTTTATTGCAGTTGAGTGAGATGAAACAAAAAAAGATTAGAAAAAGACTACCATAAGTAAATGGATTAGTCCGTTTGATTGCACTGAAGAGAGTAATTAGTCTAATTTGAAACGTCATCACTCCCTGCGTCTCGATTCTTACCCAACTACATTTCGTTTTGGAGTTGATCTAGCTTCATACTAATTTCTGTATTAGACGGATTACTTTTTAAGAATTCCTTTAAGACGGATAAAGCTTTTTCTTTTTCATTTTTAGAATAGAACCATAAATCTGCAAGCTCCATAACAGGACGTGGATTGAGTGGATCTTTTCTGCGAAGTAGCATGAAAATTTCTTGTGACTTTTCTGTTTCTCCCATGAGAATGAGAGTCGATGCTTTACCAAGTAGCGCAAAATAGTCATCATCCGATGTAAGAATTCGATTGAAACATTCGAGTGCCTTTTCGTATTCGCCGAGTCCTCTTAGACTATCTGCATAGCGGTTAATGATGAGTTTGTTATTAGGATCAAAGTGAAGAATTTTTTCCCAGAATAAAATCGCTTTTTTGAATTCTTTTTTTCCTCTATAAGACTCAGCCAAACCATAAAGAGCAAAGAAGTTTCCATCATCTAGAGAACGAGCTCTTTCATAGTATTCAATAGCGCGATCGAAGTCTTTGATCTTACGATAACTATTCCCAATCTCAGTCAAAATTTTTATATTATTCGGTTGCGTGGAAACTAATTTTTCCCACCACTTAATCGCATCCTGATAACGCTGACAGGCAAAATAAAGATGACCGATTCCAACTATAACGTATTGGTCAGAAGGGTTGATCTGAAGCGCGGACATATAATAAATTTCTGATTCTTTAAAATTCTTTAGCTTTCTATGAGCATCTGCTACTCTACTTAAAATAGAGGCATCTGACATCGTGATATGTCTATATTCTTCCGCTATATGAATGACTTGGTTTAACTGCTTCATATCTCTATAGCAGTTCATGAGTCCCATAATCGAAAACTTGTTGGATGTATCTAGAGTTAAACAGGTCTTGTAGTATTTGATTGCTTCTTCGTAATTTTGCGTTTTGTACAGTAAGTCTCCCATACCAACTAAGCCGTACGTATTATTTGGATCTGTCACTAAAAGCTCGGCAAATTTTTCTTTCGCATCTTTGTATTTTCTTTGGTCAATTAGCTTATAAGCCTCCTTCGCAAGAGTCTTGATTTTATTAAAGCTTTGGTCTTCTGTGTTTAATTCTACATCCGTTTCATTCATATTGTCAGAATATTTTTTCCATCTTTTAGGTCAAATTTCTATAAAGTTTGGAAATAAAATAATTCAAGGGAAAAGACCAGCAAATTGCAGACGAATTTTTTGTAAAAAAAATGCCTGAATAGAAAATTAATTAAATTTTTAACTATTCTAAAAAATTTTCTTAACAAGCACAATACAATTAAAAAACTGTAATACATGAGAAAGCGCATAATTATAATCCTTATTTCATTGCTACTCCTAGTTGTATGTAAGCCTAAACTCAAAGAAGCTGAGGCTCAAATACTAGGCACCCGCTATTCCAAAATCGACCAGCACATTACCTCTGTCCTAGGCTCTGCCAAGAAAGAACATAGAGTCACCCTTGTGTATGCACTCGAAGAAGTGAACGTCCTAGAAAAAATCACACAGGACAAGAAAGATTTTTTTAAGCTCTCTACTGTTACGGGTAAAGAAGGGTATTCTCTTGCCTCTAATTTTTCGGAGGCAGTTTTATTCGTAGTAAAAGATGGACTCAGTGGTTTTCGAAAGCCAACGCTTACAGCAGGGACTAAGGGAAAGTTTGCGCTTGGCTCAATATGCTTCGTCAAAGAAATTCAAGGGGATTGGGCAAATGTCGATTGTCTCACAGCCAGCGTCAAAGACGGAATAGTCGAAGACTGGTATGATGTATGGGTGCAAACCTCAGATGATAGACTTTCGAAAGACCCGCTTCTAGGTCAAACAGCATTACTACTAAGAGAAGCGTATAAAATTATTGGCAAAGCTAATAAGTTGACCGGACTCGATAGAGACAAATTACTATTAGACGCTAAAGACAAATTAATGAAGGCAACTGAAAAAGAAGATATTCTACAACCTGTCGTCACATCAGTGCTTATAAAATATGGGATGATGGATGAGCCCCCTTCTACACCTGTTGCTCCGCCGGTCGAAACGCAAACTCCCGTTAACCCACAGTAGATAACAAAAATATTATTTTAATACAAAGGAACAATCAATGTCAGGAACAGAAAAAAAAATCACCGGTGCAAGATTATTAATTGAATTAATGGAAGAAGCAGGAATAGAAGTTTGCTTCGGTTATCCGGGAGGTGCAATCCTCCCTTTCTACGACGAACTCTATAGAAGTAAAATCAAGCATTATCTTGTCAGGCACGAGCAAGGAGCCATTCATATGGCAGAAGGCTATGCAAGAGCAACCGGTAAAATCGGTGTATGCATTGCAACATCAGGACCCGGTGCTACAAATCTTGTTACAGGTCTTGCCGATGCAAAGATGGATTCTATTCCTATTCTTGCCATCACAGGTCAAGTTGCAACAAGTGCTATTGGAACTGACGCATTTCAAGAGGCAGATATTTTTGGAATTACAATTCCAATTACAAAATACAATGCTCTTATGAGAAATGCAGACGATATAGCCAGACATTTTGAAGAGGCTTATAAAATAGCGTTAGGCGGAAGACCTGGACCTGTTCTACTTGATTTTCCAAAAGACGTCCAAACACAATTAACCTCTGTTCGTAAAGCGCCTAAATTAAAAATTGATCCGCATCATTACACTAACCCCGAGATTAAGGGTGATGTAAAAGCATTTGCAGATGCAATCAATAATGCCAAACGCCCTCTTCTATACGTAGGTGGAGGAGCAATTAACGCAAAGGCATCGGAAGAAATCAAAGCACTCGCACTCGCCGGCAATATACCCGTAACCACAACTCTTATGGGAATCGGAGCATTTCCAGGAGATCATCCAAACTCTGTAGGCATGCTTGGAATGCACGGAACGGCTTATGCGAATAAGGCGGTATTAGATTGTGATTATATTTTAAATCTTGGTGCGAGGTTTGATGACCGTGTTGCAAAGATTGGTGAGTTTGCAGAAAATGCAGTCCGTGCTCATATCGACATTGACACGGCAGAATTTAATAAACGGATTGATGTTAACCATGTCCTACATGGAGATTTAAAAGATGCCTTAAAAGCAATCATCCCGTATGTCAAGAAAGTAGATAGGACTGATTGGATAAATCATATACAAGAGCTTAAAGCAATTCATCCACTCGACTTTGATAACACTACGGATAATAAAATTAAGCCGCAAGATTTCATACATAGACTTTATCAAAAAACCAATGGCAAG
>JANMOF010000271.1:0-35324 GCA_031368925.1 Leptospiraceae bacterium
AAAACATAAAAAGAAATTCTTTTATTTCTAAGGAAAGTCATGTCTTTAATATTTGGAAGAGCGATAATAACATCGTTTGTAAATGAATTGCTGAAACGGTAGATAATCTTTGTTTCATGCCCTTCATTTGTAAACATAATAGACTCTGTTAAGCCGGTGCAGATAACGTTTAAATTTTTCTCGGAATAAAGTTCATTAATATTCTCAGTCGGAACCACCTCTACATCAAGCCCATTGTTTTTAAAAAAGCCTTTCGCCTCCGCAACAAAAACATGCATAAAGTTAGTTCTGGGAGGAACTCCAAGGCGAATTTTTTTTTCTTTATTCTTAGCCTCCGAGCAGGAGACTAAGAGGATAATAATCAGTATCCAGAGATTCTTATTTATCCGCATAACTAGCGCCGGAAGTAACTCGTTCCTCGTTTGGAATTACTTTCTTTAAAGATGCGAATTTTGCCTTGGCATCAGCTTTTTTTCCTTGTTGTATGTAAGACCAACCAAGGCCAATCTGCATTTCTGTATCCGCCGGATAATCTGCTACAATTGATTCGTAGTAGGTTTCAGCATCCTTGTAATTTTTTAGCACATAATTGGTATAAGCCAGTGTGCTTCTTGCAAAATAATTTTTACTGTCCTGCTTTAGAATTGTCTTACAGGCAATATCAACCTGCTTATATTGACCAAGTGCAAGAAGTGCCCTTACATTACCAAGTCTAGGCTCTATTGCATTTGGAGCAAGTAAGGTCGCTTTTTGATAATAGGATGCAGATTTAGTAAAATCTCCTTTTATTAACGCTACCCAACCAGTTCTAAGTTGAATAAAGTAATCGTTTGGATTATCCTTACTTAAACCTTCCATTGTTTCTAATGCTTTCGCATACTCTCTCTTTGCCTCTTGTGCATAAGAATCAATCAAAGTATCTGACATGATTTGTGTTGTGATTGTAAATACACACAGTAATAATATTTTTTTCATTATAGCCTCCATATAATCATAAGTTTAACTGTATCTGAACTTGGTCTATCATTTCTTGCATCCAACCATTTGTCATGACTGAATTGTAATTGAACTGTTAGATTTTCCGTTTTAACGCCAATTTGCCCGTATCCTCCATAAAGTAAATCAAATCCGGTATAAATCCAATTTTCCCCCATAAAAGGAGTTCGTGCAGTTCCATATCTACCACCGATACCGGCGTAAAAATAACCCATTGTATATCCAAACTCTTGTTGAAAAAAACCATAGCTCTTTGATTTTTTTATGGTGTCAGTAGAAATATACAGAGGAGATAAAGAAACTAAAACGCTTTCTGAAGTATTAACTGTCATATACTGACCATTAATCGTTGAGGACGAATAAAATTTTTCCAGGAACGGATAATAAAAAGTAACCGTTCCCTGACCACCCTTACTATTCGGAGCAGAAATTGCAGCGCCTGACGCTGTCAGAGTAAATTTATTTGTATAACTCACTCCTAGTTGGGCGGCGGCACCTCCATTTAACAACGATGTATTTGATTTCAAAGCTTGCGGAGTAAAGTGTAATGAAAAACGCTCAGATAATTTGTAAGATACACCCATTGCATACTTTGTAGTTACATAATTTTGTGCAGTAATTAGGTTTCCCAGATAATACAAATTTATCGCTGAGCTATAATAGCTAGGAATAGATGAGGGATAGCTTAAGTAACCGTAAGAAGATAAGTAAGCGATGTTAATTGGATCAATAATATAATTTGAAACTCCTTTCGAAGAGTTTAAATTTTGTGTTGTATCATTGATTGCACTTGCCCGTATGTTCCAGTCTTCGTTTGGGCTATAAGACACACCAAGTCCATATTTTTGTCCATTCCCCAGGTAGTCAGATCCCTTAAAACCATAAGAACTAAATTCTGGAATAACGGCAAAATAGGGGTAACCGCTTGAACCTGATATTCCTGAAAGTGAATTCTGAATTCCTTTATGTTCTGGAGAAAGTTTATTTCCTTCCTTAAAAAGTTTAGTTGCTTCATCCTTATTTCCCATATAGTATTCGCAAAGACCTATTCTCCAAAGAAGGTCCCCGTTCTTACCATATTGAGATTGTAATTGCTTATAGTTTTCAGATGCTTTTGCATATTCTTTCTTTTCTAAATATGCATCGGCTATTCTCTGTTTTGCGTAATAATTATTTGGATCTATTGCAAGCACTTTCTGTCCTGCAGCAATACTTTCATCATTCTTACCACTGGAAAGAAGTGCCCATTGAATTCCGGATAATGTATCAACGGTAGAATTAATGCTATCAGCTTTTTTATAATCTGCGAGCGCATTATCATATTTTTCCGTCATCATATAGGCATATCCACGATACATATAAGTCACCGCAGAGTCTGAATATTTCTTTATGAGTTGATCAAGTTGCTCTATTGCCTTGGGATAATCTTGCTTAGCCTTGTATGCTTCGGATATGCGAAATTTTGCGTAATAATTATCTTTCTCGGTAGCCAAAATCTTTTCGCCTGCAGCAATACTATCATCGTATTTACCGCTTGTAAGAAGAGCCCATTGTATTCCGGATTTGGTTTCAATGGTAGAATTAATACTGTCGGCTTTTTTATAATCAGCTAGTGCTTTGTTAAAATCATTGGTCATCATATAGGCGTAACCTCTATAAGAATATGCAATAGGATCTTCAGGATTTTTTTTGATTACCTTATCTAATGTCTCGATTGATTTTTTATAATCCAACTTTTCCATTTGTGCAATTGCATCACTTACTGCTTGTGAAAAAATGGAATTTGTATTCCCCATAAGAAATACAAAAACAAAAAAGCCGACTAGTCTGATTTTTTTAAGACCCATTGATCTCCCTCTCTATTTTTAATTTGAATAATTCCAGGAGCAGATGAATCAGGGAATAAATCTAATTCATAGAGGATAATACTTGTATTGCGTAAAATTTTTACTTTTAAACTTAGATTTGTATCTTTCTCAATCATTTCACCTTGCCACTCGAAGCCAACACTGTCACTGAATGGATGAATTAAATCCTTAACAAGACGAACCAGTAGACTTGAAAAATACTTATACGACATTCGATCTTTCCATTGACTGGAATTGTTTATAAACGGAACTCGATAATTGGCGAGATAAAAAAAGAAAAGTCCTGTATTTTTTTTGCCAATATAATCTAAGCAAGAAAAATAATCAGGTGATACATAAAAGTAAACCCGGTTATTTTTTTCATCTTCGAGATACCTGCTACCCAATAGGTCTAAATGTATTTTCCATTTCTCTGTATATGTTTTACTGTTATTCTTTGTGAGGGTAATAGCAAATTCCTCTCCCGGAGATAATGAGTAGAAGTTTCTTAAATTAAAATCAGAGTGCAAATTTGAGATTACTTGATCCTCTAACGGAATTTCATTAAAGTGAATCAATGTTTTACCATTTAATTCATTTTGGTATTGGGTAAAACTAATCGGAATTGTGGAACTTCCTAGTTCTGGAGTTGATTGGAAATGCAAATGAATATGCGGCTCTAAGCTTCTGCCTGAATTTCCTGCAAGACCAATCTTTGTTCCGGCAGTCACGTAATCACCTTCTTTTACTGAGATAGAATTTTTTAAGAAATGAGATACGTGGGAATATAAAAATGGAGTGTGTTCGATTAATACAAAGTTACCCCAATTATTTTTAGTATCAACTTCACCCGGCTTATTATCATCCAAATGTTTTACTACTTTAATGACCCTACCGGCACAGGGGGTAAGAACTGTTAACCCGTAAGTATAAAAATCTTCCCCGGTATTATCTTTTCCTTTTCTGACTTTGCCTTCTGAATCAATTGCCATAAAATCAAGACTTTCTTTCCAGGAATCTCTGTGCGTATACTTTCCATTAAACCCTTGGGACACTTTCCATTTCCCGGAAAAAGGCAAACGAATATAAAGTCCGCTTACGCCAAATCTTTGGAGTCTTGTTTTGTAATAATCTAAATTAGATTCAGGCGCACCTGGTAAAAAATCAACTGCTACAAAGTTTCTATTACGGAGTAGTTTGATAGAATAAATAAATAGAAGAGTGACGCTCGTAAATGGTAAAGCCAATACAGGAATACTGAAAGGAGTAAATAAAACACTTGCAAAGGAAGAAACGAGAGCACTCACCATAGAAGCTAGCGCAGCAATTAAGAACGTAGAAGGACTTGGAACAAGAAAAATTCCACCAACTGCAATAGCGGTTAATATATAATTAAACCCTACTGCTCCTGCAGAAATATTTCCCATCTTTCCTTGGAGTAAAACATGAAAAGTAATTCCAGCGGCAAAACCAATGATAGAAAGTAGAAATGCAATTCGACTGGATGCAAAAAGTATTAGCGCAAAACATAGCCCTGCCCACGGACTGGACTGAAAGAAAATTCCTCCTAAACTTTTGAAGTAATAAACCATATAGTTTGGGTTTTGCGGGAATATTGAGTCATACGGAAAATCATGGTTTGTTGTTCTAAGATTTAATCCGTTGTAATCATAGAAAGAAAAGTATACTACTATGCTAACAATTACAAATGGTATGGATAATATTGGTAAGCCTAAGAAATAAGAAAAAGCATATTCAAGCGCGATAGTCAAGAAAACTAACAATACAATTGCAGCAAATAGAATAAAAATCAATGTAAAATCGACATTATGATAGAGGTTAATGGATAATCCAACTAAAAGTCCATTGAACCCAAGAGATCCTTTTTTAATTCTCTCTTCATGTATTCCCAGGAAGGTAGCTACTAAGATTGAGAATATAATACCAAGTAGCCCCATAGCTCCAACTTGCCAGTTAAAAAGAGTTGCAAAAAAAATAAAAAGCCCGAGGTAGGGACTCGGACTAAAAAGAATCGAAGAGTAAGCAGAGAGAGTTCCAAAGTAAATAGTTTTTAAAAAATTCATTGATTCTTTGTTTACTTACTCCAATTCCATTGCGTTTATATCATCTACTGTTTCTTTTCGACGAATTTCTTTTACATTTCCGCCTTGTTGAATCAATACGACTGCAGGGCGCATTTCGATAAACTGCATCCACTGCGTAACGTTATACGCTCCAACTGGATGAATCACTAAGTGATCTCCTCTCGACATATTTGGAAGTAAAACACTTTCCCTGACAATATCAATATTCATACAAAGGGGACCATATAGAATTACATCTTCATAAGCCTTTGAGTAATCTTTCACAGGTGAAATTTTAAAATCATACCAAGTTGAGGTATACAATAGATTTACCCCTGCGTTTAAAACTACGGCGCGTTTTCCATTTGGCATTGTCTTATTTCCGACCACTGTGCTAACGAGGTAACCGGATTCGTCCACCATGGCTCTTCCTGATTCAAGAAAAAGAGGAGGGGGTTCTTCAGGAGAAAAGGAATCATAGAGAGAAGAACACACTGCCTCTGCGTATTGATCAAAAGAGGGTAATAGCGAACTGCCGGAGAAATAAGTATTTTTTAGTTTATTGGCAGATACAAATCCACCGCCTAGATCAATATATTGCATAGGTTGACGTAGTTCATCTCTAACTTTTTTATAAAAGTCTGCAATCTTCGCAGCCGCTCTTTTATAGGCAGATGGATCCATCATAAATGTTCCAATATGAGAATGAACTCCGACTAATGCTAATTTACCGCTACTGTGCGCAATCCTTCTTGCAGCTTCGAGTGCATGACCCGATTCTAAATTAAAACCAAATCTACTCCATGACGGATAAATACCAGTATCCATATTAATACGAATTGCAATATCAACTCGCTTTCCAAGTTCTTCTGAGATTTGCATTAGATCTCGAATTTCGTCAAGGTGATCAGCGTGAATTCTAGCGCCTTCCGATACAGCAAGCTTCAATGCATCGTAAGGTTTGTAAGGACCATTAAATATAATTCTATTTCCAGGAATTCCATTCTTCCTGGCTTTTTGATATTCGAACGAAGAAACCACTTCTGCCCAAAATCCTTCTTTATGAAAAACTTTACAAATTGCATTTAGATAATTTGTTTTATAAGACCAGGTAGGTTGGAATGACGGATAACGAGATTCGAACGCTTGTTTGTATTCGGCGATTTTTTTGCGAATTGTAGTTTCTGAAAAAACAAAAAGAGGAGAGCCGTGTTTTTCTAAAAGTTTTTCAATTTCAATTCCATCTATAGAATGCATGGTCTCAGGAATGTTGAATCCCCCAAATTTATTGGCAGCCCCCATGTATTGTCTACGAATTACGGGGCGAACATACATACGCTTACTCATGATTATCTCCTTTCTCGACTTCGAGCAATTGTCCTTTGATAGTTAGTGACTCTATGAATTTCATAGGAATAATTTCATCCCAGCTATGTCTTACGAAAACTTTACCCACATCGTAAGATTGAAATGGGATAACGGTCTCGCCTAAGCTTAGCTTTAATAATGCTTCCGGTAAATTCTGACCTGACGCAGTAGCAAGATATACCCATGCCGGAAAACGGGGATTAATCTCTAGCAAATACATTTTGCCAGTTTTATTTTCAATGATATACTCCAGTTCACACCCACTGTTCCATTTTATATATTCTAAAATTTTTTTAGAAGTAAGCTTTGCTTCTTCGTTATTAATAGTAACGCCTGCCCAAGCTTTTCCCTTGTCTGTTAAAAAAAGTTTTTTCATGACAACAGCGCCAATCATTTCACCTTCTTTTGCTAAAGCGCATACATTAATCTCTTCTCCCGAAATATGCTTTTGGAAGATAACAGGTATTCCCCACTTGCCCGCCATTGCATAAAAATATCCTACTGCCTCTTCGTAGTTTCGAGCGAGATATGCTTCATAAAATACACCCTTTACAAATAAAGGAAATCCTATTTCCTCTGTCACATGACGTATCGCAGAAACATCTTGCACGGAGATTGTTTTAGGAAGCAAAATTCCTGTATTTTCCAGAGATTCTTTTAGATATGTTTTATCTCGAGTGTGGAGTTCTTTTCTTCCTGGAAGGAAAACATTAATACCTATCTTTTTTAGCTCAGCGGATATACTGATATAGTTGTCCAACTCAGAATCTAAAGTGGGGATAATAACGTCTATCTTCTTAATGGAGTTAATATGGCGTATCCTCTCAAGTAACACATCAGGTCCTGAACTTGGGTATGGAATTAAAAAGGAATTTTCTAAAAGCTTACTCATAAAATTCCCCGGTTCGAGGGCGCCATAAGCAAAGCCAATTAATTCCGGGTTCAATTTTGATTCGCGAAGTGAGCGGAGAACTGGAACCCCGGGACCAGGACTGTCTACAGCGTTCATTCCACTCACTGCTACAACCGGTCTTTTCATTTGTGAAGTCCTAATTCTGATAATTGGATAACCATATCAGAATAATCTCTCTCAATTTCATCCGAGTCAACTTCATACTCAGAAATAATTGATTGAATTATTTCTTCTTTTGTCTTGTCTTGTTTTAACAGTCGAACAATTGCGAGAGCTGTTTCGTTTAACGTATATGTATTTCCAGTTGTCGGATCAAATACAAATCCAGTATCGCTTAACGCTAGATTTTTTAATGCTTCGGATGCCATTATGACCTACCTTTTGTGAGAAACATTCAAATTACTTAACCTTCGGTAGGCATTCAATTACCACACAATTTTTAAAAAACGAAAAAATGTTTAACGATTATTAGTTTTACAAGTTACAAAAAAAACATTGCATTATCTTTCTGAATGGAATATTAGATATATCTTATATTTTTAGTTAAGTCGTCCATGCTTATAAGATTGGTCTTTTTTTTATTTTTTTTTTTACTAAGTTGAATAAAATGTAAGGAATATAAAGCTAGGAATAAATCAGCAATTAGTTTCGTCTTAAGGACTGTATGAATAATCGAACTGACTGGGGAAAACTCCAAAATCTACAAAAAATTTTTAAGCGAGGAACCGAACTCATTACTCAGGGAGTCAAGCCTAGAGCACTGTATGTATTGATTAGCGGGCGGCTAATGGTATATCGAGATGGTGTAGCAGTTTCGCAAGTTAAAAAACGAGGTGATTATATTGGCGAGATCGCAGTGTTATTAAAAATGACTGCGAGTGCAACTGTGAAAGCAGAAACAGAAATTGTTGTAATTGAAATTGAATCTTCAAAAGTAATTCCTTTTTTTTATCATACACCGGATATTGCTATTGCTCTGGCTCGAAGGATGGCAGAGAGACTTGTAGAATTAAATTCTAATTTTTCTCAACTTGTTGATAAAGCATATAGACCTGATTTTATAAAATCGTTACAGAATAAATATAACCCCCCTATCGAATCTCATACAGAAGAATTGAATTTACAAAAATTAAAACCATTCTTTGTAGAATTTGCAGAGGGTATGGATATTTTAAGGCAAGGTCAATATCCAAGTGCCCTTTATATTTTAGTATCAGGGACTTTAGAAATTGTTAAAAATGGAAAAGTAATTGCTGTTGAGGATAAGCCGGGTTACTACCTGGGAGATGTTGCAATTCTTAGAAATACGTTTTCGAATGCAACGGTTGTTACCCGCACAGTCTCTACTTTGATTGAAATTAAAATAGAGAAGGTGGAAAATTTCTTAAACCACTCCCCTGACATTGCTATATCAATTGCAATAAAGCTTGCTGAAAGAACTCTCGCGATAAATGAATTATTTTTAGATTTGCAAGTAGATGCGGTCAAAGATCTTTTAAAAAAGGGAGACCAGGTAAAAAACGAAGAACAAAATGAGCAAATTAGAAAAAATGAGGAAGAATTTAAAAAAGACGAAATCCGGAAAGAATTAGCGGAAAGAAAAAGAGTAAGAGCTGAGAAAGAAAAATTAGAAGCAGAGCAATCTTCTAAACAGAAAAAGCAAGACGCCATAACTACCCAAATCAATGAGATTAAAAAAGTAGAGCAAGAAATTTATACTCTCTTAGGAATAGAGATGGCTGATTAGAATTATTTTTTATCTCGAGAGGCAAATTGTTGTTTACCTGCAAGTTTGCCTATTTGCTTCATTAATTCTGCAGTTAAATTTTCTGTTTCCTCATGAGAAATTTTTTTGCCATAGTATTTTTCATACGTGATTGGTGTGCCCAATGTAACTCTCAATTGAATATTTTTGAATTCAGGTAAAGCTTCCATCCTAGGAAATGTTTCTGGCGGCAACACTTTATCTGCCCCGATAATACCAACAGGAATAATTGGAGACTGTGTTTTAATCGCAAGTAGGACTGCTCCCTGGTTTCCATGAAGTAATCCTGATTCGGATTCCATGTCTTCACGACTTAAGTCTTCTTCGCCGGGGATTGTGCCTTCTGGAAAAATAACAAGATGCTCTTCTTTCTTAAGCAAGCCCATTGCTTTTTTTAAACCGGTCGCATCTACATATTCACGATCAATTCCAATTCCACCAACAAGCTCCATCATTACACCTGAGACTGGCATTTTTAGTAATTCTTTTTTCGCTAAGAAATATGCTCTCTGTGGGAGGATACTTGCGATTAGCTGTGCATCTAACCAACTAGAATGGTTAGGCGCGATGATACATCTTTTTCCGGAAGGGATATTTTCAATTCCGGTTACTTTAAGGTTATATAAAGATTTAAACATTTGATGATAGACAGGCATAATTAAATCTAAAAATGAAAGAGAAATCTTTCTGTCGACTTTGTATTCCTTTGCCAATTCCCACAACTTGCGAACCGGAACGTCAGCCGGTGCCATAAAAAAATTTAAAATATCGTCGTATTTTGTAATGGGACGACTTGCCCCTTTTCCTAATTTGGTTTGTTTCATTAATTATCCTCTGTCTATTTACTATCTCACCTTACGCAAGGTGAGTGAACAGCGTTCCCAGTGCTGAAAGTGGGTTTACACCTAGCGGTGGGCTTGCTGCCGCAGGCTATGGGTCCTATTGATTTATTAGATTTATCTAATATTCTTGATTTCATTAAAAAATCCATTGCTTTATTCTCTTGCGTAAGGTAAGTTATTATCAATATATATGATGCAAATGTGTATGCAATGAAATAAAGAAATTACCTCTAATAATTTAATACTGAACTACTGCATAAGCAGTTTCCGCAACTTCGGCTTTCACCTATTGCAAAAGATAGAGAATTCATAGATAATCAATTTGTGAAATACCAATTTTTTTTTATCTTCTCATTTCTACTCAGTTGTAAATCTTATATGGTTTTAGATAAACCGGATATTCGTAATTATCCGATTAACCAAATTCCTAAAAATAAAAATATAGCTCTTGTTGGGTTTGAGAATTATGAGTATAGTATAAAAGGCAAGTCTTCTTTAGATTATATTTTAAATCGTAATTTAGACTCGAATGCGGTCTACATTGGAAGTGGAGGACAAAATTCAGGAAAGGTTCTTTATCGCTACGCAAAAGCTTTAGAAAATTTTGATTTAACTAATTTATTTGGAATCGGCAAGCCTATTTGGGAGTATCTGGTAAGAGGCTTTAAGAAAAATCAGTCCTTGGAAGAGGGATACAATTACGTAGTATCAGAATACTTGCGATTAAGTAAGCAAAGTCAATTTATGGATGAAATACATTTTAAGAGCCCTGATGGAAAATTTCGAGAGCGCAATATTGATTACTATATATTAGCCGTTAACAGTCCAGTTTTTCAGGAAAGTGATGGATTGGGGATAGTTACAATAATTCTTACATATACTTTTTCTTTCTATTCTTTATCATGGATTCCATTAGTTGATCATCAAAAGTCTACGACGAAATTCATGATCTTAGATAAAAATTTGAATATGCTAGATGAATTTGAAATCAGCCAACGATATTTCGTAATGCATTCTTTTTTTGAAAAGCAAAATTATTATTGTAGAATGAATGATTCGCTATCTAAACCTTTGCCTCGAGGGCAAATGCAACCAGCCTGTGTATGGGAAAGAAATATTCTAGAAGGAAGGCAGAGAATTTCGAAGTTGCTTTTCCCAGATAAGTGAATAATATATATTATCCGGTATATATTTTCTATTTATGCTGTTTTACGATTCCAAAGATTGGAACGTGACTGTCAGTTTCGACAGTTTCGATTTGGAGAATATCAACGAGGTCATCACGAAGTCCTTTGAAGAAGCCTTTTTTGCCATTAGTCGACTTTGGAGTTTCGATAGAATGTTCGGTTTCTAATTGAATGGATTCTAAATCGGAGTTTGTATCATTCATATTTAAAAGCACTGGCTCATAGGTTTTGTCGGATGCATAAGAGCTTGGGCTTTTAAGTAATGGTGTTTCTTCAGGAAGAAAGGAAAGTTCGATTTTGTGAAAAGTTTGTGTTGGGTTTTCAGGGATTAGAGATTTGCTACCGTTCGCATCGGTTTTGCATCTTACATCTGTTTCCTTATGACAAAAATAGCAACTAACAGTCAGAATATTAGAATGAGAAATTGAATTTGCGAGTTTAGATTTCTTTCCACAATTGGGGCAATTGAATGAAATTTCTGTTGCAGGGGATGTAGTATTCATAGTCTCTATAGAAATCGGATAATCTTCAAGATGCGATAATAATAAAATTATGTAATATTATCATTCTGGAAAGATTTTTTCTAGGGGAGTTTGCAATTTGGCAAACAACCCCTAGTAGGAATTTAGATAACGCCTGCTTTCTTAGCAATCGCGTAGAAATTAATTCCCCAGCCAACGCCAAGAAAGTGCTTTGGAGTGAAAATTTCTTCTGTGCTTGGATCCCATAAGTCTTTCAACAAAGCATCTGTTGTAAGTTCTCTTCCTATTGGAAGCCCCCAAAAATTCTCTTGCTCATTATTGTTCATCTGTGTGTCCTTTCTCTTTTTATTTGTGAAAATATTTTCTACTGAATCCTATTTTACGTCAATGAAATTTAATCAAAAAATTTCTAAGCTTTACTCTTTTTTACCATTTCAAAAAACTCTTTGAATAGGTATTCCGCATCGTGTGGACCGGGCGAACTCTCCGGGTGGTATTGAACAGCCATTACCGGAAGAGTGCTGGATCTAATTCCCTCAATTGTATCATCATTCAAATTAATATGCGTAATTGGTTCAGTCGAAGAGTCTTCACCTATTACCGCAAAACCATGATTTTGCGCTGTAATTTCCACACGACCAGTTGCGATATTTTTAACAGGTTGATTTCCACCTCTATGTCCAAACTTTAGCTTTGTTGTTTTTCTGCCAAGCGCTAGACCGATGATTTGATGCCCGAGACAAATACCGAATAAAGGCTTTTTATTTGCAATAATCGTTTTGGCTGAATGAATTCCGTAGCTTACAGGCTCTGGATCACCTGGACCGTTCGATAAAAAGTATCCATCAAAATTTTCTTCCATTACTTTTTCAATTGGATATTCTGCTGGAAATACACTCACCGCAAAACCGGCGTTATTCAGGCATCTGAGGATATTCGTCTTTACCCCATAATCATAAACTGCAACTCTATAAGGTTTATTTTCTTTGGAACCAAATTCGTATCTCTCTTTTGTGCTTACAACTTTCGCCAAATCCATTCCCTGGATGCCCGGAAATTCTTTTACGTTCTTCAGAAAATCTTCTGAGTACTTGTCAGCGATAAAAATTCCACCATTCGGTGCTCCGTTGCTACGTATAAATCTTGTTAGCTTACGAGTATCAATCCCCTGAATTGCAGGGATTTTATGTCGAATTAAAAAAGAAGCCAGAGTCTCTGTAGATCGAAAGTTAGAAGGAACAGGAACATATTCTTTTACGATCAGCCCGCTCACTTGCACTTTGTCAGATTCCATGTCTTCTGCACAAATTCCATAATTTCCAATCATAGGATAAGTAAGAGTAACAATCTGTTTACGATAAGAAGGATCAGTTAGTATTTCCTGATACCCTGCCATAGATGTATTGAATACCACTTCCCCAACTTCAGAACCTTCATAGCCAAAAGATTCCCCCTCAAAAACTTCACCATTGTCTAAAACTAAAAATGCTTTCATTTGTTTCTAACATATTTCATATTGTAGCATTAAGGTCAACCAAATGCTGCCATTAAACGATAATTCATTTAGCCTAATTTTTGGGACGGAAGCTGAAAAAAATCTAATCCCAATTTTCATTCATGAAAAGCAGTATATGGTGCCACGCAATGTAAACTTGCTTCGGGCATTTCATTATATTGTTTCTACTACGGAAGACTATGATTTAAAGCTCCAAAAGCATTGTTGGGCTGGAAGCTGCGAAAATTGCAAGTGTCGATTTCAGGATATTCAATTAGGTGAAGCTGAGGGTCTTGCTTGCCAAATGGATGTAGAGCCAAATTTAAAAATAATTCTTATCCCACGAACAATGAAAAGAAAAATAACTTTTGGTATAGAGTATAATATTTAACTGAGTGTTTCTTATTTCTTAAAATATTTTACAAGGTAGAGGGAGTTTCCCTTCTCATTGTATTCTACAATATCAAAAAAATTGCGAGTCATAATAATTCCTCGCCCATGCGCGAGGGATTCTATTTCCTTATCATCTTTTTTTCTTTGTAACATTTTCTTATGATCGAATCCATTTCCTTCATCTGTTATTCGGAAGCTGATTAATACAGAGTCTACGATGAATTCTATGGTTACGAATTTATTTGTATATTGGGGTTCTTTTTGTCTGTCTATTAAGAATTGCAGATAATCACCGGTAGCCTGTAATTCTGTTTTTTCATCAAAACTTATATTCAAGTTTCCATGCTCAATAGAGTTGATTAACATTTCACGAAGAAATAACCTGATATTAAAAACAGTATCTTGATTGGAGTAACGTAATGCAGCGAGAGGAAGTCGATGGCATATTGCATCAACATGCGTAAGATAGTTTTTAATCTTAAAGACTTGCCTTTCTTCCTGACAAAATTTTAAAAGTTCATCTTCTTTTACTAAGGAAGCTGTTCCGAGCAAAATAAAATCTTGATCCATTTGCACAAATTGAAGTGTAATTCCTATCTCTAATGGCTCTCCAATCTTATTTGTTAGGTCAGAATTAAAAGATAGACTTCCTTTTGTATCAATTACTTCTTGAATTGTATACTTAAAAATTTCTTTATAAAGTTCCAGGTTGCTTACTGTTTCAGAGTTATACAATAACTCAGCAAAATTTTTACCTATTAAATCTTTCACTTTGAATTTTAATATTTCTGTTACAGCACGGTTAATAGTGAGTATCTGCCCTTCCCCATTTAAAGAAAAAATAATATCTTTAGAATTCTCAATAAGGTCTTTATACTTACGCTCTGATTTTTCAAGCTCATAATTTAACTCTTCTAGTCTTTTTTTATTATGTAATAATTCCCGAGTTCTAATAGTTACTAATTTTCGTAAAATAAATATTAAGACTATTGATAGCATTATTACGGGAAGAACGGTGAAAGATCCAATGACTAAATACTTTTTCCAACGAGAATCTACCTTTGGATCAGGATCAAAGATAAATCCTTCAAGTGAATATTCTCCTTTAAATAAACCAAGACTTTCAAAAGTTTTTGCAGTTCTTTGCATTCGATCTGGATTGATATGACCAATTGGAATAACGCTAGAAATAACAAATGTTTCTAAGGTTTTACTTTCATACAAGAGGTAACTCTTTGTTATGTCCTTATTCTTACTTATTTCGGGAGTATTTAAAATTAAGTCAACCGTCTCCGGCACATTATCCATTGCATACTGCCAACCCTTTAAGCTAGCTTTTAGAAATGCTCTAACTCGCTCTCTATTATTTTCAATTTCATTTTCTGAGGTATATAATATATCGCCATAAAAATCAATTCCGAAATCATTTGGAGAAAATGCATTGTATCGAATTCCTCTCAAATCCATATGGTAGGCTTCATTTGTGAGATAACCAAACAATGCATCTACTTTTCCGTTTGCGATTGAATCAATTGCATTGTTATTTGGAACTGGTGTAAAGGAAGCAAGGGGAATTCCCTCTTTTAAAAAAATTGCCTGGATTGCCGGAGGTATCATATTTTCCGCAAGCATTATTTTCTTGTTTATGAGATGAGCAGGTATTCTAATTTTACTTTCATATTTGCTAATAATTGTATCCGGTGCATGTTGAAAAATAGCAGCCAAGGCAACGACTGGTTTTTTCTGCATTCTCGCTAGTAAAATTCTAGAATCAGCAACGCCAAAATTTATTTTACCAGATAATATATTTTCATACGAAGCATTTGGTCCGCCTTCAATTATGCTTACATCTAAACCTGCATCAGCATAATATCCTTTATATTTTGCAACATAGTATCCGGCAAATTGGAATTGATTATACCATTTTAATTGAATAGAAACTTTATCTAAAACTTTCTCATTTGACGCTTGCGCAAATATAGAAAAAGTAAATAGATAGACAAAAAGTAAAAGTAGTTTAGTCTGAGTTAAAATCATAAAGAGAATATCAAATGAAACTTCCGAATGAAAATAGAATAATGCAAGTAATTAAAAATTCTTTAAAATAAAAATGTAAATGCCCTATGCCAGAATCTTAATGCTTGTTTAATAAGTCATTATTCTTAGTAAATTAGGTTTTTAGCTAGTAAAATCTGTATTAATTATGAGGAGTGCCTGACTGAAATGCGTTTACGCAGGCTTAGCCGTTAGCAAGTAACTCTGAACAAGCCCTAAACCTTTTACTTCCATTCTACCTCTATCTTCAAATTGAAAGAGATGTTTGATTCGAAGATATGTAGATTCAGAAACTTGAATTTTTCCCGGGAGTCCGTGAGACTCCATTCTTGAAGCTGTGTTTACGCTATCGCCCCACAAATCGTATATAAATTTCTTTTTACCAATCACTCCAGCAACAGCGGCACCAGAATTAATTCCAATTCTTAGTTCTAGTGCCATATCGTTTTTTTGTCTATAATCGCGGATAACGTCTAACATTTCCAAGGCAAAACTTGCTACTCGTTCTACATGATTTGCGTCAGGCTCTGGCAGACCGCCTACAACCATGTATGCGTCGCCTATCGTTTTTATTTTTTCCAAATTGTATTTTTCGGCGAGGTCATCAAAGCGAGAAAAAACTTCGTTCAGAAGAGAAACAACGGAAACCGCAGACATTGTTTTAGACATTTGCGTAAAGCCAACAATGTCAGAAAAAAGAACCGTGCAATCTTCAAATCTTTCTGCTATCGTATCAGGATTTTCCCGTAATTTTTTTATAATAGACAAGGGTAAAATATTTTGCAAAAGCTTTTCCGATTTGTCATGTTCTAGTTTCATAAACGATTCTGTTTTTTGAAATGTTACGTGAATATAGAATGCAAAACCGAGTAAAATTATAGCGAAAGAAATATCAGTTATTAAACTAGCAATTTTTACCTTACCCGGATTTTGAATTACCATCGGCATCATATCATCATGAAAAAAATCAAGTCCAATAAAAGATACCAACAAACACGCGACTAAGAAATGCATAATTTTTTTCTGCTTAGTGGGAAATACAAAGTACGCGACAAGTGCTTCTGCCAATAAAAAGAAATGAGCGCGAACTTGATTACCTTGCATAAAAACTATCATTGTTATATAAGCCATTGAAAGAAAAAAAAGATAAAGTCTGGCTAATAGTATTTTACCTTTTGCATTGAGTAGAATAGAAAACGGAAGCATAACCATATATGCGATGGAAGAATAAATATAAAGTGGAGGAATCCCAAACGATATAGTTATAATTAAATTAAAGAGTGTGAACACAGGAATAAACAGGGAAAGCGTATTGACTAACACTACATGTTTATGCTCCGTAATATTTGAAAGATAAATAACACCTTGATAGGCGAGTTGATTCCAAAGTAATTGCAGCATAATTTTATTTTCTGCAAGCAGGTCTATTTTCAACCAAAAAAACTTGGATTCTTTCTACAAAAACAGTTTGCAGGTTTAACCTTCTCTAAAATCATTATCTTTGTGCAAACACTACCTATTCTCTATCCATGCAAAACAAAAGAAGAACTCTTCAAGCAAGTTCTAGACGTCAATCAAGCGATCGCTGATTTTTATAGAAATATACCGGATGATATTTTCTCCGGTAAAGCAATTCCTGATGGTTGGAGTGTCAGAAGAAATATGAAGCATGTAATTAGCACAAATGCAAGCTTTGGAATATGGGTAGGACTTCCTCGATTTATTTTAAAACTAAGAGGTAAGCCAAAAGCAAAGCAACCAACGATAGAACAGCTTGATCCTACAAATCGACATGGCATTACTAATTATGGAAAATATGAAAAATCAAGTCCCAATCCAGAAGAAAAAGCAAAGCTTCTGACTTTGATTCAATTATCTGCAGAAAAACTCAATAGACAAATAGCAAAGCGATCGGAAGAGGAGCTAGATACTCTCTCTGGATTATTTGGCGGTATGAATATGCGCACATTTTGCTATTTTCTTTTAAAGCACAATGTGCATCATACTAACGTGGTTCGTTTACGTTTAGAAGAATAGAACTTATTCAAGCTCTATCATTATATTTTTATTCAGGTATTTCTTTGCAGATTTTTTATTAGTGATTTTGTTATTAGTAAGGTCTACGAATTTTATTTCCGGCAAACTATCAATACCCTCAATCTTCGATATCCGGTTATTGCTCAAATCCAAAGTTTCTAAATTTACAAGGGAATCCAAACCTTCAATCCTTCCAATTTTATTATACCATAGTTTTAGAATCTTTAATTTGTTAAGATTAGTAAGACCTTCTATTTTTTGAAATTTACATACACCTAGTTCCAACTCTTCTAAATTTCTTAGATTGTCTAAGTTTTCAATTTTAGAAAGTTCATTTTCGTAAACATGAAGTATACGGAGATTAACCAGGAACTCTAAATTTTCTAATTTTGCGATTTGATTTCGATGTAGGTAGAGCTCTTCTAAATAAGTAAGAGAATTTAGATTTTCAATTTTAGTAAGCTTATTATCTCCGAGCTCCATTTTTTTTAAGCCCTTGAGATTTTCTATGCCTTCAATTTTTGCAATTTCATTCATACTTAAATCAAGCTTTTCTAAATTTTTTAAATTTTGTAGACTTTTCATTTTCTGAATTTTGTGTTCTCTTAAGGAAAGGACTTTTAGATTAGCAAGATTATCGAGTCCCTGTAATTGGTTGATCTGCCCGCTACCTTCATCGCCAGAAATAATTAATACTTTTAGTCCTGTCAAAGTTGAGACTAAGGATAAATCATTGAATTCAGTCAGATGAAGTTTTAATCCAATAATTCTACCGGAAACTTGGTCATAGGAAATTTGGTTCTCATCTCCTAGTTCCATTTTCTCTAAATTTGAAACATTCTTTACATCCGTCTGAGAAATGTGCGCATTTTTCAAAATTTCTGCTAAAGCTGTCCTATCGCTTTTCGCATCTTCTGCTGCTGACAAATTAATAAATAAAAAAACGAAAGAACAAAGACTTAAATATACTCGCATGAATGCTCCTTTTTAAAAAAACAAATTATTCGTGAATAAAATTTTTCAAATTAAATCCCTTTCTTGGACAGGGATCGTTTCTTTCGCAAAGCATTTTCAATTGAATAGGGTTAGATATTTAAATAGACGTATTTTATTTTGCAATCATTTAATATCGAATGACTAAAAAAGGAGAGAGGAATCATTATTCTTTAGAAATTTCTACACCATTTTTTGGTTGTCAGTTTCTTTATGTCGCATTTCATTTCCGTATGAACTATTTATCAGAAAAATTTAACTTTGATAGGAGTGAGAATGATCTTTCAAAATTATTACAGATTGTAAAAACAAAGCCTGAATTTTTAGATTTAACTTCTTCAAACCCAACTTTATTTTTCGAATACGACCATGATAAAATTCGAAGTGCCTTCTTAGAAAATTCTTTTTTTCCTTATGCGCCGGATCCACAGGGAATTATAAAAGCAAGACTCGCTCTCGTTAATTATTATCACACAAAGGGAAGAAAGAGGAAACCTGAAAATTTTTTTTTCACCTCGGGAACTTCGGAGGCTATGAGTTTTATTCTTAAAGCTATTTGCAATCCAGATTCGGAAATTTTACTGCCTACTCCCGGTTATCCTCTTTATGATTTTATTTTTAATTTAGAAAATTGTGAATCCAGAAACTATTTATTATATCCTGAAAGATCAGAAAATCCGAATAAACTCTTATGGAAGATTGATTTTCAAAGTTTGGAAGAAAATATTAACAAAAATACCAAAGCAATTGTTATTGTTGAGCCACACAATCCAACTGGCGCAAGACTTATTCCTGATGATGTCGCCAAATTAATATTAATCGCTAAATCAAAAAAAATAATCCTAATCATAGATGAAGTCTTCTCTGATTACTATGAAGGCTATTACAAAGTAAATTCTTACACAGAGGCTAATTGCATTTACCTCAATGGACTTTCTAAAACATTGGCATTGCCTCAAATGAAGCTATCTTGGATATACCTAGATGGGGATTTAGAGTTTGTAGCACAAATGAAAGACGCGTTGGAAATAGTCTCAGATACTTATCTTTCTGTAAATATTCCAGTTCAATTGGGACTTGAAAAAATTTTAGAAACCTCTGATGGAATTCAATTAAAAATTAATAACCGAATTCGGGAGAATTGTTTTAAAATAAGCCAACTGCTAAAGGCAAATAATTCCATAGAATTTTTCTTTCCTGATGGTGGATGGGCTATGATTTTGAAATTAACAAATAACTGGGATGATGAAAACTTTGCCTACAAGTTATTAAAAAATCACAGTGTCTACGTCTATCCTGGGTATATGTTTGATATGCCAGAAAGTTGTTATATAGTGATTAGCCTCATTTTACCTACAAAAATGATTGAAGAAGGGATAGCACGCATAATCCGCTTTGCTACAACGGATTATTAGGGTCATTCTAGTTAAATAGCTAATCAAAGTATTGAACGACTTCATCCTTGTCAGCTCTTGGAGAATAAAACTTATTCGCATTAGCCTCTGTATCTCCGTAACCCAAGGACACACCAACGGCTACTGTCCAGTTAGCCTCAAGACTAAGATTTTTTCGAACTATGTCAGGGAATGCTGCGAGACTTGCCTGTGCAATGGTTTCCAGTCCTTCATCTCTTGCTGCAATTAGAAACGTTCCTAAGAGAATTCCTAAATCCAGGGTAGGCCAATAGTTCATTCCTTTTTCCATTAGAAAAAATACAGCGACAGGAGCCCCGAAGAATTTAAAATTTTCTAGCATGAGTTCTTTTCTTCTTTCCTTGTCTTTTCTATCAACCCCCATATGACCAAAATAGGAGGCTCCTAGTTCGAGCATTCTCTTCTTGATATAATGCGGATAAAAATCCTGGTATGGATAATCCGGATTTTCCGCCGTTCCTGCTTCAATTGCAGTAATGAAGTCAGTTGAAATTTGATCCTTCGTCTTGCCCTGCACGACAGCTAATTTGTAACCCTGTGCATTTTTCCAGGTTGGTGACCTGCGAGTAAGCTCGATTAACCGTTCTAACTTATCTTTCTCGATTGGCTTCGGTAAATACTTACGAATAGATTTACGATTTAAAATTGCTTCTTTTACTTCCACTTTATTCTCCTAGACTGATTTTAAAAACTCTTTTGCTGGTTTGCGAAATAATCCCATTAGATTTAAAACATAAACTAAAAGCATTATAATTATTGTCAAAGCAAAACAAACCAGCAATTCATTGACTGGAATAATATAGCGTAAATTTAAAAAATTAGTAGCTAATATATAGTTTGCGCATAACGAGAGAACTAAGGAACATAGAAAGGAATATACTCCGACAAAAATTGCTTCCAGTAAATACATGCGAATCACAAATCCTGATACTGCGCCGATTACTCGGAGGAGTGAAGTTTCTTCTTCTCGTTGCCGTTTAGTCGAATAGAGAGAAGATATTAAAAGTAAAATAGCAGAGACAATGATAAAGGAAGTCATTAGTCCGATAATGCTTGCTACTTTTTCAAGAATCGAAGTAAAATTTAAAATCGCTTTTTCTACATCTATGACTGTAATGTTCGGAGCTTTCGCAATTAAATCTTTTTGAAATTGGTAGCGATCGTCTGAACTTTCCAAAAGAAATGCGCTGATGTAATAAGATGGTGCTGCTTCTAAACTGCCAGGAGAAAAAAGAACAACAAAGTAGGCTTCATATCAGCCCAGTTAACACTGCGGGTATTTGTGATTTTCCCCGAAATTTCAATTCCCTGCACATTGAACTGAAGTGTGTCGCCTAACTTCACGCCAAGCGTTTTCGCAAATTCATATTCAATAGAAATTTCATCTTCGCCTTTATTTTCCCAGAACTTTCCTTCAACAGTTTTCTCTGTGTCATAAAGCTCTTTTCGAAAAGATAAAAAATATTCTCTAGTTCTAGCTGTTGAGCGCCAATCTCTCTTAACCGCATCTTTCTCTGTTTCTTCTTTATTGATCGGTTTATTATTAATGCTAGCAAGTCTTGCTCCAATTACAGGAGAAGTCATGATTTGTTTTGACGGAAATTTACTTTGTATTTTATTAAGATCAGCCAATTGCTCCGAACGAATGTCGATAGCAAATACGTTTGGTCTACGCTCTAATTGGTTAATACCGCTTAGACTCAAAAGACTTGTCTTCATGATGAGAGACAGAAGAAGAATCGTTAACGCAGAGCCGATTCCGATAATCGGAAGAGCCAAGCCACTACCGGTTTGATTAATTTTTTTTAAGACAAGTCTAAATGTATTTCCAAAAATTCCGAGTTTTAAAAGTTGCAGACTTAAAATACGGAAAAGCTGGTAGAATATAAATAATAGAATAGGGAGTAACAGTATTACTCCGCTCAAAATAAATCCTTTAAAGAATCCACCAGTCTCATAACTTGCAAGTAAGAAAAACAAGATATAAATTGCAAATACTTCTATTAGTTGTAGTAAGTCAGGAATAAAACGAATCTTAATTTTATCATCTAGCTCAGAACGAATAGCATAGAGTGGACTTAGTCTACTGATTTTTAAAATAGATTCAAGCCCAATGATAATTGGAACGAGGATACCAATAAATATCCCCCAGATCAGAGATTTTAAATTTACGTTTGGTTTTATCTCAGCAAGAAAGGCAGACCCAGTCAAATCAGGAATATAGAATTGAATGAAGTAGCCTACACTCACTCCAATCAATGTTCCGACAACTGAAAGAAAAAAAATCTCTCTTAGAAAAATAGAAATATTCCAATAAGAAGATGCGCCAAGACACTTTAGAACAGCAATTTCCGAAGTCTTTTCTTTTAGTCTTGTTCGTGTTGAAATGAGTATTGAGATACAACCCAGAAAGAATGCGGATAATCCGAGTAAGCTCATATAATCAAACGTGCTATTGATAAATCTCTGCGAACCGGACCCGATTTCTGTGTTGTGGTATAATGTTAGATCTTTACTGATAAAAATTTTAAAATTATCTTCTTTGAATTTTTTAGAATCAATACCTTGCGGTAATGCAACTAATACATTGTATCGAATTCGACTTCCTCTCGATTCAAGTCCTGTTTCTTTTAAACCACTCGGTGTGATGATCGCGGTAGGCGCCATCGAAGTGAAACTTCCAACCGAACCTGGCTCTTTTTTTACAAACCCTTTTAATTTGAACTTTTTATTTCCAATAAAGACCGAGTCACCGAATTTGAGTTTTAAATTTTTAGCGAGAGTTTCTTCTAAAAGCACATCTTCTTTTTTAAGATTTTTAAAAAGCCCCGCAGGACTTGTTTGCACTTCACCGTATAACGGGAAGTATGCGTCAAGAGCCTTGACTGTGGCGAGTGAAGTTTCTTTAGACGGAGTGTAAATCATGGAGGCAAAATTTACCGAATAAGACAGCTTAGACGCAGTTGGGAGATTTGCTTTTATAAATTCTTTTGTTTCTTCGGAATAAGCTGATGGTGACTCGACCATTAAGTCCCCGCCCATAATTGTGCGGGACTCCTTCCCGATTGCTTCATAAAGATTTTGTTTGTATGAATTAATTCCTACAACAGAGCCAACGCCAATGGCTACTGCCAAAATAAATTGAAACGAGTAAGCAGGTCGTGTAAATATTTCTCGAAGAATTAGTCTGGATTTAAAAGAGAGTTTCATTTCTTACCTTTCTTTTTTGATTTCTGGGAAGGCTTCTTTGCATTACCCGCTCTTTGTTTAATTTCTCCATTTTCCATTTCTAAAATACGATCAGCAAGAGCTGCAACTTTAGGATCATGTGTGACTACAATCAGGGTAGAATTATTTTGTTTATTCAGCGAGGTTAACATATCCATAACCGCATTTCCATTCTTCGAATCTAAATTTCCAGTTGGTTCGTCTGCAAATAAAATTTTGGGATTATTAATGAAAGACCTGGCAATAGCTACTCGCTGTTCTTCGCCACCGGATAGTTGAGAAGGGAAATGGGTCATTCTATGTTCTAAAGAAACTTTTTCGAGCAGAGTCATCGCTTTTTCTTTGATTTCTTTTTCACTGAGCCTCGTTGAAATGATGAGAGGTAGTGATACATTCTCTATGGCGTTTAACGTTCTGACCAATTGAAAATTCTGAAATATAAATCCAACCTTTTCGGCGCGAAGTCTTGCTAATTCATCTTCACTTAAACCGCTCATTTTAACAGAATCTAAAATGACATCTCCTGTGTCTGCGCGATCAAGCCCGGCTGCAATTCCAAGTAATGTAGATTTTCCGGATCCGGACGGACCCATGATGGCAACGAACTCGCCCTGTTCGATTTTGATATTAATATTTTTTAATACGTGAAGGGAATGTTCGGAAGAGGTATAGTTTTTATTGATATTGATTAGTTCTAACAAGGAAGTCCTCGATTATTTTTAAAATGCTGTTAGGTGAGACCTAATTCCAGTCTGAAAAGTTCCGAGATAATTTCTACAATTTAAAATAGAAATCCTTGCCAAATGCACTTATTGCATTAGTTTGCTGAAATATGATAAAGATTAAAGAAATTATCGCACGCTTTTTTACCTTTCGCCTCCTATGGGATTTATTCATGATCCAGGTAGTGATTTTAAATCTAAACCTGATTATCTTTGACTTAACTTATCTCTCACTCAGACCTTATTACTTAACGCATTTGCCCTCTGTTACAAAGTTTTATGATCCTTTCCTCGGAATCGAGCCGCATCGAAGCACAGAGGATTATTTAAAAATGGTCAATGAATACGAACGTATTCTAGCGACTCCTGATTCACATGAAAAAGAAGAGGCTATTCAATTTTTTTCTCAAAAATTAATTGAGCAATCAGCAAAAATCATAGATGAAAATCCTTTTGAGAAAGCGGGGCTAACAGCTAACTTTCAAAAAATAAAATTTGAAATTAAAAAAAAGTATGAAGCGGATTCTGGTATTAGCCCCGATAAGTCTTCTTCCAAAGATGCATTTAAATGGTTTTGGACATACGATGTAAAAAATGTAAATAACCATATCCAATTTTTTAAAGAAGAAATTTTCCCTTTGATTGAGCCAAACTATTACAGGCACTATGGATTAAATGGAAAGTATGTAGATGAGTTTTTTAAATTAGATGTTCCATTCTTTGCCCTGTTCCTTATTGAATTTTTGGTTCAATGGTTTTTATCAATTAAGAATAGAGTATACGTTGCCTGGTTTTTGTATCCAATGTATCATTGGTATGATGTGTTGGGGTTAATTCCGTTAGCCGAGTTTCGTGTATTCCGACTATTCCGTGTTGTCTCCATGTATATCTTACTTAAAAATAGTAGTTTGACGAATGTGGGTAATGACATTTTTACCCGAACCTTCACTTACTATACTAATATCATCAAAGAAGAGCTAACTGATATGGTAACGGTTCGAATTCTTTCGGAAATGCAAGAAGAAATTAAATCAGGTGCATCTATCAACTTGGTTACATCGGCAGTAGAAGCGAGACGTGATCAATTAAAAAAGCTAATCATTGACAATATAAGGAAAGGGCTCGCCAATCCGAAAGCAAATGATATGGTTCGTAAACTTTTAGCAGAAGCATTAGTTAAGTCGTCTAACAACGCTTCGACGCTACAATTAGTCCCCTCCGTAATCAAAGAGACAATTACAAAGGACATTGGTTTAGCGATATTTGACTCTGTGAATGAAGTAATAAATTCTAAATTGACTGGAGATCAGGGAGAAGAAAATATAAACGCACTTATCGACAATGTTTTAGATGATGTTATCTTGGGTTCGCAGGATGGTGATTTTAACAGACTGAGCGAAGACATGACTGTTGAAATCATTGAGAATATGAAGAAAGCAGTATCCGTGAAAAAATGGGTGAAGGCAAAATTATGATTTGCCGTGATGAAAAAGTTTTGCTATTTGTCATCCTGAGCTTGTCGAAGGATACTACTAGGATATAGAAATGATTAAAGCAACAATTAATATACCTTTCATAAAGCGGCTATTCATTAGCATCCTCATCATAAATTCAGTTCGGCTATTCGCAGAAAAGATAGAATTGAAAGCTGGCGTTCAAACTGTTTGTGTTGCAAAAGAAGGAAGCGCGACTACTATTACTTTGCCTCCGTGCACAAACAAAATTCCAGTAGATATATATACGCCAGAAGATAAAAAGCCTGTTGCAGATGTTCTTGTATTAAACGGATGGAGTTTTCCCAGAGATGATTGGCAGAAGAAAACTAGAATTTTAAAATCAGGAAAAGAAAAGGGATTTAGATTAATATTTCCAGAAATGGGAAAAACAAATTACGAGTCAGAATATTTTTCTGAGACAAAATTAAAATGGTCAACCACGCCGGGAGGCAAATGGGTAAGAGAAATTCTAATTCCAACTCTCCAGCAAAATGGAATTCTACTGAAAGGTGGAAAAAATTTCGTAATGGGTTTATCTACTGGTGGACGTGGAGCGGCTATTCTTGGTTACTCTAAGTCAGATATTTTCTCAGCAGCAGCTTCAATATCAGGAGACTTTGATCAGGCAACTATGCCTAAAGATCGTTTGATGACAGGCTCCTATGGCTCCTACGAAGAAAATAAAGAGCGATGGGAAACGGTAGATAATGTATATCGAAGTGCCAAGGAGTGGAAGATACCGATTTACCTCGGTCATGGACAAGCAGATAAAATCTCTCCCTTCATCCAGACTAAAAATTTTTATTTGAAACTAAAAGAATTACATCCTAATTTGAAAATTATTTTTAACGATCCGAAAGATGCTGAGCATGATTATAAATATTGGGACTCAGAAGTTGATCCTATATTTCAATTTTTTTCTTCGATCAAATAGATTATTAGTAGGGTTTTTGACCAGAATAGTTTCCCGGTGGATTATAGTTACATCCGTAAATAATTCCACCACCATTGGAACATACAACTCCAGCACATCCGATTGCAGTAGAGTTTTTCCATACAACTTGCGTATAATGACCACATACTTTTCCAGAAGCACAGCTATTTGTCGAATAAGTATAATTAGGCTTCTCGTTATACCATGCATTTGTAGCGGCTAATGCGGTATAGCTGGAAGCACTTGACCAGGCAAGATTTTCTCCATAGCCTGGATTGGTAGGTCCTACTGTATGACTCATGGTGCAGTTATTGCTATTGGCAAGATATGTCACCTTCTCTAGCGCATAACTAGCAACAGTCGCATCCCAAGTTAAGTCTGGCAAACTAGCATTTTCCTGTCCTCTGAGTTTATTATGCTCGCTTGTGATTCCGCTTACAGATGTAGGTTCGGCGCTAACACTGCTTGAACCGGAACTAGATGTGGTGATTTTAATTCCACCTTTTGATGCAATGCCCAGTCCAACTAAAACCATATTCTGGCTATATTTTTTTCGATCATTCGTTGCTTGACATTCTTGCTTAAGAGTAAGAACGTCAGACGGACATTCCATCATATTTTGGACACAACTAATTGATGTGAATAAGAAAAGTAAAATAAATAATATTCTCATAATAAAATCTCTACTGTATGATGATTTCATTTTTTTTATTGAATGCTGCATGTCAATAAAAAATAACTCTATAGTGCGCCAAATCTATATTATTCGGTTAATAGAGAATTTAATTCAGACATACTTTCAATAATTGATTTCAATGCAAAATTGAATTCACTGAAAATAAAATATATTTACATAGAACTATATATTTTATTTTTAGTAAGTAAGAATTCTAATAAGCATCTTAGTATTATTTAAATTTTGCAAAGCGGTTACTCTTGATTTTACTATGAATACACTTAATGACTACTGCCGATTTATCCTACTCTCTGAAAAATTGGAAGATAAATTAATAGATCCGCCTGCTGATTTAGTTGACCTGCGAGAGTTTTCATTCGAAATTCCAAACTTGCCTGCAAGGGAAAAAAAAATTTCCATTTCTGAAAAGAAATCTAAAATTCCAAGACTCGAGCATTTAAATTTAGAAATTAACCGTGGCGTAGCGATGCATCATTTTGCAAACCATGAGCTAATGGCAACGGAGATTTTTGCATGGGCACTTTTAAAATTTCAAAATATCCCAGATAAATCAAGACAAGATTTATTTAGTAGCCTAAGAGAAGAACAAAAACACTTCAAATTGTATTTAGATAGGATGCGAGAACTTGGAATAGAATTTGGAGAACGTCCTCTAAATGGGATTTTTTGGAAGTATATTCCGTTTATGAATAGCTTTGAAAAATTTAGCGCAATCATGTCTCTTTCTTTTGAAGGGGCTAATTTAGATTATGCAACAATTTACCAAAAAACATTTTCACAATATGGGGATGATAAGAGTGCAGAGATAATGGAGATTGTATTTTTGGATGAATTAAAACACGTTAAGCGCGGATTAAAAGTTCTCCAAAAGAGAGATAATCAATCTATTTCTGAATGGGAATATTATCTTTCTCTTCTAGATCCACCATTTACTCCAAGAAGAGCAAAGGGCTATTTCTATATTCCTGAAACCAGACGAAAAGTTGGATTCACTGAAGATTTTATTTTAAAGTTAGCAGAATATAAGGATGAGTTCTCGAATCGTAAAAAGGAAATTATACCGGAAGGATTAAAAAATTGGGGAATATATACCGATTAAACTCACTGTTCGAATTAGAAATTAATCAGTATCCCGGAAGCTTGACTTTAAGCAAATCACTTTTAGAAAGAAGTTCTGCATTCGAATACTTGTTTCTAATTATATCCAATCAAAATGATTACACGATTTTGAGTGAGCCTGTTTCGGATGAGCTAATTGAATATTGGGGGGAAAATAAAATTAGCCATGGAAGTGTGACTACAACGAATAATCCTTATTTTGCGAAAGAGCTTCCGCTAGAAAAAAAAATATTAGCTTCCGGGTTAATTGAATGGGGAAATACTAGTATTCTAAACCATGAAAAATTCCTTTTAGAAAAAGAAGCTCAAGTAATTTTTCATTCTAATTTTATTAATTCTAAAGTAAATCAAACTCGTTGGAAAGAAGCTATTAAGCTAAATAAAGTTAAGACTGTAATTTGTGTAGATAAGTTTGAATTGGAACACGCTATTTCTTCTATGAATGTGCCATTAGTAATTAAGTCTGAATTTAGCTTTGCGGGACGTGGCAATTTAATTTTAAAATCTAAAATCGATATTAAGGAAATTGGAAAGAGAGTTGAAAAAATTTTCAAAGAAAATCCAAAAGGTATATTAGTAGAAGAATGGGTTGAGGAAGATAGGATACAGGATTTTAGTGGATTATTTGAATTATCCACAGAGACAACAAATCTTATTGCAATAACAGAAATGTTAGTCGATAAATCGGGTGTATACAGAGGCTCGATGATCCAAAAGAATTTCGACCAGGAATTAGCTGATGGATTGCAGGAGGTTGCAAATAATTCTAAAAGTTTTACTGCTTCTTATTTCGGACCGATATCAATAGACGGTTTTAGATTTAACAAGGGAGACAAAGTTGAAATACAGCATATGAGCGAAATTAATTTTCGTTATTCGATGGG
Organism: Leptospiraceae bacterium; assembly: GCA_031368925.1. Classification (GTDB taxonomy): domain Bacteria; phylum Spirochaetota; class Leptospiria; order Leptospirales; family Leptospiraceae; genus UBA2033. Next base: position 28,971 of record JANMOF010000271.1, read on the forward strand.
AAGAATTTTATCTGAACTTCATTCTAAGATTGGAACGGATAATGAAAGTTGTGCGCTATTATTTTTTCCTGTTAAAAATAAAGTATTAGAATTCCAATTTCTCGTTTCGAGTTTAAATAAAATAGAAAGAGAATTTAATGTTCGAATTTTAATTTTAACTCCTCTTACTCAGCGTAACAAAAAAAAATATCCATTTTTAGGTTTTTACCTTAGTAGCAAAAGTAAATTCTCTGCTGATATTTTTGAGTCTATCAAAAATTTACTCATTTAAAAACTAACTAACCTGATATATATCATTCCTTTCTAATTAGTTTTTGCTGATTTACCGATTGCATTAACTTTTACTTTTTATTATAATATAGGAAAAGAAGTTGAGGTTTTGTTTATGAGAATTATTCAGAAAATTATTTATTATACAAAGTTTATCTCAATCATTGGATTATTATTAATATCATTCTCTACTTGTGATTTAGATAATTCTGACGAAAAGAAAAAATCTGCCGAAGATGCAGAAATTCGTAAAACTCTTCTAGCTCTAGTCCAACAGTCACAATCAAGACCTGATTGCGAAAAAAATTCAACAGCTACTATTTATTTTATTAATACAAGCAACACGAATAAAACATATGATATTATTTGGGATGGAAGTATTTGGGCGACCGTTGCCCCTAATGGGCGTAGCGCAACATTTACAGTAGCCTCTGGTCAACACACATTATTATTTCGATTTACCAATACAACCACACAGGCATGCACGCAGTCTACACCTAATATCGCTGCTTGCTCTAACGTATATTATTCTTGTAGCGGTTGAGTATTATTTGGTTTTTCCTTGAGGTAGTTTTTTTATAACGAATTTTTCTAGAAATAGAAATTGACAATGCGTTATTAATACAAAAGCCTAGGTTTTGTGGTATCGTCAAAGGTGTGGAATTTCTATGCCTTTAGAATAAAATTTATTTTAAGAGGCTTACTTTTGGAAGAACTAAAAAGAGAAATTGAAGATTTAAAAGGAATTATTACCTCTTATGAAACATTGCATGACTTGAGCCAAAGAGAATTGGCGGAAGCGAGGGCAGCAATCAAAGGATATGAAGCGATGCTAAACCTCTCTGCTGAAGAGAGAAAACAATCTTATGAAACAGTAGATGCATTTCGTTTAGTCCAAGAAGTTTCAAGACAGGAACTAATGGATGCTGATAAAGTAATCCAAAATATTTTGTCAATGGATAAAGAGTTATCTGTGGTTTCGGACGTTAAGCCCCTGATGACCAAAATTCTACAATCCGCTATTCAATCTCTGTCTGGGGATGTAGGAATTATTTTTTTAAAAAAGCAAGGAGACCTAGTTCCTGTCTTCTATGAAAATATAACCGAGAACCAAATAACGATTCTAAGTTATATTAAGTCTTTGGCTAAGAACAGTATGAAAGCAGAAGGTGGAAAAGCAAAAGGAGAATACTTAGTAAAACATGATAAGGAAGAGAAAACAATTTCTTATATTTGCAATAGTTTCTGTCAAGATGAGCGAATAATAGGAGTTATCTACTTAGAAAAATCTTCTAACGACATTGCTTTTCATAGCACTGATGTAAATACATTAGAGGTTTTTAGTCTTCAAGTTGCCATTGCCTTTCAACAATCTAATACAAATATAAAAATAATTTCAATGCTACGTGAAATTAACCAAAAGAATCAAATGTTAGAGCGCGCTCAAGAATTAAACGAAAGGTTAAGTCAAACAAAGGATGCATTTTTAAAAAATCTTTCTTATGAATTAAAAACTCCTCTGTCTTTCATTCATGGATTTTCTGAATTATTGCAAAGTGATGAACCGGCTAACATAGAACAAATTCGGTCTTATGCGGAGTCGGTTTATGTTGAAAGTGAAAAATTAACTGTTCTTCTAAATGATCTTTTACTGATTACAAATCTGGAAACAGAAATTAAAATAAAAAAAGAAGAATTAAATCTTAAGCAGATAATAGACATTTGCTTAACTAAATTAGAAAATATTACTAGGCGAAAAAAATTAGAAATCATTGTTACTATAGCCGGTAATGTTCAAGCAGACAAAACTTTGTTTATAAAAGTTTTATTCAATCTGCTAAAGAATGCAATTTATTATAATAGGCGAAATGGTAAGATAGAGATTTTTTCTGAAAAATTAAAAAATGAAACACGTATTACTGTGAGAGATACAGGGCTTGGTATTTCAGAAGAAAATTTGAAACATGTTTTTGAAAAATTTTTTCGAGCGGATAATGTTGATTCCTATGAAGGAATTGGCGTAGGACTTTTTATTGCTAAACGAGTTATTGAATTACATGGTGGTTCTATTTCGGTTACTAGCGAATTACTGAAAGGCAGTGAATTTAAAATTCATTTGCCTTAGGTTTTATACACCGCTGCAAATCTTATGTGGAATTAATACTATTCCAAATCTATCTATTTTTAATTCTATGGCTCATGCGCTGTCGAACGTGTAAATAAATATCTAGTTTAGTGAAGATTTAAGCAAGCCGAAATAAAAAGGCGCATATAGCATTCTTAAACCCCGAGAAAAAATCCATGAAGGTTCATGGGCACGCGGTTGGAGCAACAGACATTTGAGTTTTCTCTACGAATGAAAGGTAGACCCAAATGATAACATTCAAAACTCGATTTCTGCATCTGGGAATGCATTTCTTATTTCATTCTCGGTGGTTGTTCCTAGTTCAAGATCCTCAAGGGAAATTTTTTTTAGTTTCTTTAGCTCTTCAAACTTAGGAGGAAGCTTGGTTATTCTATTAAAGCCGATGAATAATGCTTCTAACTCTTTTAATTCGCAAATTTCATCTGGGAGTTTTTCTATTTTATTAGAGCTAATCGAAAGCCATTTTAATTTTTTTAAATTCTTAATGTCAGCAGAAATTTTTTCAAGCCCAAGTCCATTGAGTGAAAGTCGAATTAGCCGCCTCATCTCGTAAATATCATCTGAGATTTTTAAACTATCATTACTTCCCAAGTAAAGATTTTCAAGATGGCTCATATCATACAGATTTGAAGGTAATTCAACCAGTTCATTCGAAATCAAATTTAGATAGACTAGTTTTTTTAATTTTCCAATTTGTTTTGGAAGGGTAGTAAGTTGGTTGTTCATTAAACTCAAATAATTCAAATGTTTCAGCTTACTTAGATTTTGGGGTAACTCCTTTATTCCGTTGTTGTTCATCGAAAGTTTCTCTAAACGATCTAATTTTAAAAGAGCTTCTGGAAAAATAGTGAATGAATTATTATCTAAATGAATTCGAACTAGCTTTTTGGAATTTACAATGGATTCAGGAAGAGTCGAGAGTTTATTATTTTCTAAATGCAATATTTCTAAATTAATAAGGCTACCAAGATTGGCAGGTAATTCTTTCAGATTTTGATTTTGTAAATCTAATTCACAAACAGATTCAATGTTATCTTCCTTGAATGCTTTCTTAAGAGATTCATATTTTTCACAAGTCGCTTGTGCTGAAATAACGTTTACAAAGGAAAATAAAATAAGAACAAAAAAAAATTTCATATATAAAATATACGAAAATTATATACTAAATGCAATACTTTTTTGAATTAATTATGCTGTTGCGTAAGTTTCACAATGCAATGCTTCCCCGTCTTCGGTTGTTTCCATTCGAAAATGATCTGGATTAAAAGAATTCAAATAGCCAACAAAATCTTCTAAGCTTGGGGTTGTGACTAATTTATGGCGAAGCTCTGAGACTCCAAAGTAATTCTTTAGGTATTTAGCAACATGCTTTCTGAAGAGAACAAGTCCCAATTGTTCCCCATAAAAATTAGTCATCAAATCTAAATGTCGAAATATCATGGAACGAACTTCTGGAAAGGTTAATGTTGATTTGTCTATACCTGCAAATACCCAAGGGTTACCTATCGCAGCGCGACCGATAAGAACTCCATCTACTCCGGAAGTTTTAATTCTTTCATTTGCTTGCGCATAAGTATGAATATCCCCATTTCCGAAAATGGGCACTTTTGCAAATGATTTTATTTCAGAAATAATATTCCAATCGGCAAATCCAGTGTATGCCATTGTCTTAGTTCGTCCATGAACAGAAATCGCCTGTGCACCTGCTTCTTGTAAGACGTGCACGATTTCGCGATAATTCAAACTGTCATGATCCCAACCAATTCGAATTTTTGCAGTGATTGGAACCTTGACTGTCTTAGTCATAGACTCGATGATCTTCCCTACGTATTCAGGCTTGCGAAGAAGTCCCGCACCCGATCCACGATGGGAAACCTTTGCTACCGAGCATCCCATATTAAGATCAATTATGTCGGGACCTAAGTCTTCTATGATACGACATGCTTCCGTGATAATTTCTAAGTTATTGCCGAATACTTGAAAGGATATTGGTCTTTCCATTTCCTGGAAGCGAAATAAGTCTATTGATTTTTTGGAATGATGACTAATTCCATCAGTGCTCACAAATTCAGTATAGGCAAAGCCCGAGCCCATTTCTCGACATATCTGCCGATATGGGCTGTCAGAGACACCTGCCATCGGAGAGAGAACTATATTATTCTGAATTTCAACGTTTCCAATTTTTATCATAGGGAATTAGACCAAGATGAAAAAACTATCCTGTGAATCAATTGATTCTTGGGAAAAAAAACTCCTTGCATTTTTCAATATGTATTTTAGACATTTCTTATGAATTCAGAAATCAGAAAAGCGGACAGAATTTTTCCAAAAGACTTTGCAGATTACTCAGTGCAATTGAGTGCTAACGGAGAGAATTTCAGCGGCTATCTTGGAAATATTTCCGAAACAGGACTTTGTGCCATAATGCCAGCAAATTTCCAGTCTGAGATCAATGAAATAAATGAAGGAAGTATTTTACATTGGCCTACAGGGGATAACATGGAAATAGCCGGTCGCATTGCCTGGAAAACTAATTACGAATTTCAGAAAAAACCACACATTATGATTGGCATGGAATTTTCTGATAAAATTATATTTCCCGAATATTTGCTAGCTCTCAGCCTTTCCGTGGAAGACTAAAGATTCGGATTTTCTAGAACAATAGCAATTCCCTGCCCGCCTCCAATGCAAAGTGAGGCTACTCCGTATTTAACTCTTCTTCTTCTCATTTCATAAGCAAGTGTAAGAGTTACTCTTGCGCCGCTTGCTCCAAGTGGATGTCCTATCGCAATTGCTCCACCATTCACATTTGTAATTTCAGGATTTAATCCTAATTCTTTTTGAACCGCAAGGTACTGAGCGGCAAATGCCTCATTAACCTCTACAAGACCCATGTCTTTTAATGTCAATCCAGCAGATGCAAGAGCACGGGGAATCGCAAGTGCAGGACCAATTCCCATTTTAGCAGGGTCACATCCACTATGACCGTAGCCTTTGATTATAGCCAATGGTTTCTTTCCTAGTTTATCAGCGTAAGATCTAGAAGATACGATAACGGCACCTGCTCCATCATTAATTCCTGACGCATTACCAGCAGTAACCGTTCCATCTTTTTTAAATGCAGGCTTTAGAGAAGCCATCTTATCACGAGATGCTTTTCCACGAATGAATTCATCTTTTTCAAAAACAATTGGAGTTTTACCAGGAATTGTAAGAGGTGTAATTTCTTCTTTTAGTATACCGTCTAACGTCGCTTTCTCGGCACGCTCTTGCGAAATAGCTGCCCAATCATCTTGCTCTTGGCGGGAAATGCTATATTGAACTGCAAGATTTTCTGCAGTCATTCCCATCGGAAGTTCTACGTAAAGATCAGTCAACCCTTGGTTTAAGCTATCTTCAAATTCAGTAGGTCCGTATTTGATTCCCCATCTAGCATTTCGCACAACGTATGGAGCTTGGCTCATCGACTCAGATCCACCGGCTAATACAACACTAGCCTCATTTAGATAAATCTTTTTAGCGGCAAGAATGATTGCTTCCATTCCAGAACCACAAAGTCTATTTACAGTAAGTGCAGGAGTCTCTACTTTAAGTCCAGCCTTAAGACCGATATGTCTTGCAAGGTAAATTGAATCTTTTCCAGAAGGAACTACATTTCCAAAAATGCTTTCCCCTATATCGCTTGCATTCACGCCTGCTTTCGCTATAGCAGCCTTTGCCACTTCCACGCCCATTTCTGTTGCACCGAAATCTTTTAGTGTTCCGCCAAATGACCCGAATGCGCTTCGTGCACCGTCAATAATTACTGCCTCTTCCATCGTCTTGTCCTGTGAAAATTTATTTGTATGAATACTTTATTTACAGTTTTTGTGTGCGGGTTGATTTAGCAAGCTTTACTCGAATCAGTATTGTGAGAGTTTTACCTACTTACCTACTCC
>JANMOF010000278.1:0-18951 GCA_031368925.1 Leptospiraceae bacterium
GGAGTAGCCGCTTTAGAAGCAGCAAAGAAAGCAGCCAAACTCGCCAACGTAGGAGCAAAGACACTAGCTGCGACTAATGTTAGTTACACCAAGAAAGATGGTTGGGGGATAAAGGCAAATGTGACAGGACTACTGAATGCCGTTGGAGTAACACAAGGCGGATATGGTGGAACTCTACTACAAAACTTGACGAACGTCACAATCGGACAATCACAACGCGGTGGAGCGAGTGTGAACTTGGGATTAAATACACCACTCGGGAATATGGGGATTAATTACACTGGAGCGACTGGAACGTTTGGAGGATCTTATGATATAATGGAGAGACAAGTAGGAGGATTAAATCTGAGTTCTGAATTGTCGTATGACGCAGAACAAGGATTATCCGTAAGTGGTAATGCGGACTTTGGGAATGGATTAGGACTTGGAGTAGAGAATGGACGAAGTGGAACAAGCGCATCGCTAACGATTCTTGGTTCACAACAGGGTTCGGTAGACCAATACGGGAATTATACGGCTAATGAGAATTTCCTCGGTGAGATTAGTGGTCAGGATATAATCGACTTGCAGAATACCCTGGCTCAGCAACAAGGGAACGCGATTTTGGAAGATGCTGTACGTAATGCACCTGCTAAGAGTTGTCGCTCGCCAAAATGCAATCTGCAATGATTACTTGGAGGAGGAATGCCAATGGTATACATGATGTAACCCTCCGAGAATAGGAATTGCATTTGGTGAACGAAGTTTGCAAGGGAGAGATTCATAGATTCTACCAAGCGGCGAATCTTTATTACGAAAAAGATGAGACCGAGAGTGATTGTAGTAATGAACATATTCTTTGAGAAGCTTATCAAGATGATCCTCACTTAATGGAATGACATGATCAAGTAACTCCCTTCTAACAGTTCCATTGAATCTTTCCATAATACCATTCTGCCAGGGCGAGTGAAAAGCTGTTTGCTTGGGGAATATACCGAATCTCCGCAAGAAAGAACGAAAGTCTTTCGAGAAATTAGAATCATTGTCCATGATTAGATACTTTGGAAGGACTTCGACAAAGCCGAAAGCATTTCTGATTTGCTGCTTAACCCAATTTGGGTTTGGATAATAGGTGGAACGAAAGTAAAGAATCTCTCTAGTCTTGTGAGAGATGATAAACAAAGTATACAAAGTTTTAAAATTCCAAGTATACGAAACACAAAAATCCATTGCGATGATTTTATCAGCATGATTGGATAGAAAAGTTTTCCAAGATTGCCTCGCTTTGTTATTCGGGAAGAGTATTTTCAAATAACGGGAAACAGTTCTTTCAGAAACTTTAAAGCCTAGATGTAAAAGTTCGGCATGAACTTTAGTTGCACCCCAAGAAGGATTTTCCGCTTTGATTCGACAAATGAGTTCCTTTATCTCTCGGATAACAGGTTTTCTTCCCACTATTTTTCGGAAAAGATTCTTTGAAATAAACGACCAGTAGACTTTGACAAGATTCCTATGCCATCCAATGACTGTTTCCGGTTGAACAAGAAATAGATAGTCTTTCCAACTTGAAAGAAATCGTTTTAAGAAAACCCAGAAAAGGATAAAAGTAAAACCAGGTTTGATTTTCTTTCTATGTCTTGCTCTGAGGATAAGAATCTGTTGCTTAAGAGCGATGTTTGCGAGAATAGAATGATTGGAATAATTAAGAAGAACTGTAAGAAATAGGAATTGAAATAGAATGAATAAAACCCAAGACATGAGAGGGAGGGATATTTAGAAGAAAGTGAATCTATTGTAAAGGAAAAAAAGTGAAATAAAATATTAGAGTAAAACCAATAAAGTAATAAAAAAGCTAGACAGAAAATAAAAATATTCTTGATCGGGTAAAATTATTTTAATTTCACAATACTCTTTAATAGATGTTCAAATTTCTTTCCATCAATAGTTCGGTAAACTAAAAAATCACTGTCGAGGGTTAGAATAGTTTTTGTTTTTAACTTGTCTGCCAATATAACAAGACTCGCATCTGCAAAATCCATTGGAGTATCTGCATATTTTTTCATATACTTATGAACTAATCCAAAGTCTTCGCCTGATATATCAATAACAGATACAGCGCCGTCTTTAATCCATTCTATAAAATCAAGTTGTCTATTTTTATTTTCGTCGAGTAAATAGGAAGCTTCGGTGATTACGGCGAGAGTAGTAAAGAGTTTTCCTTGAAATTTTTTTAAGTAGTTACGAACGGCTACTGAGTGTTTGTCGCCCTCATCAAAGAAAGCGACAATGGGTCCCGTATCCATAATCGTTTTAAGCATTATGCTTTTGTCTTATTTTTTTTCGGATTAATTCTTTGTGGTTTACTGACTTATCTGATGAGTTAGTTTCATATTTTCCAAAATACTTTTTGCCGAGTTCATACGCCGACGTCTTTTGCTTTTTGGATTCTATGTATAATAGAAGAGACTCCTTGATGATTGTAGTCTTTGTTTTTTTTTCTTCCTGACAAAGAAGTAGAAGCTCGTTTTCTAAAAAGTCTGGTATTCTTAAACTTAGCATAAAAGGTGTCCTGTATGACGATTGTAATACGGTTAAAGAAAAGGTCAATCTTATTTCCGAGCGTTAGCGATCGAACGAGGTCATGTTTTTTTATCTGTTGGAAAAAACATGACCATAGTGAGAGCGCGGCGAAAATCCCCCTCTTTTGCAAAAAGGGGTTAGGGGAGATTTGCGCAACGCCCAGAGTGACATAATCGAGAGACTATTTTAAGGTTGAGATTCTACGTTTACCTTGGATAATGACTGTAAAATTCAATATTCACGAAGGAAAAAATGGCACAATTATTTTACGACGCAGATTGCGATCTAGGCGTCTTACAAGGAAAAACTAATGAGGTAATCTGTTACGGAAGTCAGGGACATGCCCAGGCACAAAACATGAAAGACTCCGGTCTCAAAGTCATCATCGGGCTTAAAGACAGTTCTAAGTCTATCAAAGACGCGAAAGAAGCTGGGTTTGAGGTATATTCTATTGCGGAAGCTTCTAAAAAAGCGGACATCATTCAAATTCTCGCTCCTGATACAGTTCAAGCTGATATATACGAAAAAGAAATCATGCCAAACCTACAAGCAGGAAATGCAATCGTGTTTTCTCATGGTTTTAACATTCACTATGATTTAATCACGCCTCCTAAAGACATAGATGTTTACATGGTCGCTCCAAAAGGTCCCGGACATTTAGTAAGAAGAGTGTATACTGAAGGTGGTGGGGTTCCTTGCTTAATCGCGATTTACCAAGATGCAACTGGTTCAGCGCGTAAGCGTGCTTTGGCGCATGCTGCTGGCGTTGGTGGAGGTCGTGCTGGTATTCTCGAAACTAGTTTTCGGGAAGAAACTGAGACTGATCTTTTTGGAGAACAAGTTGTTCTTTGTGGTGGCTTATCAGCGTTAATCCAAGCTGGTTTTGAAACTCTTACCGAAGCTGGTTATGATCCTGAAATCGCTTACTTCGAATGTTTACATGAAGTTAAACTCATCACCGATTTGATTTACGAAGGTGGTCTTGCTCGTATGCGATTTTCCATTTCTGATACTGCGGAATACGGCGATTTAACCCGTGGACCTCGTATCATTGATGCTGGAACCAAAGCTAGAATGAAAGAAGTTTTAAACGAAATCCAAAAAGACAAAGGTGCGAAATTTGCGAAAGAATGGGTTGCTGAGACTAAAGCCGGTTATCCTAACTTCCAAAAATTACGCGACGCGGGGGCTGCTCATCCAATCGAAGCTGTAGGCAAAAGACTTCGTAGCATGATGAAGTGGCTGGCTAAGTAACTAATTAAGATTAGCCTCTCGACCTAGTGACCTCACCCCAATCTTCTATTACCTGAAAAATTTCCTACACCTAAGCCCCTCTCCTTAAGGAGAGGGGCGGGCTGGAAGCCGGGGAGAGGTAAGGGGTGAGGTCGAGTATACTCAGAGGTAAGCGAAAATAGTAAGTTCAAAGTAAGCGCATAATGCGTGTTTTACAACGTAAAGGAGATCCAATGAAGATTAAAATTGTTTTGTTTTTGTCCTTACTCATTTTCTCTTCTTCCAATCTGCTCGCCAAGAAGTATGGGCTGATTCTGGGAAGTAATTATAAAGGCAATAAAGCCGGTATCAGTGAGTTAAATCTCTGCGAAGCAGATGCTACTTACATGAACGACCAGATCAAAAAAGTCGGTAACTTCGATGAAGTTAAAGTTCTTTTAGGCAGCCAAATCACAAAAAACAATATCGAAAAAGAAATCAAAGCCATCGGTGCAAAAGCTTCATCCAATGACGTTGTGTTTTTATTTTTTGCCGGTCATGGTTTTTTTCAACGCGATGCTGCGGCTAAGAACGGTATGCGCAACTATATCGTTTGTTACGATAGACCACATTTGTCCGATGATGAACTCAATGAGTATCTAAAGACAATTAAAACTCAAAAAACTCTTTTTGTTTTTGATTGTTGTTTCTCCGGTGGAATTGCAAAGAAAGGTAAATCCACCCGTGGTGACAAAGATGTTCCAATTCCCGACGGCAAACAAGGAACTGTCAGACAAGATCCGGAAGATTTTTTCTTTCAAAATAAAGCCATCATTGCCTCCGCTGATGACGACCAAACTGCGATTGAGGTTGGTGGTGAAATCAATCATGGTATCTTCACTTATCAATTCGGTCGTGCTTTGGAAAATGGGGACTTGAACGGCGATAAGGTTGTTACCGCACTAGAAGCATTTTTTAAATCCCGTGATGCTGTTATTAAAATGGCACAGGATAATGACCATAAACAAGTTCCACAAGTGTCGGGTGATGCATCCGGTATTTTCTTAGCTGGAAATAATGCTCCTGTTGTTCCTCCTCCACCTGTAGATCCTAAGCCAGAACCAAAGCCTGACCCTAAACCAGAGCCCGCAAGTGATCCAGTGAAACCTGATCCTGTTCAACCACCAGTTACTCCTGCTGAGCCGCCCGTTATCAATGTAACGACTAATGGTGATTTGCTCATCAAGACTACCATCATTCGAGATAGAGCCTACGGTTTATTGAACTTATCCCCGGAAGAGATGATGAAGCAAAAGAAAAATCGTCAGGGTGATAGAAGAGTAAAAGTTTTAATCGACGATAAAGAAGTAAACTTCAAACTCATTCCTATTAAGTCTGATTTCTGGGGCTCTGTATCGCGCGCCGGTAGACTAATTCCTGGAGAAATTTATCATATTCTAGTAAAGGGAGTTGGCACTGGTGTTCATAAGATTACTGTAAAAGCGGATGAATATCCGGAAGTAATTAGCACATTTGCTGTCCTACAAGATAAAGAAAATGTTTTAGAGCTTACTAACGCAATGTCAGGATTTTCCGTGATTCAAGGAAAAGTTTTTTATAAAACACTGGACAATCCTGTAATCAAGCAACCAATTTATATGCCTACAGTTAAAAGTGTTAATAATGTTCAAAAGGTATTAACTGATAGTGAAGGAAACTTCTGGTTTACCAATCTTATCCCCGGTGACTATGAAGTAAAAGCCTCCTTCGCAGAAAATCTTGATCTTAATAATGCAGTGGTCAGTGTGAAAGAAGGCGAAGTTACTCGCGTGCAAGTAATTCTGAACGTGAAGTTACCGCTGACTAAGACGAAGTATTAATCTTTACCTCACCCCACCTCTCCCCGACTTTCTATTACTTGTAGTAACTAAGCGATGTAATCCCCTCTCCTTAAGGAGAGGGGCGCTTTCTTTGCATACTACAACGACTTCTGATTCGGGGAGAGGTCAAGTAATACAAAATTGGGGTTAGGTCAGAACTCCTAAAATGCCCATCAAAAAACCTACAACAGCCATTTGCCTCAACTCTGCCTTTTTCGGATTCTACGCTCATGCAGGATTCATTAAAGGAATTTCAGAATTAAACTTTAAGCCTGCTTTTATTTCTGGCTGCTCTGCTGGAGCAATTGTCGGTGCCCTATATGCAAGTGGGGTTAATATTGATGAGATGCTTGACATCATTAAGAATTTTAAAAAGAAAGATTTCTGGGAAGGAAACTTTTTTCATCATGCAATGAAACCATTTCGAGGTGGCTTTAAAAACTACAGCGGACAGCTAACAGGTATTAGACTCCGTAAATTTCTACATCCCTTTTTGGGAAATAAAAAGATTGAAGACTTCCCGATTAAGTTTGGCGCATCTACTGTAAATCTTACCAAACGAAGACGCGAATTTATTACTACGGGCGATGTGATTGATACAATTCTTGCCTCTAGCGCATTCCCGTTGTTATTCGAAGTTCAGAAAATTAATGGTATGGATTATACCGACGGTGGACTTGTAGATCATGAGCCTACGAAAGAATTAATCTTAGATAAATCTATTAAAACAATTATCTGTCATAGTGTTCATAAAGAGAAAGAAGACTCCAAGTATATTTTAGGTCGTGCAGTTAGCCAGGGATTATCCGTCATTGAAAATGAAACCGGTAATCTAAAAGACCTACTCGCTGAAAAGTATAAAACAAAAATACACCGCATAACAACAACTACCCCCGCCGTCGATCCCGATAAACTTCATATTGGAATTGGAAACATCGAACTAGCGAGATTGAATGTGCATAAAAATAAGAAGTTGTTTATTTCATAAACACATTCGTGCTAAGGTCGAAATTCATTCCAGTGCTTATGGTTTTGTTTTTTTCCTTTTAAATTTAGGCGTAAGTTTATCACCCAACTCACGGATTTGCTTAATATGCTGATCTGTATTTACTCTTTTTAATTTAGTATATTTTTCTATTTTCTCTTCCCTAAATTTTTCTGTCTTCGGATAATTTTTTAATATTGCATTTAGTTCTTCTTTACTAAATTCACCGCCAAGACCAGACTGCAATTTTGTAATTGCAATATTTAACTTATCAGATCTTTTTTGCTCACAGTGAAGAAGTTTATCCAATTGCTTTTGCAAACAAACAATTCCTTGTAGATTGGAAATTATATCTTTAAGAGGACTTAAAAAAGCTTCTTCTAAATCTTCCTCTGTCTTTGCATCCGTGTATTTGCCTTTAGACGCTTGCGAAACTTTTTCAAGATCTGCTTTTACTTCTGGCGGAACATCCAAGCCTACAATATCAAGTTTTACATTTAATGTTGAGCTTTTTATCGAAATTAAACTTTCTGCTTCTTTAATTACATCTGCTTGTGTAGTACTATTATCACATCCCTCTCCCCCGTCTGTGATTAAAACTACATGGAAGTTTCCTTTTTTATCTTGAATAGACTCTTTAACTTTTTTGAGTGAATTGGCGATGGGAGTACCATTTCCGGGACCCATTTTCTGGATATTATCTATTAGCTCCTTCTTTTTCAATTTTTCAAATGTAGGTTGCCATTCTTTTAATTCATTACAATCTTGAGAATACCCATAACTGTAAAAACCAAGACCCATTAAATTGTCAGGTAAATTACTTACAAGTTTAACCGAAACTCGTTTCGCAACTTCCATTCTAGTATCATTTCCAAGAGTATCTGCCATACTACCACTTTGATCTAGAATAATAATTAAGTAATCAGATCCATAATGATTACAGGAAGCAGGTGGACATTCATCTTTAGTCGGGTCTAACCCGGCGTATTTTTCGAGAGCATCACTTATGCCGTCCTTGTCTTCATCTAACAATATCGAAACTGCATCACTGATTAACGGCGCGTAAACAATACAAAGTATAATTAAAAAAATGCCGGAAAATTTTAATATTTTTTTCATGAACAATATCTTTCATAAATTCCAAATCCTGTAAATTACTTTTTTATTTCAAAAACACATTCGTATAGTTTACTTCATAAACACATTCGTATAAGGTCTAAACCCGTTCCAGTATTTATCGTAAGGAAATTCTTCCTGCGTTTCTGTGAATGCATCGTAATAACGTTCAACATAAGGATAACGGTAATTTAAGTTTTTGAAAAAATGCTTCATGAAGTAAGCAGTAGCAGTTGTATTGTGAAGCCCAGCGAATACAACACCGGGTCCTTGGTGAATGGCATCAAGGTATTTAAGAGAATGAGCAAAATCATCATTTTGAATAGATGCCTCGGATAAGAGGTTACCTGTCATTATCCAGACACCTTTTCGTTTTCCCATGCGCTTAATTTCATTTAGCCCAAGACTTGCATATTCTAGCTTGCGACCTTTATCAAGTCGTAAGTCTTCTTGTGAAATGATAATTCTATTTCCTTTTCCATTGCCTGATATATTTCGAAGTTCATATTTTTCGATTTCTTGGATCATCTTCCACCACTGTGGCGCATAACTAGAAGTATTCTTTGATTCCACTTTAAATCCAGGAAGAAAATCTTGCTTAGTATCGTAAACTGGTCGCTCTAGCAGTAATTCAGGACTTAGCACATAATAGAAATAATCCTGCTCTTCGGGTTCAATGACTGCTTTGAAATGGAAAGAGGGAAGATAGATATAGTCGATTTTATTTTTCGCAAACTTTAAAATTTCTTTATACCTTGCCTCTATCGATTCTTGTTTTACAATTGAAACCCCGCCGTCTTTGATTGTATAATAATAATCCAATATAGAATACTTAATATCCCTATTATCCGCAAATCCGAGTTCGTTTGTTAATTGTCCATCTTTCATTTTTACCAAATAAGATTTAATTCCAAGGTCGATGATTGCCGAAAAAATTTGATCCTTTGGAAGCTTTGCAACTAGCTGGTTAGAAATAGGCTTGAATTCAGGTAAATCAGAAAATAGAATTTGCCTTGCGAATACTTTATCGTTTATAGATTTATATTTATCTTTTGCAAATCCAAGGTCGGCAAACACAGCGTAGTCTTTTTTTTCGAGAGATTCCAATTGCAGAAAACTAATAAAATCATCTAACTCTCTTGCATTAAACAAGTCTAATTTTTCTTTTTTCTTAGAAGCAATCAATTGGTTTAGAGTTGCGATAAACTCTGTCGGCTTTTGCTTTTCGCATAATTCATAATAGCCGAACCATTCCTTAAATTCTTCATTTACAAAATCACGCTCGTTAGCTACAAATTCAATTTCGGGAAACACGCGGGATAATTTGTATTTAACCGTGTAGAATGTTTTCACTAAGCTTTTTTCCGGGTAATATTCCTTAAAGTTTTTATCGAAGTCGTTATAGTATTTCTTTGCACTCTCGTAATCGCCTCTATGATAAAGTGCACCTGCCCATTGAATCTGCATCCAGAGTGCGCGGTTACGGTTCTTTAGCCGGAACTCTGTCTCTATTAGCAAATCAAATTGATTGTTTAATTCTTCACCTGTTTGTGTTACTATGGATTTTAAAAGTAGATGAAATAAGAAGTCTCTATCGGATTCTTTCAAAAGATAAAGTGCAGGTCGTCCATCTTTGAGATAAAGTGGACCAAGAGAGGTCGGCTCGAAATCCGCCTTGTTTTCAATGGAGTCATATGCATCGAGTAGTCTCGACTGGTATGTTTTTCTAGTTGAATCCGATTGTTGGTTAGAGAGTCCCCTTGCTTTTTTTCGATAGGCATCCCAAATTCGGTTTGTAGCAAAGAAATAAATTTTATCCTCTCGAATAGTGTCCGGGTCAATTCCTTTAATAAAAAAGATTTCATACTCTATATCGGATATCGTATTTTCCGCAAATGTTATTTCTCGTTTTGATTCCGCTAACTTTTTCGCAGCCTCAGCGTGTAATCGTGCTTTGTCCCAGATAAATCCTCTTGCAAAGAGTGTTGCCAATCGCATATTTTTTAAATACGGGTCTTCTTCTGTATTGATCGAAATAAATTTTTTATACTCGGGATCCACAATATTTAGATTACCCGCTCGCAAATTCTTATAGTAATTAATTACAAACTTTTTATCTTCCGTTGCATTAGGAAATCCATTATACCTTGATTGGTATTTTTCGCAGTCTACGTCAATGGGGGCTTCATAACAACTCAGCAATAGTTCATAGGTAATCGCTTCTTCCTCTTTTGAATTAATCGCAAATCTGGTAAGTAGGTTTTCATAATGAGTTAAATAATTACTTACGCTGGGAAATGTTTTTGTTTTTAACTTTGCTAAATTTAATTCGGATTGGATTAAGTATTCGACATTATTATCAGGCAAAACAGAATTAGCCTGTAGTAAAAACTTCATAGACTGGAGATAATTCTTCTTTCGTTCTTCTTTTATTGCAAGTGAAGTGTATTTCTTAAATTCACTTTCAAATATTTTTTGGTTGTCCGGATATTCGTTAATATACTCACCAACCAGATGTAATTTTTCTTCCTTGATGAGCCTATTCGCACTTTTAATGTTTGAAATTAAATTGTCTCGAATCTTTGCGTTCTCGGCTGTAGGTTCGAGTAATATGATAGATTGCACGCCGGCAAATTGCAATATGTCGTAGAGAAATCCTGCCTTCATATAATTATCCATACTCTTAGAATAATTGGTAAGTATCACAAAAGGTATTGTCCATTGGTCTTCTACAACTTCTTTCATACTAATTGAGCCAGGTTTTTTCTCTCCGATGTAATGCTTTCTATTTGTAAAATCTGTAGGACCTTCTAAAATATCTGTATCGGTAAGATAACTTTTCAATTCACTGGAAAGAATAATTCTTAGGTTTAATTCTTTCGGATCTTTTTTTGGTTCCACTTTGGGTAATACAAGGTTAATCGGGTTTAGATCTATTCCAGTTTCTTTACTTTGCTTAGTTATGGGATTAACACTTGTAATCCGCTTTAAACGAGAAAACTCTGTATCTGCTTCTCTTTCTAACTGACTTCTTCTGAATAAATGACGAATTTCATATGATTCATTGAGATTTTTTCCCTGGAAGGTTAATTTTCGAAAATTAACGTCATACATAAGAGGTGAGGGGATAATCACGAGTTTTCTTATGTCAGGATAACGAGAAAGAATCCCTTCTAGTTCTTTAGAAAGCGTTTCTGTATCTTTTTTATCGTTGAGTTTAAAATCATTGATTTCTATATTGCCACCGCGTGAAATAATTTGCGCTCCTTCATTTCCAGTAGTATAGTATTCAATGAGTAACTCGTCTTTCTTAAGCTTAGGTGTAAATTTTTTTGCTCCACTATACCAACTTAGCGCATCCATTCCTTTTGGAAGAAGCTTATTTAATATATTCAATTCCCCGATAATGCTTTCGTAATTTTTTGTTTTTGCAAGCACTAGCTCTTTCGGATCTTTATGACTCAAGTTAGCTGCTTCTATTTTATAGATAAATTCCTTATCCTCCCAAACATAGAGTTGCAGATTGTTCACGGTTTGAAAAATTTCTTTATCTTGAAATCTAAGCTCATTTATCATAAGCTGTCTAAAAAATATCGCGCTAAAAAGTTTCTCCCGGTTTACCGGCAAATCGTTGTAATTCTTAATCTTTACTAGGTTCGCAGATTTTAAAGAGTAAATGTAATTGATAGTGATCTCATCAATTTCATACCAGAGTCCGGGGCTAGACTTGAGTGAATTTTCAGCCCGCTCACTAAACTCGAGCGATTTCTTGAATCTTCCCACTCGATAATTATATTCAGCTTCTAGGATGTAATAGGTAATTAACTCTCTTTCGAGCTGAAATTCATTTGCTAAATAATAACTTTCGCGGAGAGTTTTTTCAAACTTCTCCATTTCGCCTAATCGCAAGTAGACGATCGCTGTAAGAATTTTAAGCCTGGTTCTTTCTTTATTACTAAATAAATCTTTCTCTAAACCTATTTCAGAATCTTTTATATCAGATGGATTTTTAAAAAGGGACAGGGAAATGCCAAAGCTTGTAAATGCCTTCTCATATTCTTTCTGCGTTAAATAAATTTCTCCCGCATAAAAGTAATTATTCCCTAGATACGGATCATAATTATAATAATTTGTATAAAATTGATCCTTACAAATTTCTTCTTTCTTTTCTTCTGTTGGATTGTCTTCAAATTTATAATTTTTTAAACAGGATAGAATCTCATCTTTCTTAAATTTATTTAAAAACCTGATATTGATTTGCAATTCTTTTAGTAATACATCTTTCTTTTCTGCATTTTGTTCGATATGCGAGTAAAGAGAAATATCCGACTTGATATAAGATTGAAAGGCAGCTTTTAGATTTCCTTTCTTTTTTAACTCTTCATATTCTTCTGTATAGATTTTAGTGGCTTCGTAGTAGTTGCCGCGCGAGAATTCATTGAAGCCTAATTCGTTTAACTGATTGTTTAAAATTCTTTCACCGATTAGAGTCTTATCCAGTTTTTTGTCTTTGATAAATTGACTTCTTTCTTCAAGTAGATTTGCTACTTCATTGAATTCATTTTTCTCAGACGAATTTGCAATTCGAACACCCTTGGTAATCAGGTTTTCAAAGTCGAGTGGAATTTCACCAGGAAACCTGCCTTCCCCAATGACTCTGGCACTATCCGGTAAAGCCATGCTCCAAAATTTATCTCCGAAAGAAAAAGAAAATATTTCAGAAAGTTTTCGCTTCTTTCTTTTGTATTCTTTATCCGCTAGTTTCAAACTTGCCTCTGATTTTTTATAATCACCAAGTTCCTGGTAGCAAAATGCGAGTGAGTTGTAGAGGCTAATATCATTTATGTAGTCGGACTTGCCATTCATAGACACCGCAGTCGAAAAAGAAGTAATTGCTTCTCTATACATTTCCAAGTCCATTTGCACAAGTCCCAGGAGTGCATTCAGTAAGGCAATTTTCTTTTTGACATCTTCCAGATAATTATTTAATTCAGGAATATTTTTAGTCCCAATGCGAGCGAGTAATGGGAAGTATTCGTTCCTGTAATATAGCTCTAACGCATTCTTTAAATACGGAATCGATTCTTTAGTTTTACCATTGTAAACATTGATTCTGGCAAGATTAAAGTAATAGATTGCTTTTTGTCTGTAATTTTCGAAACGATTTTTTTCTAGAATATACTTGGATAATTTTTCTACTTCTTCATACTCTCTAAATGCTTTGGGATAATTCGACAGCAGAAAATAGTTATTAGCCATGTTCAGGTGAATATCAGAGAGCGCCTTTTTATTGTCATGGCTCGGACCTACGAATTGTAATATCTGGCTATAAAGTTCAATGTTTTCTTCTAAGTATTTATAAGGGAAGTAACGAGCGTAAAGACTCTCATACACTTCTGAGTCTGGCTCACTTTCAGGAAATGTAATTGTTTTCTTTCGCACATCAATGTATTGATAAAGCCAGCCTAAGAGCAAATAGGCGTCGGTATAGTTGGGGTTAGCGTAGATTATCCACTGTAGGTCATACTCGGCTTGTTTAAGCTGTTGTAATATCAGCGCCTTTCTTGCTCGTGTTAAAGTATCTTCGCTGAGGTGATATGACTCTGTTTGCACTGCACGGGATACTAGGTAGTAGGCGTACCCGTATATAGTAGCATATTCTAGATTTTCTCGTGCTATCTTAAGTCTGTCTTTAAAATATTTTTCTGCCAGTTCAAATGCCTCTTCTTCTAAAGGGGACAAATACTGTAAGTCTCTAAAGTCTCCAAATATACGAAAGTATTTCCATCTAAAGAAATAAGCCAGTGACTCTGTTATCTTGCCTGTAACGTCTAATTGCCGTTTGCCGAGTAGGTTAAATTTATTTAACAGGTTATTTGAATCTTTATCTTTTAATTTCTGAGAATGCTTAAATGAATTATCAATCATCATTTTTTCATAAAACACGGAATAGTCACGGTAGGTTTTCCCGATGGGTAGTTTTCGTTCAATTGCGAGGGATAAAAGCAAGTTATTATAAATAAAATTTTGAACTGATTTTTTTAGTTTTCCTTTTCTTTCGTATTCTCTTGCACTTGTTTCAAAATAAAAAAACGAATTTTCTAAATCTTCTTCTGTAATCTCTATCCCTGAAAAAAAATCATAGTTCTGGACAAATGCTATTAGCTCCTGGTTTGACTTCTCTTCGTCTCCGCTATCCTTATAATTATCCGCTTGTAGCAATTTACTTTTTAGATATACATAAGATCCAACTTTAAGAGAAGGCATATACGAATCAATGAGCTTGTTGCTCTCTTCAAACTTGTCCTGCTCATTTAATATAAGTGCCCTGGTGTATTTTAAAAGACCTGCCAACTCGGGACAGGTTGTTTCTAATTTTTGCTCTTTGAGGTAAGAGTCTATTAGCTTTGATTTACGATCCAGATCGTTCTGTCCCCCGAGTCGCTTAATAATATCATCCATGACAAATTTTTTATCTTCCCGACCGGAATTAGGACTATTTATAATTTCAATGAAGCTATCAGGAATTTTACTCGCATCCATTTGATATTCGAATTTCCCCTCTTTGCGTTTAACTTCTGTTATCCTGTAAAAGGATGGATAGGTAGTCCTGATATTCTGAAATGTTTTTTCAGCAAGGCTAATTTCATTTACCTCTGTGTAATAATCTGCAATAGTCATTAGAATAGAGGGAAGCATTTGCGGATGAATGTCCTTTTCTTTTTTCATTGATTCATAATAGGCTGTTAATTCATTGACAGGGTTTTTATTTTTAAGCATTGCCTGCTGCTGAATCGCAAGCGCATAAGACAAACCATTTATCTTATCCCCTTTGGTTTTGGTCATCTCTACTAAAAGATTTTCTCCTTCTTTGTCTTCTCCATCTTCGAGGTAGTCAACGGCTAATTGCTTGTCTGCGCGTGAACGATAGAGCGGATAAAGTGGATCATCCCCAAAAAAAAGATACATTGAATTAAAGGCTAACTTGAAGTAATTCATAGAGCGCGACTTGTAGAGTCTTGCAAGGTCATATTGCTTGGTAATATTTTCCTGTTTAGGAATTTCCCCGTCTTTAGGAATAAAATAAATATTGAGCGCGTTTTCAAGGGAGGCGCTGAATAAAATAGAACCTCCATTTAAACTAGAATACTTAGTGTCGAATAATGATAAGTTGCCGGCGGTCATAGGAATGGATTCGGATGTTTCTAAATCTAAACGAATAATGAAACTATTGTCGAGTTCATCTAATCGTTTATTGCAATTTGTATCGCGACGAATCGAGGTATAGTATAGGTATTTATTATCGAATGATACAGAAGGACTGAAATCCATGAACTTATCATTGGTTATTCTTTTTTCCTGTTTTGTATTAATATCAATTGAATAGATTTCTCCCAGCGGGTCGTCCTTAAAAGAAATAAAATAAATTTTATTTCCATCTGGCGAAAAACGAGGAGTAGCCCCTCCGGACTGTGTGATTTGCGTAATTGCATTTTTATTCTTAGTATCAATGATTCCAATGTTAGGATTTTTACCACCAAAGCGTCTTGTGGCAAATGCAATGTATTTCCCATCAGGTGACCAATCAGGATCGGAATCCATAATTCTTTCAATCTTTGCCACATTATCATGGTTCGGATTGGTAATGACTTCTTGTTTAAAATTTTCTATCTCGTAATTTCCGGCTAATAGTGATTTCACCATCTTAGTAGGGTCTAACTCAATTAAAACAATGTCTCCCTCTGAATCATATCTCTCGGAAACAAAGGCAAGCCTTTTCCCATCAGGACTAATCGCTGGTTTATACTGAGGTGCGGGGTGACTTGTGACAGGAAGAACGGCAGAACTCTGTAAGTCTCTCAGATAAATATCGAAATTTCCAGCCGAGTCGCTAGCGAAGAATAAGTATTTGCCGTCTTTCGTAACAGAGTTATAAGTATTATTCCCTCGACGAACCGTAAGCGGAAACGGCTTTTCGTTATTATGCGTAAAATGTGCTTTGCTGATATTTGCATATTGAAATTCATTCTGCTTAACCTCGGAAGTGCGATAGGTTAAGAGGGAACAATTTTGCCACAGAGGCACAGAGACACAGAGGAATATCAGAATATTTATTTTTATAAGATAATTTTTGAGACACTTCAATTCTTTTAATTTTCCAACGAGATAATTCATATCCAACCTCTGTGCCTCCGTGGCAAATCTTTTTTCATTACTCTTTACGTCCCCATTTGCCGCGTTTGGCTTCGTAGTATTCGCCGTCTTCAACTGTCTGGTAATAAACAAGGAGTAGAGCGTCTTTTCTTTTGAGTAGCTCCTGTTCTTTTAAATTTGCATTTGCGAGTCTTTGTAATTTATTCTCATAGATAATTTTACGGGATTGGTTTACTAATTTTAAAAGCTCATCTATTTTAGTTTTACTTTCGGGAAATTGTTTCTTATAACTAGATTCATTTACTAAGGGGTTAATCTTGAGTTGCCCGTCTAGAGCTTCTCCTATAAAATCCTTTTTCTTAAAATCGCGGACATCTTTTGCCAGGTAAGCAAGACTCTTTAACGCTATGTAAGTCGTTTCGTCTATTTCTCCTTCTGGAATTTCTTTGTCGAGGATTTCTTTTTCCCATACATCTGAACCCGAAGCCGATGTGCGGATAGACGATATTATCCACCCATCTTTTTCTAGGTCTTTACCTTCCCCGATCATTTGTCTCTCGGCAGCAGTTTGAGATTGAGTGAAAGTAATAGCAGGAGGTCTAAGGGTCGTGCAATTAGAAAATGCTAATAGTAGTAAAATAATACTAAGTTGAAAAAGTTTCATATAGCCTTAACCTTCATCATTTATAAGTAGATAATTCTTTTTCTGTTCGCTTTAAAAAACTAGCAAGTGGAATTCTTTCCTGTGAGATCATATCATTTTCGACATTAAATACCAAAGTGTTGAAAACTGACTTTTGAAATTTAATTACTGCGTATACCAAACCCTTTGTAAGCTCTACTTCAATTTTATCGACACGGTAGCTATTTATAATTCTATCTGTCATCCAATTCTCGGGACTCACGATTCGAATGGCACTTTTCCCAAAGTCTTCGCCGATGTAAAATGTGCTAAAGAAAAGCTCTAAGTTCTCAATCGGGTCGTTTAGATTTTTACCGGAAATATTCAAGTCTAGTTTTATTTTTCCATCATCAATTTTCTTTCGCATTTCTTTTGGAAGAAGTTCACCTAGATCAATATCTCTCACCTGTAACACCCCGGTATACTCAATCTTTGACGGATCACCATTGCCTATATTGAATAAAATATCCTTTCCATATATAAATCCATTCATCGAACTTGCTTTCATATTATCAATGCTCAAATAATTTTCGATATAATCTACTCTTGCCACAAAACCGAAATTATCCCCAACCGGTTTTACAAAATCCAATTTTGCATTTTCGAGAGAGGGGTGAGTTCCTGTAATGGATTTGATTGATAAATTTGGTTCTGCGTCTTGTCCATAGGTTTTGACAAAATTCGTTTTATTTCCATCCAAAAGATTTTCTGTGGTCTTATCATTAATATCATGCAAAAAGGGGATATTCATCTTTAGCCCATAGATTTCATATACCTGGCAGCCTTTATTCGGGCACTTGCTTGTTTTATAAACAATAGAGGAATCACTAGAGCGCAGTGCTCCTTTAATTAAATTGTCTTTTAAATTTATATCAATATCTAGGTCTCCCTTGAAAGACATTCCTTTTAGCACATAACGAAAGATATCAGATTCCAGAGTTAAATTCCCATTTAACTCACCTGCATACTCTCCGATTGGCGGGCTTGCTGTGCGTGGTTTATAAAAATTACCCTTAAATAATCCTTTAAATTTATTTTGAAATGCGGATAGAGTAATATTATCAATTGTAAGTGTTTCTTGTTCGTCCTTTGCAATTTCAATTAAACTCGACAGGCTAAGGTCGGTTAATTCTAAAGCGGGCAAACTCACGCTTAGCCCTAAGTCAATCGTTTTCTTCTTATTATCCTCTTTATAATTTGCATTTCCATTTAGTGTAAGTTCTTTTCCAAGACTGTTTCTTAGCCCTGCAATAGTTCCCCTGAGCGCAACAGGAACTGTAGGAATTAGGTTAGTAACATTTGCGTCTAATTTCAATTTGTCGAGTTTGGCAATTATCCCATTTCTCATATCTAAATCTAAGCTTGAAAAAAACTTTGCACCGACTTCGTTATTTTCATTCTTCACAGTTAAGGTGAGAGGCTCGACGCGTAACGTTTCTAATTGAAAGTCTTTTTTGAAATCAATCGCAGTTTTTAGAGCCAACTCGATTTGGTTAATTCCTGAAATACCACGTCCGAGTTTGTATCGTAATGCTTGCAGTTTTGCTTTGAGGTCGATGTCCAGAAAAGAAAGTTTTTTTCCCGTGACTTTAATGAACAAATGCGCCCTTCCCATTATATCCGGAACAAATTTTTCAATCACGACTTTGTCTAGATCTAAATCAAGGTTTACTTTCTCTTTAGGGGAGATTTCTCCTTTAATTTTCAATACTACTCCGTTGTATTGTCCTTCCATGTTTTGGATTTCTAATTTTTTGAGTATAGGTAAAATGTTAGTATCCGATGATACTTCTTTTGTAAGTAAATCTAAAATAGCTATCATGTCTAAATCTATAATGGGTATATTATGAATAGCCCCAAAAAGTTCGACTATGATATTCTTTCCTTTAACTTCACTGTCTACTTTTAGATTGTCCAGTCTACCGTTTACACTAAATGGTTTTAGGCTAATCAATCCACTCAGATTCATAGGCGGGATGATTGGAACCGTATCTGTTATCCGCTCGACTCTATCTAAATCTATTCTTGAATCTGTTACTTCAAAATGAACTTCTGGATTTTCTTTTTGAAGATCTAAAATCTCCCCTTTACCTTCTAAAAACTTTTCTCCTGCAAATGAAATGTCCTCGTCAGTTGGAGCGTTCATCCCAGCGAAAGTATCATATAAATACAAATCTCTGTTATCAACCATTAACTGCTTTAGTGTCATCATGACTGCCATACTTGAGCCACCCTTCCAGACTCCACATTCAACAATATCTCCATCGATATTATTTTGTATGATGTATTTCGTCGCTTCAATCAGTGCATTAACTCTTTCAGGGCTTGTCATTGTATAAGGTTTGACAGCATCACATATTTGC
>JANMOF010000308.1:0-1757 GCA_031368925.1 Leptospiraceae bacterium
CATGCCTTCCGACATCCCGCCGTTCATCGACACCATCTCGGGTATCTCGGCGATCGGTTCGACGGTCGCCAGCCAGCGCAGCGCGTTGGCGGCAACATCGGGTCCGCGGAGGTCGACTCCGTGGGCTTATCAACTTTAAAAGTCGAGAAACCTATCTTTCCTTCAAAGGCATCAGTCTTGCTCAAATCAACCCCAAGCATTCCGGACGAATTATTTTCCTTTTCAAATTTATACTTAATACCTCTCGCATATACAATTGATTTATACATTACAGGAGGCTCTTTAAAATCTGGTTGAAGCAGTGAACCTTGCGTATCAATAATTCTTTGCGTAATTGCATTTCCATCAAGTGTTGAAATTTCTGTCCCTAGCATAGATATAGAAAAATTAATTTTCTTTGAAGTATCATAATTTCCTCCAAGCCTTAAATTCATTCCACGTCCATTCAAAGTAGATACGCTTATGCCCGCATTAAAACCTTGCCCTGATTCAGACGTAACGCGTGGGAAAGTTATAGTTCTTCTTGGAACTGAGCCACTATCGGGATTATCAATAAAGTCTATATCTCCATTCAATCTTTTATAACTAATTCGACCTGGCGCAATAACGCTGTTAGGCTGAATCATCTCCATCTTGTTCGTATCGCAGGAAGATATATCCTGCATTACTTGAAAGAACAATGGTTCTTGTGGAATATCGGTAGGTTGTGGTTGCGTTGTTTTTGTTCCATTCTGATTACAACTAGCCTTGCTAATCAAAACAAAAACAACTAGCAACATCGAAAAATATTTTACTAACTTCATAGAAATCTCCTTAGTTTATGTGGTTTATTAAAAGTATGCGTTAGACGGAAAAGAATAAAGCCTTGCGGATAACTCAGAGTAATCTGCTTAAGTGAGAAAACGTAGACAAATCTTTGTCTTGCTAAGAGTTTGCGATTCAGTTCCGATACGGAATGATAAAATTTTTTTTTAACCATACTTCGACAAAGCTCAGTATAAACTACAAGCGCGAAGGTCACGAAGAGTTGGAACAAAACACCTTCTTCTCTTTTCTTCGTGTGCTTCGTGCTCTTCGTGGTTAAATTTTTTTTTTTGTTCTTGAGACCCCCGACAGAAAATTTCGGGGGTGACAATGCGGGGCTATTTAATTTTAAAAAGGAAAGATTCGCCTGAGCGGAAATTACATGACTACGCCGCTTGCTTGCTTGAAAAGAGTAGTCGTGGATTTCATAGGTTTGCTTAATGCAATGAGAAAAAAGTAGAAGAATTAAGCAAGTAGGAAACTAGAGGTGGAATGAAAAATAAGGCATCTTAAATGATTTGACTTTTTGCTAAAGATTATAAGAATTCAATGAGAGGGAATTTACTATGCCAGCACAATTGAATATAGGTATTAATCAGATCGTAGAGTTAATTTTTCAATTACCGAGCGAAGAGAAAAAGGTTTTATTTGTAGAACTGAAAAAATTTTCTGAATTCAAGTTACTTTTAAATGAGTTTTTGCAAATTGGGGAAAGTTTGAATATTACAAATGAAGAAATAACGGCGGAGGTTGAGAGTTTTAGACAGGAACATTTTGCTTGAAGGTTGTGATTGATTCCAATCTATTCATTAGTTCCTTGTTCGGAAAGATTACGTCGCAATTAACGCAAGACATTGTCCTTAAAAAATTTGAATTAGTTACTTCACAAAAACAAATTCAGGAAATTATTGGAGTTCTAAGAAGACCGAAATTTCAAAATAAAATTTCAGATG
>JANMOF010000337.1:0-5671 GCA_031368925.1 Leptospiraceae bacterium
GTGTGGGTTACAACGAATTCATCGAGAGTAAAAAAATCCCCAAGCTTTATTTTGCTTAGATCCTTTACGACCCTGTATCGGTTCCCTTGAGAACCAATAATTAGAACACCGATTCCAATCGCAACCCAATGCCACGTTTTCAATTTCATGGTTACCTTTCTTATTGAATCAAAGAATAGAGGCTTTGCTCAGAAAAATCATCAAAGCCATATAGCCCGTACTTTTTACCATACGATAACTCTTTGTTTTGACCCTCACTTGCCAGCCTTGTTTCGATTTGTTTCAATGCAGTGTTTGAATTAATACCTTTCTCAGTATTCAAAAACTCTTGAACGGATGTCTCCAATTGAAGACCATCTATCGGCCTACCGTGCAGCGAGTACATTTCTTTGATGTCCTTTGCTAGTTCAATCAATTCAGCCTTTGTTCGACCCTTAGAGTCGATAAGTTTTGTTAAGTCGATGTTTACGTTTGCTGTCTTTCCTTTGCTGATAAAATACCAGGCGGCAGCTGCAAGGGATGCCACGACACTAAGAATAACAATAGGAGAACCTTTGCTAGAATCTGAGTTTGCACCTTCTAATTTTTTTCGATTTTTCATTTTAAGTTTTAAAAGTTGTGTGCTTATGGCTTTTGATTAAAGCACGATTAATAAATATCATCACAAAGCCAGTGACGATTTCTTTGAGACCTTTTTCCGCTTAACTACGGAGCCCACACCTGGGATTATCTTTGATGGATTTTTAAAACCGAAATACAAAACGCCACCTACTATTGTGACGAGTACAACTGGAACTAGCCACTTCGTAACCGATGCTGTATTTTGTGCGGCTTCGCTAACGTTCTCAGTAGCATGTGCAACGTTTTCAACTGCTTTAGTTGTACTGCTGACTACATTAGCCGCTGTATTTGCGGTAGGGGTCACAACCGCCTGGAAATAACTCAAAATGTCTGTTAATCCAACCAATTTGAAGTAGCTGAAAAAGTCGGAGCTATATCCGCAGAAACTGCGATTATAAATTCCAGCACTTTTATTCCAGTGCACGACAAAGACGTTGTTAGCGTTTTCAATCGCTTTTGCCTGGCTATACTTAATGCCGGATTGAAAAGAACCTGCCGTGAACGCACTAACCAAGGCTTTGTGCCAGATCATCCACATTGAGCAATCCCATGATGAGTCTGGAGTTGATTTGTAGGTTGGTACTGTTGGTACGGATCCAAGTCCGATACCATACCCTTCTCCCATAACTAATCGTTGGTGATCGTAATCGTAATTATTCATGACTATTTTATGTTTAAAAATTATACATGTGAATTTTGCAATTGGCGTTTACGTGACACGAAGACATTTGCCTCGGTTTCAAGTTGCTCAACCGTTTTGCGTTTACCTCCTTCAAGCCATTGGGTGAGTTCACTTTTTTTAAAGTAAACTCTCTTACCACGCTTGAAGCTTGGTAGAATTCTTTTGGAGATTAATCCGTAAATGGTTGGTGTTTTAAGATGAAGAAACTCTGCGGCTCCTTCAACATCTAAGATTCGATCGGCTTCAACTTCCGCAGGCTGAGCCTTTTCATTTTTCAGATTGATCAACAAGCATTCAATGCTTGCTAATCTGT
The DNA here is from genome assembly GCA_031368925.1 of Leptospiraceae bacterium. Classification (GTDB taxonomy): domain Bacteria; phylum Spirochaetota; class Leptospiria; order Leptospirales; family Leptospiraceae; genus UBA2033. The sequence continues at coordinate 1,617 of JANMOF010000337.1, forward strand.
TATCAATTGTTTCGAATGGGTTTGCCATGGGCCAGATTTTTTTGTTTTTGAATCTGGCGTAAATAAAGGGTGATATCTATTGAGATTAACTGCCTGACTGGTCAGGCGGACGGGTCAGGGTCTTTATTACTTCTATTTTAAATTCAGCAATAGCCTTTGTGTCGCCTTCAAGTATTGTTTCAATAGCCGTGCGGTTCTTCATTTTTGCAATGAAACTTAACCGTTCGGCTACCGATCCTTTCTTAGAAAATTTGTTGTATGCCTTTTGCAATTTATTAGGGCTCAGCTTCAAGTCATCAGCGATTTTTTTTAACTCTTTCTCCTTGGTACCGTCTACCCAAATCGGAAGGCTGTCCGCAGCCTGTCTGTAGTAAATTGACAAAGCGATTTGTGCCTGAGTATATTTTTTTGTGGCGTGAGCCGGAGTATCGTTTGGTTCGTTCATCTCACCAATCTTTAGGATATTGCTCAAAGCCGTTAAATGAAAGTCACCTAGTAGCGTTGCATGTTTTAAGACTATAACGTTTTCCAGAAAAGCCTTAAAATCTCGGATATCACTATTAAAATGAATCTTTAGATTAAAACTTAAAAAATCTTTAATCCTACTCAAATCCTTTCTTGATAGCCGAAATGCAAAGAAAAAGTCGAAAAAATCACGGTCTATATAATCATCTTTTTTAAGAGTGATGCCTTCAGTTAGGTCTATGCAAAGGCCTTCGAACTCTGCGAAGTGAACCTGATTGGGTCGAGTAAATTCTAACTCTTTTTTAATTTCATCAAATGAAACACCTTGATCGAATTCGGTCTTGAAGGCGTCACTTATTTTCAGCCATTTGTTCTTCCTTGAGAATAAATCGATAAGTTGATCTCTGCATTCAGGGTCAGTCAATCCATTATCGAAGTAACCGATGTAGTTGGTATCAATCAGAAAAAGTGTTTCATCGTCTAATAAGCTTGATTTTTCTCCAGCATGGAGTTCAATTAATTTTTGAGCGGCTTTTGGTGTCATGACAACTTAATTTTGTTAGCCGCTTCCCGTTTCTTTTCGTCAATGATCTTTGTGTAAACCTGAGTAGTCTTCAAATCACGATGGCCCAACATATTAGAAATGGTGGAGATGTCGGTACCAAGTGAGAGTTGCAATGTTGCGTATGTGTGGCGGAAACAATGAAAGGTGATGTTTTTGGCGATGCCAGCCTTCAATGCCCACCGGCCTAAAAGGATTGAAAAATGTGCTGAGTAAACCAGTTTTTTGAATACCCTTTCTTCGGGCTCACCTGGTGGACCTAACAGTTCTTTCGCTTGTTCAGAAATATTAAGTGTCTCGGTGCCTTTCGTTTTCTTTTGTATGAAACGGATATAGTAACCTTGCGATTCACTGTGTTGGATCTCGCCCCAGGTCAGTTTTGATATGTCGCTCCAGCGCAGGCCAGTTAATGCAGAAAATAGAGCGGCAGTCTTGAGCAAGGGATGACCGCATTCGGCTTTAGCCATTCGGTTCAATTCTTCCATGGTTAAAAACTCTCGTTGAGTTTCTTCATGTTTTATCGGCTTGATTCTATCATTCAAGTTCTCAGTCAGCAACTTGTCTTTATATGCTTGCTTGAGTGCTGCCTTGAATTTATTGAAGTAGGAGAGGGCTGCGTTTTGTGATAAAGTTGCCTTTTTGCTTTTGAAGGATTGTGTTGTCAGCAAGTACTCTTTAAAATCCTCGCAAAATTTTTCGTTGAGATCAGACATTTTTAAATGCCCTTTGGTGAATGCTTTTAGGTAGTTCAACGCGCTCAACCAGTTGCCATAGTTACCGTCAGAGTCTTTTCTTTTCTCACCAAGCTCAGTGAAGTATTCAACAAAATTAGTACCGCCTGTCTCGCGCTTCAGGAAACCATATTCACGATTAGCAATCTGAAGCGATCGCTTAGAACAAATTTTTTCTGCCAGTATCTTGGTTTCTTTATTATGTTCACGTTCAACCGGGCTTTGAGCTCGATCAAAGAGATAAAGATTCAGAAATTCGCGTCTGGTCGTCTTGCCTGTATCTGGGTGAGGAATAGGAGGGTAGAAGTCAAGATAAAGACTCAACCTTCTGTTGGATATCGGCTTTGTTCGTAACGTTACATTCATTTGAAAAACTCCTCCAGATGTTTTCTTGAAATGATAACTCGCTTGCCCATTCGCTTTGCTTTTATCTTTCCTCCTTTGATCTGCCGGTGCAATGTCATTCTGCTAATGCCAAGTATGGTGCATGTTTCTGCCAAGCTGAGGAAGTCCTTTGCTTTCAATTCGTTTATCGTCTTCTCAATCACCTCCGATGTTTGTTGATCACTCATATCGATCTTCAAATTCTTTGCTCTTTCCTTATAAGCCCGGCTATTACACAGGTGCGAACAATACCGGGTAACGGTGGTGCGTGCCTCAAATGAATTTCCGCAGTATTCACAAATCCGGTTTACTCTAATGTTTGTACTCATCTACCTGCAAGTATCCTGATGTATCTGATTGTATCAGTATGTAACATTCTATCCCCACTGCCGAAAAAATTTGTACCTTTTTGTACCTCAAGGCTGTCAGGTACGTCAAAGGTACAAGAAGATACAAAAAATAGCGAATTAAACAGGTAGTAAATATTGATAGAGGTACAAAAAAATAGGCCAATATTTGGCCAATTGTGCAATTTTATATATGTTTGTTTATCGATTTTAATACCTGCCTACTTTCCAATACAAAACTTTGAAAAAATATTATCTAATAAATCATCTGTTGTGATCTCACCTGTGATCTCACCAAGATAATGCAGTGACTGCCGGATGTCCATAGCAAGAAAATCACCGGTAACACCAGCTTCAATTCCTTTCAATACTCTAGTCAGCGAGTCGTGCGTGGACGTTAGATTTTGATAATGGCGCAAGTTGGTAACTAACACATCACCTTGCTTTACGGTGTTGACGTGTATGTGTGTGAGTATCTTCTCTTTTAACTCTTCAATATTTGTTTTTTGTGCAGCGGAAATCATAACAAAGTCCTGGTTTTCAAGACTTCTTAAAATGAAACGATTTGCTTGGTCAACCTTATTACCAACTTTGATGTAGGGTACGCCCAAGGCTTTTAATTCATCTTCTTCCTGTTTAATATCTGTCGAATTAGTTTTAGATAGATCGAACATATATAGAATCAATGAGGCTTGTTTCATTTTTTCGCGTGTTCGTCCTACGCCAATCGCTTCAATCTCATCTTTTGTTTCGCGCAAGCCAGCAGTATCAATAAATCGAAAGGTGATGCCACCGAGTATCATCTCATCTTCGATGGAATCGCGTGTTGTGCCAGGCAAGTGCGAAACAATGGCTCGCTCTTCATTCAGCAGCGTGTTCAGTAAGGTTGACTTTCCGGCATTTGGTTTTCCTGCTATTACCGTTGGCACTCCGTTCTTAATTACATTGCCCTGATCAAAAGACTGAATAAGCGCAAATAGGTACGATTGAATTTTTAGAATCAATTTTTTCAGATCATCGCGCTTGGCAAACTCAACATCTTCTTCACCAAAGTCCAGTTCAAGTTCAACCAGTGAAGCAAAATGGATGAGCGCTTCGCGAAGGCGTTTAATTTCCTGAGAGAAACCACCGCGCATTTGATTCAATGCCGCTTGCCTCGCATTGTCGGTTTCGGCATGAATCAAGTCGGCCACAGCTTCCGCTTGTGCAAGATCAAATCGTCCATTTAGAAAAGCGCGCTTTGTAAATTCACCCGGTTGGGCAAGTCGCGCTCCATTTTTTAAAAGGAGTTTTATTATTTCTTTTATGATCACAGGCGAACCATGACAGGAAATCTCTACCGCGTTTTCATGTGTGAATGAGTTTGGTTCTTTGAAAACAGAAACCAAAACTTCATCAATCGTCCTTTTTCCATCTGTGATCGCGCCAAAGTGAATAGTGTGAGAAGATTGTTTCTCCAGGTTCTTACCCTCAAATGCTTTCTGTGTGATTTTGATCGCATCTTTTCCCGAAAGGCGAATAACAGCCAACGCACTTACGCCCTGAACAGTCGCAAGGGCAACGATT
>JANMOF010000369.1:0-9023 GCA_031368925.1 Leptospiraceae bacterium
CGAGGTTAGAACCAATTACGATTGTTAGAGAAGATCCAAACCTAATCCAGAGTATTAATTTTAGATTTCTTTTCTATTTCGGACTTGGAATTATCTTTATTGCCTATATGCTTGCAGCGGTTAAGATTAATTTGCCTATTCCAGTATTTGGGCTTCTTGCTATCGGCATGATTATCTTAGGGCAAACTCTTTGTTTTCCGTATCTAATGGAATTATTTATGAATTTCATAAATTGGATATTAAGTCGAATGGATAGTGCATTTATTGAAATTCGAATCGGGTTTGAAGAAATTGTTCAGAATGCGACTAAAAATACTCTTACATCGGCTACACTCATGCTTGGGGTTTCTCTTATTATCTCCTTGTCGGTATTAACCGGAAGTTACGAAAAGTCAATTGTCGATTGGACAGAAAGAGAATTTCCTTTTGATTATTCAATTATCAATATGTCTGATTTAGAAACAGGAACTGATTACGGAATTCCCTTAAGCCTTCCTGAAAAAATTTCCAGTTTAGAGAATATCGAAGAAGTAGATGTATTTATCTTAAATACAAAAGCAGAGGTAGGTGATAAAATTTTTACCATCCATGCCTATGATATGAAATTGGCGCGCGCAAGAGAAGAGCGCAAAGGAATTTCTACCTACCCGGATTTAGATTATGATAAAGACATTCTTGTGTCGGCTAATATGGCTTATTTGAATGGAGTAAAAGTTGGCGACACTTTAAAAATTAATTCAAACGCCGGCATAAAAGAATTAAGAATTGCTGGAACAAGAGAGCATTTTTTTTCTGAAAATGGGACTATCATGATGGACTATCGACTTTTTAAAAATCTATTTGGAATAGATTCTTACCGTGCTGTGCGGGTGAATGTTTTAAATAAAGCCGAACAAAAAGTAACTTTCGAAAAATTGCAATCAGCAATTTCTTTTGATCCAAATTTAAAACTCATTAACTCGCAAGAGCTAAAGGAAATTTACATCGGTGGAGTGAAAAAAGTCTTTAAGGTGCTGGAGTCTTTAAAATATACGGCGGCTATTATCGCATTTGTCTCCCTTTTTTCCTCTATTCTCTACAACTTAGGTGACAAGCTTCGAATTTTTGGAGTCATTCGTTCTATTGGCTCAAGCGAGTCTCAACTCAACAAAATTGTTTTTGCAGAGAATTTCAGTTTAACTTTTTTTGGAATAATAATGGGAATTCTGTCTTCCTTTCTTTTGAATCCAATTATCATTCATGTCATAAACAAAACTGCCTTTGGATGGACACTTTCGATAGAAATCCCTTATCTATTGATTCTTTCTTGTATTCTTTCCATTCCACTGGTATCAATTCTAGCGACGCTTTACCCATTTTTTATGCTAAAAAAATTAAGTTTACGAGAAATCCTTTCTTATGAATGATTTACTATACCGAAAATTATAATAGCTCTATGTCTGTTTCTAATATAAAAATTCTACAAGATATCGCAAACCAAATCAAAGAAGAGAATGCTCGTGGTCGAGAGAGAATTCCTACGTCTGAATCTTTTATTAAAAGAATGATGACCTTACATTCTAAAAGTGCTGAGGATATCAAGTTTTACCTTGATCAGTTAAAAGATTTACATTATATTTTTATTGTCAACGTGGTTACATCCGATCCTGCTTTATTTGTGCAAGGAGTGGATTCTTACGTTTACGCTGATCAGTCTATTCTTAGTGAATTGAAACATTATACAGACCAAAGACTAGCACAGGTTTATGAAAGCACATATTATAAACGTAAAACCGGTTTTCAAATTATTCGCGAGTTGCTTCCAAAGATAAAAGAATTTAATAATACCCAGTTAGGTAGAACGTTGAATGAAGCGATAATGATTGATGAATATATACGACTAATTGCAACGAATGCATTTGAATATACGGATTCATGGCGAAAGGAAAAACTTTATAAGCTCTACCGTGAAGAAGAACCTAATTATGATATTGAATACGAAGATGAGAATAATAGTGGTTATGCGAGTAATTCCGAGCGTCGCTATATGGATCCGGGTAATAGTAAATGGTCGAAAGCAGTTAATCAATTTTCGATTCGATTCTTGATTCGAATTCATTTTCGTAAGTATGAATTCGACGTGGTGAAGAAGTTAGTGCAAACTTCTAAGATTTCAATGTTAGATGACTTAATTTATGTTCGTAATTTTTTGAAAGATTTAGAAAAACAATTGGATCGAGATACAATTTTAAAATATCATTTAGATAAAATTATAGAGCTAAGGCGTATTACCCAGGCGAAGATTAACATTCTTCGCAAAATTCAACAGAGTGCTACTTAGGTAAAAAAATAAAACACTTGCAAGAATGCTATTAAAAACATTTTTGTTGAAGGTGAGCCTTGTGGCATAAGGAGTAGGGAAAGTGCTTGTTAATCAAAGCCATTTTCTATGGATAAAAGCATGAACAAAATCCTAGTAGTCGATGATGATTCAATTATATTGGAAGCTCTAAAGAGCATCTTATCTAAAGCAAAATACCAGGTAACCGCTACAACAAATCCAGTCGAAGCTTTCAATCTTTACAATGCAGAGCCTACACTAGTTGTAATTTCTGATATAGTAATGGATGAAATGTCAGGCAAAGATTTTATGCTTAAATTATTTGAGACAGGGCATAAACCACTCGTGATAATTCTTACCATGATGAATGATAGCAAGACTATCATTGAGCTTTTTAAAAATGGTGCTCATGACTATATCATAAAGCCATTTTCTTCAAGTGAGCTCATTACAAAGGTCAACAAGGCATTTGAATTAGCTGAACTAAGAATCATCAATGAAAATATTCTAAAAGAACGAGAAATTCGATTTGAGCATCAATTTAATTGGAATATTTTCAAAGATACTATTCCTCTAAAGAATATCAAAAAGTCAGATATGAGTCTCATAGATGGAATAAAAACCAGTTTCTTACAAGGAGCTGGAATCGGTGCGTTAGTTCCAGTGATCGAGATGATTAAAAGTTCGGCTAAGCCAGAGGGAGAACAATTCTTAGTCAAGAAAAAACTTCTTACAATGCTTTTTGAAAATGCAGAATTTTTGAATAGGTTAATTGGAGTTATTGCTGACATTGATCAAGTGATTAATAATGATTTGCCCAAGAAAAAAATTTCTATACAAGATTTGCATGATATTATAGAAGAAGCTACATCACAAATTGCAAAATATGAATCAATAAGGGGGCATAGCGTAGTTCTTACAAAGAGTATGAGCGGTTCGAATTCCAGAATACTAGAAGTAAATAAAGAATATTTAACGAAGGCGATTCAGGAAATACTTTTTAATGCGTTTAAGTTTTCAGAGGAAGGAAGTAAAGTTTTTATTTTGCTTGAAGTCTTAAAAGATAGTATTCTTATTTCCGTTTTAAATTATCCAGATCCAAAAGGAAAAGAATTAGGTCAAATTAAACCTGAATATCAAAGCATAATTTTTGAACCGTTCTTTCGAATCTCTCGCTTTGTATATGAAAAATTTCCTACACTTGATTTTGGTCTGGGTCTTTGCTTTGTTGATAGAATTATTCGAAATCATAAAGGAAAAGTGAGTGTGAGTAATCTAAAAAATCATTTTGAACGTAGTAACGGGGACTTAACAAATTTTACGATTGAAATTCCTTTAATCGGTTAAAAATAAGAACTACCAAGTAGTAGGAAAAAAATGAAATTAACCTCAATCTTATTGTTTGCTTTTTTCTCTCTGAATTGTACTTTACATCATTACAAAATAGGAAATCAGAGCGTCCGCATGGTTGAATCTTCTGAATGGAAAGAAAAAAGAAAAATATCCTTAGAAAGAAAGAATACTCCAGAGGATAATGGCAAAAAGGATAATTCGATTGCAACAAGTTATAATTCAGCGGGGATACACGATTATATTCGCCGTGGCTGCTGTCTTGAAATTGAAGAAAATTCTAATTTGAAAGTTAAATACTCAACGACGGTAAAAGACGATTTGCTCTACGCGCCGACTGTTTTTTTGTGGATGTTTACTCTCGGTATCATTCCTGTATTTGAAAAAATAGAAGCAGATATAAAAATTGAAGTAGTGGATGCTGCAAATCAGCAGTTACTCAAGGAATATAATTATAGTATTAATGAAAGATCTTATAATTCCTGGCTTACGATTCCAATAAGCCTTTTACTGATTGCAAATGACTCTTATGCACATAGTTTTATACATATGTTTGATTATCCGCAGAAATTCATTGCAAATCGTTTTGAAAGAGATTTTCAAGAAGATCTAGTTGCAGGAAAATTTTCAGGGGCTTCTATTTCTCAAACCACAAAAAGAAATAATACAATCCGTTCTCGCATTGCTATTCTTCCTATCAAGCATCAATTCTCAAAAGATGCTAGTCTGGCAAATGCCATTCGCGATAAAGTCGAAACAGTGCTGGTTAACAAGAATTATACTGTAGTAGAGCGGGTAAAGTTAGACGAAATCTTAAAAGAATTAAAACTTTCCCAAACCGGTCTTACTGTTTCCGATCAAGTTAAGATTGGAAATATGCTTGGCGCCTCTAATCTTATTTTAGGAGAAATAATCGAAGTTAACCGTCATGATACATCGTTGGAATTTTCCATTCGTAATATCGAAATAGAAACCGGAAAAATTCTCTGGAAACATGAATTTTCTATCGACGAACAGCAATTAACCCCTTCCCTCAACCAGGCAATGAAAAATTTTGATTCAAAGTTTCGAACGCAAAATTAGAATTATGCTCTTACGGTAATGCCAGAATATTTAATAGAAGTTCATTTTTCTTTACGGATTTGCCGCCTGTTCCAACCCCTCCTAATTCCAGAAACCCAACCTCTTTAATACCGCAAGTAAGAAGTGCCGAATCTCCCCCAATGGGGAAGCCTATTGTACGTATGTTTTCTATGCATGCATCGACTCCTTCTTTCTGGTAATTTTTATTGCGGTTAATAGCTATTATGTTTTCTGGTAATATGTTTGTATAATAGTGGGATGATTTATACGGAAGAGAGTTTTTGAAGTTAGTCGTAAAGTAAAAATTATTTATTTTTTTTATTTCATATTGGAGACGACCTATGACTTCATCACCTCGCAGAGTAGTTTTATTATCAGGCGTAATTTGATTACAAGCAAGTAAGAAAGTTAAGAGGATAATTTGTATTTGCCTTAAAATGGTTTTCAGTTTCATTCGTATTGACTCAAAAAAATGAGGTTCCTTTTGTAATATACAGTAAATTTCCTTTCGCATGAAAAGGAAGTCAAGAAAAATATTTCTAGTTTTGCTTAGTTGCAAAGCGTAGATTCTTTAATTTATATTTCGCTATTATTTCCTGAGTCGATTTTCGAATTGTTTTTAAATCTATTTTATTTTCAGCCATTTTGTGGCAAATATTCGTTATCTGCACTGACTAACAGTCTGTGGTTTATTTTGAAAGTAAATCATACACTCTTCCGTTTCTGTGTAATCGGTGCAGCTTGTTTGCGAAGAATTTCTATCGTTTGGAAAAAGAATTGTGCATTCGTTACAGCATTCATTTTTATAATTTCGATTGAGTGTAAACCCGTTAAAAATATCCTTCATTACTTTAAAATTTTTAGGGAATAGGGCAGCGTTTGTATAAGCATGTATGACAAAAAGATTTACACCATCGCTTGCGTAAACGACATACCCGTACGTTTTTCTTTTGTGTTTAAAGCCGGTTGTCTTTGCCCAGTAACCTTCCAGATGATAGAGAGGAAATTCTGCTTCTCTATCGAGGCTTGTATAGTTTTCCGCCCAGAGTTGTAAATTTTTTAATGTATGAATGAAACCAATTTTCATATCACTTGCCTCTCTAGGCAATACATAGATTTCTAAATGAATTCTATCTTCTGTACTAACTGCTGTTAGAATAGGTTTATGCTTATGATCTGAGAGAGATTTGCTTAATTCCCAATGTGTTGGCAATTCGATTCGGAAATTATGCGTTTTAAAGGTATACGTCATCCTTTCTTTACCAAAAAGGAAAAAGTTCATACTGAGATAGAGAATCAAAAAAATCTTTATCTTCATACTATATATGATAATACATATTTCAAAATAGGATAGAATAATTTTTATTTTTTACATTTTTACTTTTTGACTCATATAAATAGTATTTTTACCTTGTTATCAGATTGAAATAAAACTCTAATTTTAATCAAAAATTAGGGATGGAGCATTTAGATGACAAAAATTGCAATTAATGGCTTTGGAAGAATTGGAAGACTCGTACTTCGAGTAGGTTTAGAAGATCCTAATTTAGAATTTGTAGCGATCAATGACCTAGTAACCCCAGATAATTTAGCTTATCTATTCAAATATGACTCTACTCACGGTAAATTCAAAGGAACCGTGGAGCACGACGCAGAAAATATTATAATCAATGGAAAAAAAATTAGATGCCTAGCAGAAAAAGAGCCTGAAAAACTCCCGTGGAAAGCTATGGGCGTTGAATATGTAATTGAATCTACAGGTAGATTCACAGATAAAGAAGGCGCGGGCAAACACCTGTCAGCCGGTGCTAAGAAGGTGATTATCTCCGCTCCAGCAAAAGATAAAGAAATTCCTACTTATGTATTGGGCGTTAATGCAGATAAATACAATCCTGCAACAGAGCATATTGTTTCCAATGCATCTTGTACAACCAACTGTCTTGCTCCAATCGTAAAAGTGGTCTTAGATAATTTCGGATTTGCAGAGGGGCTAATGACGACTGTCCACGCTATGACAGCAACGCAACCAACAGTAGACGGTCCTTCTAAAAAAGACTTCCGTGGTGGAAGAGGGGCAGCGCAAAATATCATTCCTTCTTCTACCGGTGCTGCAAAAGCTGTAGGTCTTTGTATTCCTGAAGTTGCTGGCAAACTAACAGGTATGTCATTTCGCATTCCAACTCCAGATGTGTCGGTAGTAGACTTAACTGTTAAAACAGTAAAACCAACTTCTCTAAAAGAAATTAAGCAAAAAATGAAAGAGGCTTCGGAAGGAAGTTTGAAAGGAATTTTAGGATATACAGAGGAAGCTGTTGTTTCAACTGATTTTACTAGTGATCCACTTTCTTCTATTTTCGATGCAGATGCTAGTATTGAACTCAATGCAAATTTCTTTAAATTAGTTTCCTGGTATGACAACGAAATGGGATATTCAAACAGAGTAGTTGATTTAATTAGATTTATGGTAAAAAAAGGATAAGATGAATTTACCCCGAATAGAAAATATAGACGTTAAAGGGAAGAGAGTGTTTTTGAGAGTGGACTTTAATGTTCCTCTCGATAATGGTAAAGTCGGAGATACAACTCGAATAGAAAAAACTCTTCCTACAATAGAACTTCTTTTGAACAGAGGGGCAAAACTCATTGTAGCAAGTCACCTAGGAAGACCAGAAGGTCAGGCAAATCCTAAGTATTCGATGAAACCTGTGCAAGAAGCGTTTGCGAGTATTTTAAAGAAGCCTGTAAAATTTTCCGAGCAGATTATTGGATCTGATGTAGAGAAACTTTCTCATGAACTTGCGGATGGAGAAGTATTGCTTTTAGAGAATCTTCGTTTTCACAAAGAAGAAGAAGAGAATAATCCGGAGTTTGCGAAGAAGCTTTCTGCACTGGCTGATGTTTACATAAACGATGCTTTTGGTACAGCCCATAGAGCACATGCCTCTACGGAAGGAATTACACATTTTCTACCTTCTTATGCTGGAACTTTGATGTATCGCGAAATCGAAATGTTAACTGGTCTGATTACTAAACCCGAAAAGCCGTTTGTTGCAATCATCGGTGGAGCAAAAGTATCTAGTAAAATTAAAATTCTAAAAAATTTATTCAACAAAGTTGATACGATGTTAATTGGTGGTGGAATGGCTTATACATTTCTTAAGTCCCGTGCCGTTCCGGTTGGATCTTCACTCGTTGAAAAAGAATTTGAATCCCAGGCGTTTCAAATCATTGATAAAGCTGCATATGAAAACGTAGACTTTCAACTTCCAATTGACCATGTAATAGCTGATTCATTTAGCGAAAAAGCAAAGATTAAGACTGTAGATAAAATGGGAATCATAGACGGTTGGATGGGAATGGATATTGGACCCAAAACAATTTCTGCATATGAAAAAATAATCAAATCAGCAGGAACAATTCTTTGGAATGGTCCGATGGGTGTTTTTGAGATGGATAAATTTGCAAATGGAACAATTCAAATTGCTAAAGCGATTGCGAAGTCTAACGCAAAATCAGTAGTAGGCGGTGGAGATTCTATAGCTGCTATAGCTAAAGCCGGCGTAGAAGATAAAATTACTCATATATCTACAGGCGGTGGAGCCTCACTCGAATTTTTAGAAGGTAAAACCTTACCTGGTGTTGCTGCACTTTTGAAGAATAACAAAGACTAATTATATTGATACAGCCTGCGGCAGCAAGCCCACTGCTAAGTGACTAAAGTCCCAGTCCAGCACGGCAAGTGCTGGCTTGTTCCGCAAGTAAGGAGAAATAATGCGCAAGAAAATCATGTCTGGAAATTGGAAAATGAATTTGACTCTGACGCAAGCAACTGAGCTTGCAGAGGGAATCAAAAAAGGTTTAAGCTCTAAGCAAACATCTTTAGAGCTATTAGTATTTCCTTCTGCTATTCATTTACAAAAAGTAAGTGAAATATTAAAGGGAACTTCCGTTCACGTAGGTGCACAGAATATTTATCCATCTGGACTTGCGGCATACACAGGTGAAACCTCTACAGACCAACTAAAAGACTTGGGAATTTCTCACGCGCTTGTTGGTCACTCGGAAAGAAGACAATTTCTGGGTGAGACAGATGCTTTCTTAAATCAAAAAATTCACTTTCTCTTGAAAGCAGGATTCATCCCTGTTTTTTGTATTGGAGAAACTCTACAAGAAAGGGAGTCAAACAAAACATTTGAAGTTGTGAAACGTCAAGTAGGAGCTTGCATTTGTTTGGTATTGGACGTATGACGTCGCCCCATTCGCTCTACTG
>JANMOF010000413.1:0-2240 GCA_031368925.1 Leptospiraceae bacterium
ACAAGGGGAGCAGAGATTTCTAAAAAAGGAATCGTGTGTCAATGTCCAAAATGCGAATACTGGATGCCTTACCCAAAAGCAAAAAAGCCGAAGTGCAATAATTGTGACTCATTGCTCAATCTTGAATTTGCTGTCAAAGAAAAAATTGTACTCAGTCACAATGGTACTGGAAATATTAGGCTAAAGGTCGGAGAAGATTTGTATAGGTTCACGTCTATTTCTAAGAGTTGGATAAATACGCTAAAAAAGGGAATCAACTATAAAAATCTTAATATTTATAATGGCACCAAAATTCTAGTCAGAAAGACTGGGGTTGGAATAACGGCAAGTTTAGACTATGAAAATTCAATAACAAACCAAGTTGTTTATATTCTGAAATTAAAGCCTGGCTTCGAGAAAAATTTGTCATTGGAATTTATCCTAGCTGTCTTGAATTCCAGAGCAATGACATATTACCTTATTAAGAAGTATGGGGAGAATGAATGGAAAAGTCACCCTTATTTAACTCAAACAATGCTTGTCAATTTACCCTTTCCTTTAATAGATTTTAAATCTCCTGAATCAAAGTCTTTGATTAGCCGTGTTACTACGGTAATTCGTAATGAAGTTTCTAAATCAAAGGAAAGGAATATATCTAAAACAAACGATTTATTTATTGAAAGAGTAGTTGCCCATTTCTTCAGATTGAGTCAAGGAGATTACGATGCAATCTTTAATACACTTAACTCCTCAGAACAATTGATTCCGATCAAGCGATTACTTAACTGTGACACTAAAGAAATTTTTCAAGTAAATGGGTTTTAGATATATTGGCTCTAAGGATAAGCTTTCCGATATTATCATTGCGGAAATCTTAGCCACGAAAAAGGGAGCAAAGCATATTATAGATTTGATGGCAGGCACGGGTCTTTTTTCACTAGCGCTTCGTGAAAATGGATTTCAGGTATCAGCAGTTGATGTTATGACTTATTCTTTTCATCATTTGAATGTACATCTGTATTTAAGTGAAGCTCCTGCCTTTAAAGGAATCAAAAAAATAAACGATATTGAAAAGTTTAAAGTGCATAATCTATTTGGCAGTAGCAATTATGAAACTCTATTGAATTATCTAAATAATCTAAAACCCGTTAAAGGCTATTTCTACAAGGAATTCAGTCCCGATGGCAAACCGTCAAATACTAAAAGGCCAAGAAAATATTTCACATCTAAAAACGCTGCCAAGATTGATGCTATCAGGAGAGAGATTAAAGCTTTAAAGGATAAAAAGGTTATAACCGAATTTGAACATTCCCTCTTGCTCCATGACTTGATCATGGCTGCTAATGACATAGCAAACATTGCAGGAACGTATGGGCATTACTTATCTAAGTTTGTGAAGAGAGCGGAAGATCCTATCTTACTTTACGCCTCTTCGTTCTCAAATAAAGGTAATTTAGATGGGCATAAAGTATTTAGGGGATATGCTGAAGATGTAGCAATTAAACTAACTGGAGATGTTTGTTATATTGACCCACCTTATATTAAGCGTCAGTATGCTGCCAATTATCACATTTTAGAAACTCTTGCAAGAGAGGATGAACCAGAAGCAATTGGAGATAGTGGACTGAGGCCATGGAGAGACCAGTATTCAAACTTTTGTTCCAAAGTAAAAATCAGAGGTTCATTTGATAAAATCCTTACAAAAATAAATTGCAGTGACTTTCTAATTAGTTATAGCGAAGATGGATTGCTGCCAATCGATGATTTGATTTCTTTCTTGTCGGGTTACGGAAAAGTTGTAAAGAAGGATATTCAATATAAGCGTTTCAAAAGCAGAACAGATGTTATTAAGAAAGGTGCAACACTGAATGAGTATCTCATTCACTTGCACCGTAATTAATCCTTCAAAGATTTTTCAACAGTTTTCAAATGGTCTGGATGCCAAGTAATTTCAAAGTCCTTTTGGTTGATTTTGATTTTCAGTCTGTGGTCTTTGATTTGGGTAAGGTCAATTTTGGTAACAGTTGCATAGTGAAGCATTCGGTGAATTAAAGGACTTACAACAATAGCATTTGCATAAGCATCAGAGCCATTTTCACCCAAAGAAATTAAGTGATGCACTTCTGAATACCATTCGTCATTTTTCTTCTTGAAAGTAAACTCTGTCCCTGAAATTTGACAATGACCCTTATAAAGTTTTTTTAGGTTCTTTACAATCTGATTATTTCGCTGACGGATTTTTAAAATTCTTTCTTTTACTT
>JANMOF010000433.1:0-21506 GCA_031368925.1 Leptospiraceae bacterium
TTTGGCTAGGAACTGCTGCACAATTAGCAAAAAAAGAAAGTATTTGTATTTACCCAGTAGGCGGATGGTGGAGAACAAGAAAGAAATTGGAAAAATATAATAATAAGATTCGCTTTGCTCTATTGATTACAATTAAAACTAATAGTAATGTGGTTGATATATATTCAGAAATAGTAAACAAAATTAAAATTGAAATATAAAAGAAACCAGCCTTCGACAGTTCCACTGAGCAAAGCCGAACGTGTCCGTGTCTCAGTCTGGTTTAAATAAATGGGGCGAGGCTTTTTCGTTGTAGAAGCAAAAAACGATCACCTAACTGCGAGTATCCACTGCGGCGACTCACTACGCTCGGATGATGTGAGTCACCTTGCTCCAAGCCGGCATAGTTGTATTAGCCACACTTTGTAGTATATTTGTTGAACTTACGCAAGTCCAGTGCCTTCGTTCCGGTCACAAAACTTGCAAGAGAATAATGCAAGTTTTGCGCCCTACACTCAGTCACTGGACTTGCTAGTAGTTGGTCGGCTTGGAGACATGACTTTGAAACTCAAAAGGTGCTACCGCACTTTCGAGTTTCAAAGTCACGTCGGATACTCTTAACGTTAGGCGGCATTATAAAAAGATTGCCATGCGTAAGGTGAGTGATTAAATCTTTTTTAATAGATATGCCGCAAATCTATCAAGGCTTAGTATAAAGACTAGGCATTAGTTTTCCTGTCCATTTTGCTCTCAGGACTGCCATACTGTTATTATTTTTTTCATCAGAATCCCAAAAACTAAAACCAAATTTTTCACGATGAAACCAAGGACCTGTGTGACCTCCCCAAAAACCTTCAGCGGCTAATGTGTTACAAAATCCACGAGACCATTTGAGAGACCAAGGAATATTGGATTTAGGTCCACTAAATACTCCTTCTGCACCAGCAGTTGCAGTGCAGACTAATTTTGTTTCCCCGAAATAAGGAGCCTGGTCTTCTGCACTTGGAAGAAAACTTGCTCCACAATGTGCATTTGTTGAGCCTTGGCAGGGACCAGCAGCGGATCCATTCGTGCCGGGATATTTTGCGTCCCACTTGGTTGTGAATTTTCTTTCGTCTCCCCAAAGAGCGCGCTTAAACATACATTGGTCTTTTTGAACTTGTCTGTCCGGGGTTGTATATCCGACGAGTGTTCTCACATGGTTGATAGCAATTCTATGCCATTCATCTACTTCTGCTTTGGTTGGATTTTTATTATCTTTGAATGGATTGTGTTTATAGAAAACTTCTCTGATTCCGCGTACACGATCTGCGCTTGGACAGAGTGCTGCGAAAAATTCTGCCTTCGTCATCTTAGTTGGATCATAAATAGTTTTTCCATCCCATTTAGAAGCCTCCCATTGCGCTTTCGTAATCCAAGTTACACTATCAGGATCATGTCCAGTGTTCCCGCCAGCCAGAGGCTTTGATTGAAATGATTTCCAATTTGCTTGCTCTGGTGTATATTGAGCGGTATCATTTGCATGAATCATGGAAAAGTTTACAATCATTAGCCCATATAAAATAAAAATTTTCTTCATTGAGTATTTCCTTTAAATCTATTCTAGTTTATTTTACTAAGAAAAACGTCCTCTTATATTTCAAGCTTTAAAAATTATCATAATTCATACTTGGATTGAACGAAGCCGGAAGGAAATGATTTAGTAACTATATGCTTTAGCTTTATATCTTTGGAAATAGAGCCAAATAATGATAAACCGCTTCCAATCAAAATTGGGATACGTGTTAAAGTCAAGTCGGATACATAACCTCCAGCAAGAAAAGATTGAATTGTTTTGCCTCCATCAATATATATCCGCTCCCGCTTCTCCGCTCTTAGTTTTACTACTAAATCATCGACAGTTCCCTGAAAAATTTCTATCTTACCTTTGTACTCTTCTGGAATTACTTTCAAAGTATTACTGATAACTATAACCGGTTTATCGTAAGGCCATTCGGGAAATGTTAAAACTTTCTCCAGAGTTTTTCTTCCCATTACTATGCAATCAGTACTTGCAATAAATTCTGCATATCCGTAATCTTCTTTATCATTCGGATCATTGAAAGTAAAAAGCCATTCGATATCACCATCCGGTCTTGCGATAAAACCATCCAAACTAGTTGCTATATATATTGAAATTTTCATAGTAGCTCCCAAATTTTAATTTACAAATGTATTTAATTCTACAGTGTAGAATTTGTAAATTATTATTTTATCCAACAGAGATTCTAATGAAGAGAAAAAATCCAGGTAGACCAATAACAAGTAGTCTCAATAAAAATTTGATACTAAAGCAGGCTTTGAAAATTATTGATAAAGAGGGAGTGAATCATCTAAGCATGAGAGCCCTTGCTAAAAATCTAAAAGTTGACCCAATGGCGGTTTATCATTATACCCCAAGCAAGGAAATTTTACTCCAAGAAATTGTCGCTTTTGTTTTCGGCGAGTTAGATTCAAACCTTCCTGCGAAAAAAAGCTGGAAAGAAAAAATCAAAGTCTTACTTGCTAATTATAGAAATTTAGTAAAACAACATCCGAACCTAATCTATTTTATTCTGACCGCACCATCCTACTCCCTTAAACCATCGCTTGAGTTCAATGAAAATTTATTTAGTTGTCTGAATGAAAGCCCACTACCAAGGCGAAAAGCAATTTTATTAGGAAATCTTCTCATTGATTATTTACATGGATATTCCTTAGCAGAAAGTTCAATGAATTTAGACAAGGAATCTATTGATCCAAATGTTTTCGAAAATTATCCCCATTTCAAACTAGCTTACGAAATGAACTGTAAGAATTACAAATCAATGTTTCAAGATACGATTGATTTAATCTTAGATTCGCTTTAAGTTTTTTTATGGGCTTGGAGGAGGGAAAGAGAACATTTAAGTAAAATTTTACCCGCGTTAAATAAAACTCTGATAGTTTACAGCCAATTAGCCTCTAAAAACCACACCCAAGCCTAAGCCTGGGTCTTCTTTATAAAACTTAAATCTTCTTTTTTAAATACTTTAAATTCTACCTGACCGTTTTCTTTTTTACTGGAAACGTATATTTTGTTATCATAAAAAGTAATGATAGAGTCTGGATTTACTTCTTCTTTAGAGCGAGTAAGGCTTTTTAGATTTTGATCAAAGCGAGTTAGATAAAATTTTCCATCTAAATTTTCGATTGCATATAAAAAATCACCGCGAATTTCGATTGGTGTTTTGTGGTAGACGTTTACTTCTGAATTGCCTACAACTTTTAAATCATTTTGTCTAAGGAGAACTAATTTGATTTGTTCTTTCTTTTCTAAATATCCAACTACTAAAATATTTCCCCCAAGGACTTTAAAAGTTTTTCCACAGATTTTACTATACTCACTTGTAAAAATAAAATCTTCTTTTAAAGGATCTAGCAAATGAATTCCATTGACGCAATGGCTGTCGATATCAGTGATTGGTTTTATGAAAACTAATTTTCCATCCACTATATGCGAAGAATATTCAGGCTCTAATAGTCTCGGATCCAATTTGACTTCTACTTTTTTTTCTTCTTGGGGTAGAGGGACTACTTTGGGAGTTCTTCTAGGAGATGCAACGCCTATTAGCCGCTCTTCTCTTTCTATTAGGTCTTCTTTGCGTTTTTTAATATCCTTTTTTTGTTTCTCTAAATCTTCGTATTCTTTTTCTAGTCTTGCAATTTCTTCTTTGTTTTTTTCAGGGTCTTTTTTTAATTCTGCT
This sequence comes from Leptospiraceae bacterium, assembly GCA_031368925.1. Lineage (GTDB taxonomy): Bacteria > Spirochaetota > Leptospiria > Leptospirales > Leptospiraceae > UBA2033. The sequence goes on from JANMOF010000433.1 coordinate 3,744, forward strand.
AATCTCTCCTGAATATTTTTCTGTTTTGCTTCAATTTCTTTTTCTAAGTTTTCTAGCTCTTCTATCTTTTGGTTAATTTCTATTAGCTCCTTGGCAGATTTTTCCTTCATCAATTCTGAAAATTTCTTTTTATCCTCATCTCCATTCTTTTTATCATTGATTATTTTATTTACTTCGTTTTCTAGTTCATCTAAAGTGACATCTTTTTGAAATTCTTTCAGAGCATTTTTTTCAATCGGTATGATTAATTCTGTTTTGCCGGGCCAGTCTTTATATTTAATTGCGATGCCTACATTCGCAGTGCTCAACTTCTTTAGCAAAGCTTTACTGTATTTTGATTCGAAGAAACTAATATTGCCTCTATGCATACCATTGTAATACAAAACATAAGTCGCTAAAATATCAGCCTTGGCGCTATTATAATCAAAAGCAGTTTGAATATATCCAGACAATACTCTGTGAATTGAATTTATATGTCCGAAACTGGTAATTGTATCCAAAAAGATAACATCCGCTCCGAATTTATTTTTTTCGGTAGACGCAACACGAATGGCTTTCACTCCATCTACAGAATGCATTTCATCGGGTTTACTCGAAATTAGCCCCGCCAATTTTTTTCCAATCGATTCATGTAAAACTTTTGTTTCAGCCGCAGCCTTTTTGTGGGTTTTGTTTTGGAATTCAATCTTTTCAGAGTCTTTGATTTCCGCTTCTTCGAGCTTAGTTTTGTCCTCGGCAAATATATTTAAAAAAAAAAACAAGCTATCAAATACAGTATATATTTCATATTTTCCTTTCCTGATAATTTTATTATTGGTAAATGTATTAGACTTTAATTATAATACTATCTAATTCTAGACCAACAAATTAAAAGTTAAATTACAAAAAAGAGGACTGGACTTTCCGGTTAGAATGAAGTTTTTTTGTTGACATTGTAACTAATAAGGTTACAACTAAAAAAGTGATTCGATCATTTACGCATAAGGGTTTACAGAAGTTTTTTGAGACAGGATCAAAAAGTGGAATTATTCCAAGTCATGCTGAAAAATTAGGAAGGATTCTAGATAGGTTAGATGCGTCTGTAGAGCCCAATGATATGAATCTTCCTGCCTACAAGCTACATCGGTTGGTAGGAAAAAATCAGAATCGTTGGTCTGTATGGGTCAATGGAAATTGGAGAGTAACCTTTGAGTTTGAAGGTGAAAATACCAAACTTGTAAATTATGAAGACTATCATTAAGGAGTTATTCAATGAAAACTAGAAAGCCCACACACCCAGGGGAAGTCTTATACGAAGATATAATCAAACCTTTGGGAATAACGATTACAGAAGCGTCTTATTCGCTTGGAATTTCCCGCAAAACTCTTTCCGAAATTATAAATGGACGCTGTGGCATAACACCAGAAACCGCAATTCGAATTGCACTTGCGACCGATACAACGCCTGAAAGCTGGCTTGCTATGCAAACTAAATTGGATATTTGGAATGCGTTACGCGAAAAGCCTAGAAATGTGGTAAAGTTTGCTATGTCAGCGTGATCCAGAGTTAGAAAAACGACATTTCAATCATCAGAAAAAGACTCAGTTACTTAGAAAATGCTTTACTAAACATCCAAAATCAGACGGATTTGTTTATTTATGAACTCGGAAATACAAACTTATAACGAAAGGCAAACTACGACAGACAATGAAATTTGCGATTTGCTTGCGAATACAATTGACAGTGTACTAAAAAAAGCAGAGAGCAAAATTTGGCATGCTCATCCTGTTTGGTTTTTAGATGGCAACCCAACAGTTGGATACAGCAAACAAAAGAAAGGTATACGATTGATGTTTTGGAGTGGGAAAGATTTTGAAGAAGATTTATTAAACATTAGGGGAGAGAAATTTAAAGATGCTTCTATTTTTTATAACGACCTCTCTGAAATTAAAACAAAAGACTTAAAACGTTGGCTAAAAAAATCAAAAGAAATTCAGTGGGACTATAAAAACATTGTTAAGAGAAAAGGGAAATTAGAAAGAATAGAGCAATAATTTCCCAAGGACGGTATAACTAAATTAGCCGACAGATACAAAAACTATTAGTGACTTTCTGTATAATTTTAATATTAACAATCTGCTTTACGTCCTAGCTTTTGAAGTTCCGAATTAGAAAATCAAGTCAAAGAAAAGATATCATTTTGGAAAGAAAGTATGGCAATTTTTTCTCATTGCGCAAGTGCGTAATAATAGGGAAAAAATAATTGAAATAGAATAGAATTTCTTGACAATGCATGAATTCTAAACCTTCATAATTATATGAAGAAGAAATATAAACTCACCGCAATAAATACGAAAGAGCAAGCTATCAAAGAAGCTTATCGCTATTTGGAAAATGCAAAAGAGACCCTTTCTAAAATTCCTATCGAAGACGGAATTTATATGGATTCTAAATTTGTGCGCGAAGCATCGGGTATTGCGTATTTGGCGCCCCTTCTTGCAATTGATGGTTATCTAATCGGAAAAGGAATTCCTAAAAATAAACTTCCAAAATCTACCGAGCATTACTGGGATCTCATTCCTAAAATTCCCTACAATGCAAAGCTTCGAAATAAATTCACTCTTGTTTACGAAAATCTACATCTATTTGGTTATTATCGCGGTGGTGTAAGTGTTGAAATGATTAAAGACGGTATGAAACACGCAAAAGAAATCGTAGATATGTTTAAAGACGCCGCTTGAACAATATCTTTGGGTTAGAGAATAAAATTTAAAATATATAGAGGATAAAAATGAGCAATTATCATGTTGAAGAAAAAGAACTAAAGGGTGGTAAAACTTCCTTTATCGGCATACAAACAAACGAACAAAATTCTATCACTCGAGATCAAATTTTGGAATTGCAATCGATATTAACCAAGTTAAATGAGGATGCAAGTGTAAAAGGAATCGTTATACATTCAGAAAATGAGAAATTTTTTTGCAATGGAATGGATGCAAAACATATTTCTACTACTCCCCAAGAAAAACTTGCGGAAGAAATGGGAGAGATTATAAAATTTTTTGTCTTTGTGAGTAATATCTATAAGCCGCTAATTGCGGAAATTTCTGGTTATGCGATGGGTGGTGGGGCGGTGTTGTCACTTGCTTGCGATTATAGAATGATGATGACAGGAAAAGCTCGCATTTCTTTTACAGAAGTTTTTTTCGGTCTACCTCTGCCTGGTGTTTTAATTGAAAAAACGAAAATGGTTGTGCTTCCACAACATGTGAATGATGTCATATACGGAACAAATTACAAAGCAGAAGAGGCAAAAGAAATCGGTTTCATTCATGAAATTGCAAATAATAAAGAAGACCTAAGAAAACTAACTATACGAAAATTAGAGACTCTTTACAAATTTCCCCTTTCGGCTTTTCAAGGAACGAAAGAGTCTTTGCATTTTCACCTTTCGCAATATGCTGATGCACATATGAAAGCTTTAGATAAAAATTTTAAGACTCCTATCATTCAAAAAAATTTAATGGAAGCGATGAATGCTTTTGGGGAAAAACGTAGACCAAACTTTGAATAATATGCATTCATTTATTATATACATAAAATCTATAAAAAAATATTTTGGAAAAGCAGATTAAAGTTTTTGAAAAAAAGAGATAATTGAGTTTGGCGTTGTGTAAAAACATATTAAAACCGCAGAGGACGCGGAGAGCATTATGGAACGACCAAAGGAAGTGACATTGAGTTTTAGAAAAGAGTTAATAAAATCAATACTCTCTGCGAACTCTGCGGTTAATATTTCTTTGCTTTTACACAGTCCCAAACCACTCTCTCTATTTTATTTTTCAACAACTCTATTAACTAAGAGGGTATTATGCATTTTCAAATTCTATCAAAGATTCTTCAAATGATTTTCATTGCTATTGTGGCTAACGGTTGTTTTTTGAGTCAGGCTAAAAAGCAAGCACAGAGAGAGCAAGGTGGAGAATTAAAAGAGCAATACAATCGAGCATTGCAGCTTGGGAAAAAATATCTAGTTTCCCAGACAGAGACAAGAACTCCGGCTCAGTTAAAAACCGCTTTGGAAAACGCTGCACAATGTGAAAGAAAGGCTGTCGATTTGTCCGAGCAAAAAATCAATGATGCTGGAATGAAAGTATATGAAAACCCCTTAGTTGATGGATTTATTTTGGGAGATGAGAAAATATCATTAGCAAATTCATATCTGCACTGCAAATTATTGCGAGAAAAAATTCTATCCGAGGGACTACAAATTTGCAGAACAGTGACAGGATCCTTTCTTTCCATTTACAAAAATGGAAATCCAACTCCCAGAGAATTGAAAGGAATGAGCGATTGGGGCGAGGAGGATTGCATTCTCAAAGGAAAATCTTTTATATCTCCTGAGTCTTCTCTTTCTGACGCTGAAATGAAAAAAGTGAAAGCGATTTGTAAAGAGGCATCTCAAGCGGTGTATGAACCCAAGATGATACGTGGAAATCAAGGTGAGAATAAATTGTTTATAGATATTCGATGCGAGAAATCCCCCCAATTATTAAAGGGAAAAGATTCGGAAATTGCTAAAGCCATTCCAGTTGTAATGCCGGAAAAATGTAAGGCATGCAAAACTTGGATTGAAAGCAATGACAAAGAGCCACTGAAGCCATCTTTAGAGAAAATTATGAAACAGGCAGATGTCTCGCGAGAAGATGATGACGAGTGAATGAAAAATCATTAAAATATTGTAACCGCTTTAAGTAAGACTCTGGTAGTTTACCATCAATTAGCCGCTTCTGCACTAGAAGGAGAATAGACATAAAGATGAGGCATTTCAAAAAAACTATTTTTTTGCTATTGGTTCAATTTATTTTTTTGCCATTATCCGCTAAGTCGTTGGATTGGGAAAAAATAGAAGTAAACGCACACCTTACAAAGGAAGGCATTTTAGAGGTAGAAGAAATCCAAGCGATTCGCTTTGATGGAGATTGGAACGGGGGGTATAGAGACTACAAAGTTTCTTATGGACAAACGCTTACCTTGCAAGGAATAGAACGAAAATCGGACTCAATGGAGTGGGTTTCGTTAAAAGAAGGAAATCTAGATTTACTGGATCACTACGCATATTACAAAGAAGACAAGCATCTCAGGTGGAGATCAAGGCAAATCACCGACCCGCCGTTTGAAAATAAAATCATTGAATACCGAATTCGAGTCAGGTATGAAGGAATACTTAGTCGTAACTGGAATGAGGAGTTTACGCTAAATCATGATTTTGCGTTCTCGGAAAGAGATGGCGGTATAAAAAAAATTCATTTGGAATTAACATGGGATTCGGCTTGGCAGCTAGCAAATACCGGGGATTCTAAATTGGTTTTCGATTCAGAAAATATATTACCCGGAAAAGGATTTGTCAAAGAAGTAAAATTTCATTACAATAGTGCAGATACTTCTAATTTGCCGGACTCGCTTTGGAAAAGGTTAGGCATTCGATTTTTATATCTTTTTATTATTCCAATAATTCTTTTGGCACTGCAATTCCTGATTTATTTTTACTGTGTGGGAAAAGGAGTATTCGCAAAGCCGCAGGAGCTTAAAGACTGGGATGAATTCAAAAAACAATTAGGAAACTTTACACCAGAAGAAATTGCGATACTTTCCGAAAAAGGTCTTGTGGAAGCTTGGATGACAAGGCTTATTCTTGAAAAAAAAATCCGTGTAATAAAAAATGAAAACTTAAGGATCGAAAGATTAGTTCCCATTTCCGAGTTCTCAGAAAGAGACCAAAAGATTATAAAAGAATTATTCATAGAAGACAAATCAAGTGTTACCTCGAAAGAGATAAAAGAGTATTACAAAAAGAAAGATTCTTCTTTTTCTTTGTTCAGTTCTATTCAATCACGAATAGAAAAAGAATTAGAACAGAAAGGAATCCTTGTTCCAGAAAAAGAAAGTCGTATTCTCAATTTCCTATTTTGGATAACGGATAAAACATTTTTATTAATCGTATTCTTCTTTGGTTCCGTTCTAAGCATTATTTTTTTATACATGAAATTTATTAATCCATTTTTTTCCGAGAATGGGATTGCTGGAGGCGTGGTTGCATTGTCTGTCTTTTTTAGTTTTTTCTCCTCTATGTTCGTAAGCTTTTTAGAGGACAAGCATTACGGATTCTCTGATTTAGAGTATAATCGAAAGGATTATTTCTATACTCGCTACTATCGTTCTTTAATTCCTGCAATCACGTTTGCGATTTGTTATCTTTGGATTTTGGAAATGGATTTTACATTTCTAATCGGAATTATTGCCGTTTCTATCCTAATGGGGTTACTACATTTATACCGCTACTCGCCTCATCACTTCTTGAAACAAATACAGATCAGCCTTAATGCATTATCTTTGAAGAACTTTTTTTCACATAAGTTACTATTTGATGAGAAATGTGATATCAGTGTAGAATGGACTCCTTACCTTGCTGCTATGGATTTAGCTTTCAGTGTGAAATACAGAAACGATAAAAAAGGAGATTGCGCCTACCTATTGCCACAATCCTTAGAAAATATTTTTCAAAGGAAGCAAGGGGCTAATTCTGATTTGGCGGAAAACAATGACTCTTCTTCTGATTCTTTTCTCTCTTCCGAATCTTCTAATTTCTCCGAAGGTGCTGGAACTTTTGGAGGGGCAGGTGCTTCTGCTTCCTGGGATGATATGAGTAGTTTTTCTTCTGACTCTAGGTATACCTCTTCGTCGGAAAGTTCGTCTAGCTCATCTAGCTCCAGCAGTTCTGGTGGAGGTGGGGGCGGTGGTTGGTAATATTGTCAGATAGACCTTGCGAAATTGCTGTGTTTGTGATCAAAATTTTTTTCCCGCTTCAAGTAAAATCTGTATGAGTTACACTCAATTAGCCGCTCGTAATAAAATTTTTTCCTGATTCCAGACTATCTTTGTTTTGATTGTAAGCTTGGATTAATAGAAATCCTAAAGTGGCGAATACTCCTCCGAGCATGATGAAAAGTTCTGCTCCATAGGATTGGCTTTCCCAGTTTTTTCCCACAAAAAAGAGATAGAGCAAAGGGGCAATGTATTGATTGGCAAATAGGGCAGAGAAGATCATTTGATTTCCTGTTCCTCCTTTTAGAAATTGCCAGAGAAATAAATTTTTATTGGCGAGCACAGTGGAAGCGGCTAACGCAGCCATGAAGCACATTTCTAAAATTGAGATTCCTACTCTTGGATCGATTCCCATACTGAGATAAGTTGGATTATGAAACAAATGCCCTATCAAACTTAGCTCACCGGGAACGAGTGCAAGATGAATCAATATATCATCAAGTATGAATACATTCTTAGGAGTTTTGCGTAAATACAAAAGGATTTCATAAACACTAAAGAACACAAATCCAATGGAAGTAAAAATGGATGTCATCACAAGGGATGAAGAAGTATTGATATGAACACTAGGAGCGGATAACAACATCATAAGCGAAGAAAGGTTTCCGCCGCCTACGATCATCAGTAGAGCAATATTCCCAGTGAAAGGCCAGAGCGGAAAATACCTAGTAGCCAGTCTAAGTCCGACTAGAAAAAAAAGAGATATAGCTGTAAACATGGACATCACAGGTCCATTCGGATTATAAAACAAAGGCTTGCCCAAAATCCATGCCGCAATTACAATTACAGTTCCCCCAAACACAATAAAATCCAAAACTCTGGCAAATTTCTCTGAATATTTTTCCATACAAATTTCCTTCTACTATAGCCTTTGAATTAAAATAAATTTAGATTTTATCCTGTCAAATAATTAAATCCTCTCCCTCACTAAGAAGTAAGTCTCCATTAGCCCCTTGCCTTTGACTTGAATTTCTCGTTTGTCCTCGAATTCAAATTTGCCTTTGAGTCTAAAATAAACTTCTTTAGATACGTGGATTTTATCTTCCGCGCCGTGAGATTCCATACGGCTAGCAGTATTTACACTATCGCCCCAGAGATCGTAAATGAATTTACTTTTTCCGATTACACCGGCGACTACAGGACCGGTATGAATTCCAATTCGAACTTTGAAGTCTTGCAAGTCTTTAGAAATTCCTTTACGCATAACAGATAACATTTCCAGAGCGCATAGTGCTACTGCTTCACAGTGATCCTCTCTTCCTTCAGGAATTCCGCCTGCTACCATATAGGCATCGCCTATTGTTTTAATTTTTTCTAAGTTCAATGCTTTTGTAATCGCATCGAATTCAGTGAATAAATCATTTAAGAGTGCGACTAATTTTTCCGGCTCCATTGTTTGGGATAATACGGTGAAACCCACAACATCGGCAAACAGTATAGTAGCCTCATTTGTCTTATCCGCAATGACGGCACTGCTGGCTTTAAGTCTATCTGCAATCACGGGAGGAAGGATATTTAGCAAAAGTGTTTCTGACTTTTGGTGTTCGATTTCCAATAAATCCTGGGCGTTGTGGAGAGTTTTGTAGTTATACAATGTAATTATATAAATTAAAACGCAAAGAGCAACAAGAGTGATAAGCCTGCCAAGTTGGAAAAATTCAGGCGGTGCCTGGATGACTGGACCTTTATTTGTTAAATAAATTTCGATTCCAATAAATATTACCAATGCAGAAACAGAAACTCTTGTAATATATTTTAATTGATTTGGCGGATACGTGTAAAATGCCAATACGCTGATTAATAATAAGAATAAATGGTTGTCAGATTCTCTTCCAGCTTGCAATGAATTCATTGCAACACATATCATCGCCGTATAGGAAAAAAATAATTTAGCAACCGTATACCAATGCTTATGATTGAAATACAAAACCAATAACCAGAGAAACGGGAAAAAAATCGAATTGAATAATATATACTGACTTGATGGGTAATAGGGCAAGAGAGAAGGGATAAGAGAAAAAAGCCAGACGCCTACTATAATAGTAAGAGCGTTCGTTAAACGTATGTATTTCGAATCTTTTTCGTGTAAGCCAGGTGTGATACCAATATTAATAATCTTATTCCAGAATACTTTAAATGATTTCATGGATTCAGATTATTTTTTAATTTTAGTCAGATAGCAATAAAAAAATTTACAAGGAATAAAAAAATAGAATAATGTGAATTATGGAATCAACCTCGGAAACTTTTTTTGTTTTATTTATAATTTTTGTTTGCGTCGCTCTTTTTCTAATGATTTGGCTTGGCATGTTATTTTTAGTTTCTCGCTTCGGTGGCTGGGGCAAATTATACAAAGCCTATGAATTTCCGAACAGAATTGGAAATCCTTTTCTAGTAAAATCATTTCAGTCGATTCAACTTGGAATGTCCAATTATAACGGTATAATGACATTATCCTATTACCCGGAAGGTCTGGGAATGGAAGTCATGATTTTATTTCGTTTTCAACACCCTAAAATTTTAATTCCCTGGAAAGACATTACGCTAAAAGAAAAAAGCAAATCTATTTTCGTTTGGAATAAATTAGAAATAGGAAATCCAGTCATTGTAAATATTTCTGTGAGTAATAAAGTTTTGGAGCAGATAAATACTTACATAGAAAAGAAAGATACACTAGACGATAGATGGTGATTTTTATTCGCTTACACTACAACAAAGATTGCAAGTGATCTAAAATAATTCCACTGTGCGCCGGGTTAGCGGCTATTGCCTTGTTAAACGCTCGAATGGCAGCTTGTTTTTGTCCGCGCTTATTTAAAAGAACTCCGAACGAATCTAAATAAGCTGCACTATCTGGATTTTGCTTGACTGCTTCTTTTAGAAAGTCTGTCGCTTCTGCAATTTCTTCTGGCGTAGGATTTTTTTTCATCGCGATAAGATAGCCAGCAGAATTCAAACTATTCAAATAATCCGGTTTGAGTTTTAAAATATTTTTGTGAATCTGAATGGCTTCATCAATTCGATTTAATTTTTCCATGATGTGAGCGCGAAAAGAAAGAAGTTTTAAATCTCCAATATTTACCCTGAGTCTATCATCAATCATGTCGAGCGCTTCGTTGTATTCGTGTAATTGTATCAGAGAATAAATTATCAGGCGAAATACATTGTCCCGTTCAATAAAGCGACCGACTCTTTCGACTAATGTTTTCAGGACAGAAACGCATTTCTTATGATTTCCAGTCCTTGAACAGCAGATCGCAAAGTTATACAAAAGCTCCGGGTCGTCTGGATTTTCTGCAAGTTCCTGGTCAATTAGGGTTATAGCGAGAGCAAAGTTCTCTTTTTTGATTTCATTCAGATACTTCTTTTTTTTCATAGTAATGTCAGTATATATGTCGGACAATGTAAAAAAGTTCAAGAACTTTCTATTATGAATATTTTAATTACAGGCGGTTCGGGAGTGATTGGCTCCCGGTTTATTTCCAAAGTTCTGCATAAACACAAGTTGATTGCGGTTGGGAAATCCTTTTCCAATTTTCCAGAATTTGTGCGTCTACACAAAAACTTCAAGTTTTACGAATTTGACCTTGGCTCAGAAAATCGTTTCGTGATTCAAGATAGGATAGATTGTATCTTACACCTTGCAGGAGTCGTGTCTGGCTCTTCCAACAAGACTGAAGATTATATGAGAACCAATGTCCTTGGAACAAATAAACTCGTTATCTTCGCAAAGGAAAATAAAGTTCCGACCTTCATCATAGCAAGCACCGCTTCGGTCTATGGTCATCAGCCGGGTAAAAAATTAATTGAAACTGACAGACTTCTGGGTAATACAGATTATGCGATATCGAAAATAGATGCAGAGCGACTCGTTCAACTTTCAGGAATAGAAACTTACACCATCTTCAGAATTGCCTCTGTTTTTGGCAAAGATACAAAAGGATTTATTTCCAAACTCCAGCGGCTACTCAAACGTAAACTTCTTCCTTTTCCAGAAGATTCTGAATCAAAAAAATCATTCATCCATGTTTTAGATGTTGTTGAGTTTTTGGAGCGAGCAGTTGAAAATCCTAAGAAAGGGATTTTTAATTTGGCTCATCCAGAAGCATTTTCATTCTCCGAACTTGCTGTTACATTGAAGTCCAAAGCAGTTTCCGGATTTGTAATTCGAATCTTAATCGGAAAATTACTATTATCCGTTGTTCATAAAATAAATCGAATTTTATATTTCTTACGCGTGACCAAAAATCCAAAAAGAATTGATCTAAGACCACTTTTAGAATTTGTAGAAGTGAATCCTAAAAAGGCAATTCAACAATTTGCATTCTTACCAAAAATACACTTAAACAGCGACTGGGAGCATCTATGAATTCTACCTTACAACACAAAGACAAAATTATTTCCCTTCTCGGCAAAGAGAAAGTATTCTCTCGTGAAGACGGACAAATGGACTTGGGAGCCTTCGATTCTTACGGAGCCGATAGAACAAAAGTTCATAAACCAGACTATGATTTGTTAACGTTTCCTAGAAGCACGGAAGACGTTGCCGCTTTAGTAAAATACGCATACGAGAACGATATCAAGATTGTTCCCTCTGGAGGTAGAACAGGATATGCCGGTGGAGCAGTCGCCAAAGACAAAGAGCTAGTAATCTCTCTTGCCAAAATGGATAGCGTAATTGACTTCGATCCTTTCTTCGCTTCTCTAACAGTTGGTGCAGGAATGATTACACAGAATGTTCACAAAGAAGCAGAAGAGCGTGGATTTATTTTTCCTGTAGACTTTGCCGCAACCGGCTCTTCACATATTGCAGGTAATATAGCGACTAACGCTGGCGGAGTTCGAGTTGTTCATTATGGACTCATTCGAAATTGGGTTTTGGGAATGACAGTGGTTACAGGTAAGGGAGAAATTTTACGATTCAACGGAAACATTTTAAAGAACAATACAGGCTATGATTTAAAGCATCTATTTATTGGCTCTGAGGGAACGCTTGGAATTATCACGGAAGTGACTTTAAAATTAGCGAAAAAGTCAATAGATACCAGTGTGATTTTACTTGCCGCTCCTGATTACCAGTCTATTCTAAATGTATTCAAAGAAACGCATAATTCTGTTCTGCCTCTTTTAGCATTTGAGTTCTTTTCTGATTTATGCGCGGATAAAGTGAAACACCATCTTGGACTAGGCGATCCGTTTGGCGCAAGAAGTCCTTACTACGTTTTATTAGAATTTGAAATTGCAGAAGAAGCGGATAACGACAAACTCTATGCATTTCTAGAAACAGTTACTGAAAAAGGTTTAATTGATGACGGAACAGTTGCACAAAACTCTCATCAAAAACAAACTTTCTGGAAATATCGAGAAGGAATTTCAGAAAGTCTTTCCATTTTACATACCGTGCATAAGAACGATATATCGCTACCACTTAGAAACATGGAAGCATTTATCTCTGATATGGAATCTTTACTTGCATCTAAATACCCCGGCTTCGAAATCGCACTCTTCGGTCATATCGGCGACGGGAACTTACACTTGAATATCCTCAAACCAGAAAAACTTTCCAATGAAGAATTTTTTACCGAATGTAAAAAAGTAGACCCCGATATGTTTACATTGATTCAAAAACACAATGGCTCTATCAGCGCAGAGCACGGAATCGGACTGCTCAAAAAAGATTTTCTTTCTTTCTCTCGCTCTCAAGAGGAAATTCAGCTTATGCGTGAGATAAAAAAGATTTTCGATCCTAAGGGGATTATGAACCCTGGTAAAGTTTTGTAGGAAGACCATAAACTTCAAAATCGTTTGACCTTTATCTCTTAAAATAAAAAGAGTATCGTTTCAATATGACTGTTGTTAGAAGTTTAAAAATCATATTACTTACCCTCTTTTTTAGTATAGGAGTTCAGAGTTGTGCCGAGGGGAAAAAAGAATTCCCCAAAGCCGAGAAAGGCATTCTGGATTTAAAAAATTGGGATTTTGCAAAATCAGAAACCAACTTGGACGGAGAATGGGAATTTTATCCATTCGAGTTTATTGATCCGACACTGCCAACTTCCAAGTTAGAAAAACAATTTATACAAGTTCCGGGTATTTGGAATGAGGAAATGAAGCAGGGAAAAGGGTATGCGAGTTTTCGTTTACAAATTCTTCTACCTAAATCTATTCAATTTCCTCTTGTCTTAAAAGTGATGGAAAATGGAACAGCTTATCGAATGTTTCTAAATGGATTCGAAGTAGCGGCTAACGGGCAAATAGGCAAAACCAGAGAAGAGAATATCGCAGAACATTTGCCACTTATCGTTCCACTGGAAAATTACCAAGAAAAATTAGAAGTTGTCTTTCAAGTGTCTAATTTCCATTATTCAGATGGAGGACTTTGGTATTCTATTCAGCTAGGAGAAGAATCTAAAATCCGAAAGTCCAGGGAAAGTAAAATGCTCCTCACTATGTTTTTATGTGGAAGCATTTCGGTTATGGCAATTTATCATATCGCGGTTTATTTTTTTAGAAGAAAAGATAAGTCTGCACTTGCTTTCAGTTTGTTTTGTATTGCGATAGATTTTAGGCTCCTAGGATTCAATGAAAAAATTTTAAATCAAATCTTTGTCGGAGATTATTTTCTTACACTCAACCGGATTGAATACCTGGGATACTATTTAGCAGTTCCCTTCTTTGCAACCTTTCAACAAATTGTATTTCCAAATGAATTTCGAAAAATATTTTTGAGGATAATTTGGTTTATCTCTAGTATGTTTTCTATTGTGGTCGTTTTATTTGATAGTTTTATTTATACTCATACTTCCTTTTACTATCATCTCTATGTTCTTGTCTTTATGGTCTATACAACTTACGTAATGGTAAGGGCAGTGCTAAACAAACGAGATGGGGCAAGAATTTTTACATTTGGAATGTTCATTTTATTTTCTGCAACGATAAACGATATACTCCATTCAATGACAATTATTCAAACAGAATTTATGGCTCCTTATGGACTCTTTGCGTTTATTTTCATTCAGTCTGTTATGCTTTCGATGCGATTTTCAAAAGGATTTAACATGGCAGAAAATTTAAGTCTTGAATTGACTCAATTGAATGCGGAACTCGAAGACAAAGTTTTGCAAAGAACTAGCGAATTAACAAAACAAAAAGAAATCGCCGAGCAGGCAAGTCTCATCAAGGATAAATTTGTTTCAATTGTATCGCATGATTTACGTTCTCCCCTGTTAGGCGTATCGAATATCCTCGACATCATTGACAAAAAAGAAATTGTACCTACCGAAGAAGAACGAAGTCATTTTCTGGAAATTTCCCGCGACAGTATCAAATTCTCTTTAAAAATGATCAATGAATTATTGAGTCTAAGTCGTATCGAAACAGGAACAATTAAAGTAATGAAGAAAAAAGTTTCATTGCAAGAAATCACAAATTTATTTTTGAAAGAGTTAGAGCCCCAGGCTAAATTAAAAAATATCCAAATCCAAACAGAAATTCCTTTTACTATGAGTATAAATATTGATTTAGAATTATTTCCGCAGGTAGTCAAAAATCTACTTACCAATGCGATTAAATTTACAGAATCAGGTGGAAATATTTTGCTAAAAGGCATAGCAAGTGAAAAAGAATCAATCATAGAAATTCACGACAACGGAGTTGGGATGAGTGCAGAAGATCTCAATTTAATCTTTGAGCCCGGTGCAAAAAAAACAAGGCTTGGAACTTCCGGTGAAATTGGAAGTGGAATGGGATTATTTATCTGCAAATACATTGTAGATGCACATGGTGGAGAAATCCAATTTCGAAGTGAACCGGGAGCTGGAACTATTTGTAGAATTATACTACCTTTGTAGAAATTTCATCTCTCAATTTATGTAGCAGCTCAGCGTTGTTATTCGCACCATATTTCTTGCGCAGCTTATAGATATAATACTCAACTGTTTTTTCGGATTTACAAATTTTTTCTGCAATCTCGATATATTGCAATCCAGAAGCTAATAGTCCTAAAATTTCAAACTCCATCGGTTTGATATTTTGTTCGCTTTTTTTCTGCGTCAAATACATCTTTAACTCATCAGAGCAGTAAAATATTCCTTTCATGGTTTGCATGATAATGGTAGGCAAATAAGTAATAGGCTCCGATTTTAAAACATACGAATCAGCCCCATACTTTCCAGCTTGAAAGAAACTTTGAATCCCACTATGCATAGTAAAAATGACAATTTTTAGATGAGGGTAATTTTCCTTGATTATTTTCAAAAGACTAAAATTTTGCGCACCCGGCATATCCAAATCTAAAATAGCCAAGTCTACTTCATTGGTTTGTAAAAATTCCAACACAGAATTAGCATTCTGGAAAGTTCCACATACTTCTAACCTTGGATCCGATTTTAAAACAGCTCTTACACCTGTTGCAACCACGGAATGATCATCTGCAATAATAACTCGAAGTTTCATAATGGACTATAGTTCATTGTAATCAAAACTTAGATAGTCCGATTCAAAACTTAGAATCCCAAAACTTAGGACTAGTCCTAAGTTTTCGAACAATTTGCCCCAAAAAACTTGTTTTGCTAGTTATCACATTCCCCAAACGATAACGTTTCTTCCACTTGACTGTATTTCTTTGCTAAATAGTTTTTCAGACCACGGTTTACCTTTGGTCTGGTCGAAGATAATAAGGTGTATCTCCTCGGCGGAACATTTATCGGCGTATTCGACTGATTGAAGCATACCTTCCTCCTAGCTAGTGGCGGAAGTGTAAAGTGAAAATATGTTCCGTTATAATCGGTGGTAATCTTTTATATTCCAATTGCTGGACAGCCCAAGGAAAAATTTTTAATTCTCATTCAAACCCACCGACTTCAATTACTTCCACTTCTTTCGTGTGGCTAACAAGCATTGCCACAGAGCGAAGTCCACGACCAAATTGTTTGAAATCTCGTTTATAGATTTCGTAGTATTCAGCAGCTTGTTTGATTGCATCTTCTTTCTTTTTTAAGGCGACTGCAACGCTATCTTCTTTGCGAATGTATTTGAATTCGATGATAAAGTTAAACTTCACATACTCATAATAAGCCGGATGAGCTTCAAATAATAAATCAATTCGCTTTCTTTCGGAGATTTCGCGCTCGGAGATAATATTGTATAACTTACTCAATGTAAAATAGCAGACAAAAAGAAATTTTACATGCTTCTCTGAAAAATTAGTATAGTCATAACTAGATAGTTTCTTCTGAAAGAAATCAACTGCGAGTTCTTTTAGTGCGGAAGGGTCCCCAGTCTCAGCCATTCCATAAATTGCATTATGTAACAATCGCATATCAAACTCAATCGTAAGACTTTCTTCCAGAAATTTCCGTAAGTATTCCCAATAGAGTGTGCGAATCACGTAATTTGGAATTGCAAATTGATTTGGTTTATTGGAAAATGTAAGAAGCCCTAGATAAAAAAGTAATGATTTCAATTCGTTATCGCTGAATCTTTGAGAAAAATTAAAGCGTTTAACGAGTGTTAGACTCAGAGAACTGTTTAAGTTTATTTCTTCGATGATAGATTGCAGTTTATCTTTGCCGCTAGTGCCTATGATGAGACCGCGAAGCTTATTGTAATCGGTTTTCACATTTTCATCTAGTAATTCTTTTGGATAACCAATAGCAGAAAATTTTTCAATAAAATACAGAACCATGTCGGAATTGAATACTTTGACTTTAGCCTCATCAAAAAATCTGTATCCGTTATAATATTGAACCATATCTTGCAAAACTTCTTCTTTGGATTTATCTATGTATCTTTCTTCGCCAACTTTATCAAGTAAGCTTTTCACTTCTTCCCTTGTAAATCCCAGCATTTCATTGAAACGAGGATCCGTTGTCATATCGCTTGTAATATTAAAGCCACTTGACAGCTCATCCAACATGATTGGCGAAACACCTGTGATAAAAAATCGCTCAATCACACCTTCGCCGCTAGCAATTTTCAACTGCTCGTAAAACTCTCTGACAAAACCTGCACTTGACATTATATTTTTTATAAAAGATTCTCTTCCCTCAGAGGCGAGTTTATTGGCAAAATGATCGTATTCGTCAATTAGAACATAGAGTTTTCGTTTTGTAAGAACAGTTTCACTTTTTAAATCCAATATCATTTCTGCTGGAAGAATGTGTTCCATTTTACTTTCAAATTTTTCACTTAATCCTGGGCTATAATACTCTTTGTAAGTTCTCAGGAATCGTAAAATTTCACTTCTCACTCTGTATGAAAATGATTTTCTAAGAGATTCTTCATTCTCCGTATTGATCCCAGAAAAATCAAACTTGAGAATGAGATACGAGTTTTTATAATCTGTCGGATTATCCTTAATATACAAACCTTCAAACAAAGTGTCGAATTTATCTTTTTTGGCTACATCGTAGTATGCTTGTAATACGCTAATCCAGAGACTTTTTCCAAATCGGCGAGGACGGATGAAAAAGAACTTTGTATGGGTTTCCATCAGGGGAATAAACATAGTTTTATCTATGTAAGTGGCACCCTGACTTCTTAAATTATCGAAACTGGCTTCTCCGTAGGCTATTTTGAGCATAATTACAGATTTGATAGAATTTATCCTTTTGTAAAGCTAAAAGAAAAAAGCGGTGAATGAGGAATTTTTAATTTTGAAATTTATTTCCAAAATTCGTTCCATTGCGATTTTTAAAAACCTAGGACTAGTCCTAAACTTTTGCGCATTTTTGTAAAAATAACCGTTTTTCCCTCCACTTCCAAAATTGAAACCACTTGCGGCTAACAGGTAATTCGCGGGTAGAATAGAAATAAGAAGATTAGCATATTTAGGAGAACTAAATGGAAAACAAAAACAATAAAAAAGATTTCAATTCATGGGTAAATTGTCTTACTGC
>JANMOF010000444.1:0-8944 GCA_031368925.1 Leptospiraceae bacterium
CCGCGCTGTCTTCTTTTTATTCTTCTCATTTGCAATGTAAAGTCTTACTGACTCTATTTTAAACTCTTTTGTGTATACTCTCATCTTGGTCTCCTTTCGGAAACCTAAATTCGTGTCCACTTTTTATGCAGTAGTCCACTTGATAAAATCCTTCGCGAGCTTCGTGTCCTTCGCGGTGAAAAATTCTTAATTGTACGGCATTGGGCGAGGGGGCTGGTGCGCTTTTTTGTTTTTAGATGGGCTTTGTTGTTTTTGTGGCTTTATACTTCTATCGTTTGGTTCATTAGGGTGGGTAATGGTTGTTAGCTTATTTTTCTTTATCATTAAGAAAAATCTACCATAGCATTAGAATAAAACTAGATACTGCGATGACAGTCATTAGTATTTTGTAAAAGGTTTGTCCCCATTGATAAGTCTCGATTAAAGCAACAATCAAACCAATTCTTTCAAATAGGAAAATTCATCTAAGGAAGAATAGATCAAAATATTTGAGTCAATCAGTTTCATTCTACTCGCATTGGTAAGTTTCTATCTTTCCGAGTTTCTTTCTGCCAAAGCATGGGATTTCCAAAAGAGCTTTTTTTAACTCCTTTTGCAATGATATTTTTATGATATTCTAATCCCTTTTGACTTGAATCTTCTTTATCAAGTATCTTTATTCCAATCCTCTCTGCAAAACTGAGTATTAAAAATAAGTCCTGTTCATTTTCAATGTCTAACGTAAGCTTCATAGCTTTATTCTAAAAAGTTTTCTGTAGGAAGCAAGTCTTTTTTTCGGGCTCTTTAGTTCTTCTTCCTCATCCCGTCTTTGTCTATATTGTCTAACTTTATCGGAGTATCCCTTCTCCCACGCACACTTTGGATGCTGCTGGAAGAAGGGGGCTTTTTTGTATATCGTCTGCGAGGTTGTGCAAATAACGATGAATAGCCCATACTCTATCGTAAAGCCAGCGCAGCAAAGCGCCCGCTGCCTACACCTAAAAGTAAACCAACAACTAACTACTAAAAGTCCCCCTTCTTCCAGCGAGTCTTCGAGCGTGGGAGAAGGGGCTAATTCGAATAAATCCCACAACCTAAACTCAATCGGGGTTGAGGGGAACCCGCCTCTTTCTATCCCTACAAATCCCCACGACTCCGATTATACCTATTCACAAGCATACTTCTTTCTCTCGGAATATTATTCTTTACAAAATCTTTTATCTTATCAAATAAAATCCCAATATCCTGAAAGACCTCTTCATTCTTTAATCTTATAAACGATACGCTATTGGACTCAATGATTTTCTGTCTCCAAGCGTCATATTCTTTTTGCTTTTCGTGAATCTTTCCGTCTATTTCAATGGCTAATGCAAATTCGTCGCAATAGAAATCCACGATAAACCCTTCTATAATAAATTGTCTTTTAAAACGCAAACCTAAAAACTTTCGATTCCTTATTTCTCTCCAAACTATTTCTTCTGCCTCTGTTTGTCTTTTTCTTAGTTCTTTGGCAAATTGAAGTTTTGCGTTCATGTCAAATCAGGACGCACTGCGTCACAATTCCTCTCTTTCGCTTTGTAGACGTTCATACAAATGCGATAGACCTAACTTTTCAATCCATTCTTCTATATAAGGAACATCTAATATTTCATACTGAACTTCAAATACATTCAGTGCATCTTTAAATTGCTTTTCGCTTCCGTTGCTTAGCTTGCACCACCTGAGCTTAGAAATAATTGTATCTTCTGGAGAAGTAATCCAGACTTGAAGATCATTAATTTCTTCTTGGATTTTTCTTTTAAATCTCACTAGCTCATATTCATTTTCTGGTAAGGGATAGAAATCTATTTTATCTCCTGTAATTGTATTTAAAAGTTTAAACATTTTCTTAAATTGAATTCCTTCTAAAACCATTTCCTTGTCGATATAATAAGTCGGCGGTGGAAATGCGTCTAATAAGGAGTTGACGTTATATTTATTAAAGAGAACCATCATATCAATATCATGAGTAGATCTAGGCTCTCCTTGAAAACTGGATACAATAGAACCAGTCAGCATATAGGGAGTATGCGCAGTATTTAGGAACTGAACAACTTCTTTTAGTAATTCGAATTGTGACATTTTTCTAACCGTTTTAAAAATAGAATATGAATTTCTTCTTCTGATTTCTCTGGGAATCGTTTTCGAAGTCCCTGCTTAAACAAAGTCTTTGTAAGTTCATTTAACTCTATTACTTTATTAAACTTTTCAGAAGGTGACATTTTACGAAGAGTTCGTAAATATATCGCTCGTTCGTTTTTAGATTCTTTTGGAATGGAATCGTAGATATTCACAACAGCTCCTCAAAATTCTTTTGGATTTGTTTTGCCAAGCTTGTTGCTTCTTTGGTTGGAAATGTTTCTTTCTTATCCGAAATACTTTTTTCTTTAAGAGAATCTGTCAGTTTAAGCAATGATTTTAGAAATGAATCTGAATCCTTAGCTAAGTCTTCGCAGCTTTTAGATACTGGATTTAGTTCTTCTTGGAGCTTATTTAGATGCGAGATCGTTTGTTTTTTAGCGTTTTCTAATTTCTTTAATTGCTCGGGGCTAAAGTCATTTATCTTGCGCGTGACTTTTCTGTAAACATTCCGTGCATCTATCATCAAGACTTTGTCCTGTCTTTCTTTTGGTTTTCCTTTATCAAAAAACCAAAGCTCACAAGGCACAGAGCGAGTGTAAAAGAAATTAGAGCGTATCGACATCATCTCATCCACATTGAACGGCTAAGTTCATTTTTGCTAAACGGATGGTCGTTGGATTTTTTTCCTGTCCTTTGAAAGTTAGAACACGATTCGGGTCTTTCTTTTTTTGATTCAATATTTTCTAACTGTTTCATAATTATTAATTGAAATAGATATCTAATTACTATAGTCGTATGACAAGACAAAATAACTAAGAGTTTTCAAATTTTCAAAGAAGGAATTAAACAAACAAGAATCCCCTACTCTATTCATAATTCTAGATACCATATACCAAACGATACACCAACCAACTAGCAGTCCATGTTGCAGTTCTTCTTGCAGTTCAAATATACCTGTAAAAATTTCTTACTATAGATAGACTGCAACTTGAACCGCTACATGGACTGCAAGGTCGTATAAAGCAAGTATATCGAAAGGAAAATTAGATACTATTAATACTAGCAGAGCAAATTATTTCCGTCCTTTGTCAGATAGACCCCCGACAGAAAATATCGGGGGTGACAGGAGTAAGCCTCTCTAAATCGAACTCACAATTACGCACTAGCGCCAGAAACCGGTGCAACTGCGTAATTATTGAAAAAATTTATTTTACGGAAAAATAAATTAATTGAGCGTAATCCAAAAAGAAGCGAAGTTTTGATAAATCCGCAATTCCAAATAGATTGAATTGAGGTAAGGAAATAATAATGGCAAAACTTAAAAATAAAATTCATGGAAGTGTAATGGGTAGATTGGGAGACCTGGTTTTTTATGAGTCAAATGGAGAAACTTGTATTAGAAGTCTACCTATTAGTTTTAAAGATAGAAAAAGTGAAAAGCAAATTTTACAAAGAGAGAAATTAAAAACAATTGGAAAACTCTATTCCATCTTTCGACCTGCATTGCGCTTCGAAATTACGAAAAAGCATACAAGTCAATCCAGTCTATTCTCAAGGGAAAATTGGAAAAACATTTCAGTCGAAAGCGATAAAGTGATCGTTAACTATGAGCAGCTAATTCTGAGTAACCAGTTAAAAATAAACCTCCTCAATTTAATTGTCACTAAAAATGAAAAACAAATAGTATTTGAATGGCAGGCTGACAACCTACTAGATGATTCTTTTTATGTCCTCTGCGCTGTCTATTGTAGAGGCATATCACAAGTATACGTAAATGAAGTTCCTAGAAATTCCCTGTTGGCAAAAATAAACATTCCTTTAGAAGCAGGGGAAATATTTACCTACTGCTTTACATATAGCAATCGCCAAAAGTAATTTTATAATTTCTTTTCGATGATTTGAAACGGTATGGTAATCCCTTCTCTGAATTCTTCCGCAACTTCTTCCATCTCGTCATTATCGGGCTCATAATACCAATGAATAGAAATATCTTTTCCTTTTTTGTAAGCTTTTTCCAATATCTCTAATAATTGGCTAATTTTTCCAGAAGAGGCTGTATTAAAATACTGCAAATGAAAGGAAACGATACATTTATGATGAAGACTTGACAGATACCGATTTAACCAATCAAATATTGGATTAAAAAATTTATCTGTATTTTCTGGGTAAACATCTCCATGAATTGAAAGAGTATTAAACTTCGTATCGAATTCTATGGTCGGGGTGGTTTTAGTTTTTTCGATTTTTAAACTTTCCATCGTAAATAGGGTCGATTATTGGTTTAAAAGAAGCAAGAAAAAAAATCCTAGGTTATTCTTTTTAAGAGAAAATACCTTGTGTACGTTTCAGGGAAATTTTCTATCTTTCCAAAAACTTCGAAGCCTAGTTTTTCGTAGAATTTTGGAGCTTGAAAACTAAATGTATCCAAGTAAATCAACGTGCAGTTTGACTCCCGAGCGAGCTCTTCTGCTTTTTTAATTAAAATTGTCCCTATTCCCGTTTTACGCAAACTCTCGTTTACCCACAAAAGTGCGATATGTAATCCCCTATAATACATTTCGCCGAGCATTCCACCAACAATCTCCTCCCCTTCTTTTGCTATGATAGCAAAGGAAAATTTCTCTTCCATTCCCGGATTTGCAAGCTTCCCAAGTCCATGCTCGCGAAGTTTACTCCACAAAAATACAACATCGTTTTCATCCGGGGTTTTAGTGATTGTAATCTCCATCTTGCTTGGTCTCCCTTTAGATAGAATAAAGAAAATCCCATTTCAGTAACAACCAAAAAAGAGACATTTGCATCTACATTTTTGGAATAAAAAAACCTTGTTTCTATTCGTCAAAAATATTTCCTCTATTTATGAGGAAATCCCTTAAGACAAAAATGGAGATCGAGCGAGCAAAGCAAGAAAAAATCCGTGAGATCATTGCAAACTTAGGAAATCAAATTGAAGTCCCTGATTCAGTTTTTGATTCCACCGTTTTTACCCAAGAGATGCAAGACCTATCTAAAACACATTGGACACCGATAAGAGTAGCAACAGAGGCAGCGAAGATGCTCGTTACAAATGAGCGAACGAGAGTTTTAGATGTAGGGTCTGGTTGCGGTAAATTTTGCTTTGTCGCATCTTTAAGTGGTCCCGGGAATTTTGTTGGCATTGAAATCCGTCAGAACTTATATGAAATTGCCAATCGTAAAAAGGAAAAACTCGGTGCGCATAATGTCGAATTTCTACTCGGTGATATGTCCCAGCTTAATTGGTCAAACTTCGATTCATTTTATTTGTATAACCCGTTCTATGAAAACGTAGCGAGCTACAATCAAATAGACGATGCAATTCCCTTGACCAAAGAGCAGTTTTCTCGTTATACCGCCACTGTCACCACTCAATTACGAAACTGCAAAGCAAATACAAGAGTCGTAACCTACCACGGGTTTGGCGGCGATATGCCAAGTGACTATTACTGCGAAGAAACTAAAAAAATCGGCTCAGGAGAATTAAATCTCTGGGTGAAGAGATGATTTAACTGTCAAAGCTTCTCTAGCGCATTCGCATAATTAGGCTCTTGTGCTATTTCAGGAACTTGCTCGGTGTAGGCAACTTTTCCATTCTCATCAATGATTACAACTGCACGAGAGAATACGCCTGCGAGCGGTCCGTCAGAAATACGAACACCGTAATTTTCACCGAACTCACGTTTACGTAATTCCGAAACAGGGATAACATCCTTTAGCCCCTCTGCTCCACAAAACCGATTCAGTGCAAATGGCATATCTGTAGAAACACACAGCACAACTGTATTTGCAAATTTACTTGCCTCCGCATTGAACTTTCGAACAGAGCTTGCACACACAGGTGTATCTATACTAGGAAAAATGTTTAGGACAATTTTTTTTCCCGCAAAATCTTTATTTGTCACATCACTCATATCTGTTTTCGTCAGAGTAAATGAAGGAGCAGTCTCCCCTACTTTCGGAAGATTTCCCACTGTATGAATTGAATTCCCTTTTAATGTTATATCAGCCATTGTTATTCCTATTTTAAATTTAATGTAAGTTAATATACTATTACTTAGATTGCTCTTAACTAGACAAGAATTTGTTATTCTACTATTTTATATCTTTTTTTAACAATCTTTCCTGGAAATGCATCATAATGCCACCATTCATTTGGTCTTTGCTCAAACAAAGCCTTAACCATTATAGCTCTCAGTATTTTACGATTTCCCAATTGCTCTTTAGTAAGTTTTCCAGATTTAAAGAAAATATCCTCTTTAACTGGCTCGGCTAAAGCTGTAAAATCATCAAACCTTGTTCCCATATCTAATTCCTTTCCTGACTCATTAAGCAAAGACAAGTCAAGCGCCAAACCAAAATTGTGAATTGAGCCAGTAAGAGGATTAGCCACATACGGCTCTTTCGAAGTTCCTTTTACTTTTTCCCAGAGTTTGTATTGAATAGAGCGGGGACGAAGGCAGTCATACAACACAAACTTCCAACCTGGCTGTATTTCTCTTAAATTATCAATTGCCTTTTCCAATTTTACGAAAGCATCTTTATGCAGATAACATGAATTAAACTCTCCGTAGAGATTCTCTTGCATAAAATTATCTGATGTCGCATATTTTAAAAGAATCTTTACGTTTTTAGACTCTTCTATTTTTATAAATTCCTTTCTACTTTGAATCCCCTCCCCTACTCCGACTTGGGAAAAAAGATTACCACCCGCCAAGGCTATTAAGACAATGAACACCGATAAAAGATACGATAGCTTTATTATTATTTTAAACATTCTATTCTATTTGATATTCGCATAAAAATTTTCTAAATACGTAAATTACTTTGGAACCAATTGTCCTTTCGCATATTTATATTCGATTTCAACATCTTTACCATTTTTTCCTTCATCGTCAGTTACTCGTCCAATATAAAATATCCTATGTCCCTTTATTTCAAAACTATTTTCATGATCGCTCATTTGCGGAATAACATGATAAACCCCATCTTGTAGTGCATAAATTGATTTGTATTCCGTTACTCTATAACTTCCTGTGACAATCATTTCTTGGATTCCATCTTTATCTAAATCAGTAAAATCAACGGACGAAGATGGCTCTATACTATTTGAAACTAATTCATATTTGCCGTCTGTTTTTTTAAATATATAATACTTGGATTCATGCCCTTCTCGCTTTTCTGGTCTTTGATAACCCTCATAAAAACTTGCCCTGTAATAAGATATACCATTTTTATTTATCGAAATAGGCTTAAATTGAAAATCTTTAAAATCAAATCCCTGATTTTCTTCAGATACTTTCATATAAAGAATTTCTATAGGTTTAAAATCTCCTTTATATTTGGTATTTTCAAAAGTATATTTTGTATACTGTCGATTTGAAAAATATACTCCTTGATCTTCTGCGATAAAACCAGTGCAATGCTCAGAGTTCCATCTCCATCCGACCACATCGACCAGTTTTTCGGTTAGTTTATTATAATCATACAGCTTACGTAATTCTTTCTTAGTCTTCAAGTAGAAGTCAAAATGATAATTCCGCTTTCCATCCGTAAGGTTTGAATGCTTAACTGGAATAAATTCTTCCTTTTTTAGTATACGAATATCGCACTCCGATTCTTTTCCTCGTTCCATTTTACTCTTAGGGCTAATCTGCATAAACCCTCTTTCCAATATTCCTTGACTCTTTGCCACAGATTGAGCCTCTCCCTCTTCACTATACCTAGCAACTCCCTCATAAACAAATCCAATCTTATCTGAATTTGTTTTTACTTCTAACCATGCTGGCTCATCCCATAATTCTGTATCACCATCTTTACTAAATTGAGAAGGACCCTTGTTCTGAATTACTAATAAAGCGAAAAGTTCTAATTTTTCCATTTTCTTGGAATCAGCAAAAGGCAACTCATACAAATAAGTATCCGGTTTCTGCACGATTCCGAATTTCGCTGAATACCCTAGCTCAAAATCTACATTTCGCATTTGTATAAAATCCGAATCGCTTATATTAGAATTGGTATAGAACAATTCTTCTCCTTTATACCTTACTTTTGTCCAATACGTTTCTTCTATTTGAAATGAACTTTCCTCATACAATTCAACACTCTCCCCTCTTGGAACAAAAACTTTATTAGATTGTAAATCTGCTTTTTTATAAAATGCAATGCCATTTGGATTAATAATATAATTTACATATTGAATCTTCTCAATCGGCTTATCTTCATTAACCTCTTCCAGCTTTTTACAGCCTAGCTCTAATATTATACAAATATGTAATATAAATAACCCAAAAATGAACTTTCTATAATTCATATATCGGTGTTCATCGTCTTAATCGGTGGTAATCTTAAAAGTTTGCTATTCACGACATTCCATTTCCAAATGCTTTATAATCAGGGATTCCCGAACTACGAACTTGAGCTAGGGCATCGGCATAAGAATATAATAGATTTAAGGCATAAGGAATTCGTTTGCGTAAATAAGTATCTTCGTCTAAAGGATTTTCAGGATTTGGGTTTAATACTTGTTTTGCGTTACGAACAATGATATGTTCGGGGATATAGCAAATCTGAGTATTCTTGTAGCTACTAGCTCTTAGCTCCGAAATAGGATAGGCTCCACCGCGGGCAGCGGAAACTGTGACAATCAAACCTGGCTTATGTGCCAATTCTTGTTTGGAACAAAGTAAAAAGAAATTTTTTAAAGCCGGAGCAGCCATCCCACCGTATTCAGGAGAAACGATGATAATTGCATCCGAAGATTTGAGTTCTTCCGAATGAGGACTCCATAGCTTTTTCCAATCTTCATCACCTGACCATATGGACTCTT
>JANMOF010000493.1:0-6420 GCA_031368925.1 Leptospiraceae bacterium
CCTGAGAGTTTCTAGGTCGAAATGATTAGCATTGGTATCTTGCATGGTTATGACTAATCATTATATGGAATAATTATCTATATTCGTTTAGGTAAGTATTTACTTTTTTAACATAGCCTTTTGTTTCAGAGTAGGGAGGAATTCCCTTATATTTGCGAACAGCACCCGGTCCTGCATTGTATGCAGCGACAGCCAAATCTTTGTCTTTAAAAGTATCAAGTAGTTCTTTTAGATACTTAGTTCCACCTTTTATGTTTTGAGCTGGATCAAATGGATTTTCTACTCCTAAATCTTCTGCAGTGCCGGGCATAAGCTGCATTAATCCCATTGCACCTTTGGGAGATTCTGCGCGTGGATTAAAGTTGGACTCAGCTTTGACAACTGCTTTTACTAAGTCCGGATCGAGTCCCTTCGCTTTAGATTCTGATTCAATAATTTCGTTAATAGTTCGTGGCTTGTGCTTATTCTTTGCTGACTCAGCGATTTCAATATCATGTAGCGAGTCTACTTTAAGCGTAACCTCTTTTGGTGTTAAGATAGTATTAGGTTGCTTGGTTGAATCCATGTTTCCAATAGCGATGTCTAATTCTTTTGCAAATTCTGGTTTGTCTACAACTTGTTTTAGATTTTCTGAGGTGCCTTTTTCAATTTCTTGACTTAGCTGAGAAATTTCTCGGATCCTTTGCATTACCGATTGGATGGAATCAATACTATCTATTTTCACATTATGTCTATCGGTAGATTTTGATTAGGCTTGAGTGTTTTTTAGATGGAAGGATTAGCATTTCAATAATTTTACAGGCGACTAGAAAGAATCTAGGTGAAGGATTGGCTGTATCTATTAGGAGTGATTATAAATGCTGGATTTTGTAGACAAATTTAAAAACGAATTAGTGGGAATTCAAAATACATTAAATGAGATATTGGGAATTAAAACTTTCATTGAGTCGCTAAAGAAGCTAATTAGTTTCTTCGAATTATTTTTTGCGATAGTGCCGCCGGAGGTAATTTTACTTTTTATTTTTTGTGCGCTCATTCTAATCCTGGTAAATAGTATTTCTCCCACGACACCAAGAATTAATATTACTCTGGCAGTGGGGATATTTAGTATTATCTGGTTGTATGTGAATCATGTGTTTACAGGTGAATATAAATTTCTTCGAGTATTTTACACTTCTCTTTATGTATTAGTTCCTGCTTATATTGTAGAAATTTCTAAATTCGGTTATAAACAAGCCTATAACCTTAGACAAAAATCTAAAAAGATCGAGAACCCAGAAGACCTTATTAATCCGATTCGAGAAATTAACCAAGGGTATTATCAATTCTTGAATGCTCAAGCGGATTACAAGAATAGTCCACTCGATTTAAAAAAATCTCTACAGGCATTGAAAACATCTATTGAAACTTTAGAGCAGAAGTTATAACAGAAAATGACAAGACGAAGTTATATTTATTTTGCTCTGGCGTATGTGCTTATTCCCGTTGGAGTTAATGCGATTGTAGTTGGATTTAGTTTTACGATTCTTGCCCCGCTTCTTTTAACTGCGGAGGAGTTTCTCAAAATAAATCAAGCAGGGCAGGCGGATGATTTAACATACCAGTTCTTTAGCCTAATGTCTTTTATTCTTCCAACTTCGATTGGGTATATTTATAATATGCCCCTGATAATTTATATGCTAAAGAGAGATCGCCCCCCGATTTCTGAGCGGATAAAGTCAATCATTGTAAATCTTCCAATCGTAAATGCTACGGTAAGCTTCGCCGGCTGGGGACTTGCGTTAGTCGGAACATTCATTAACTTTCAGAATCATAATATTAAATTTGAAACAATATCTTCTATCAAGTTTGCTTTCTTTAATATTCTAATGGCTAATCTATGTTTTGTGTTGGTTTATTATATCATGGATATTATAAACAAAAATTTCATTCGTAGCGTGCTTCCAAATGAAAATCTAAGCGAGATTCCAAAGACGATTAAAGTTTCAATAAGATCTCGATTTTTTATTTTCTATATCACAGTTGCCGTAACGCCTTGTATTTTACTGGTCGATCTGATTTTGTCTATTTTAAGTGATAATCAGATAAATGGGTATTATGCGCAGACAGCTTTTATATTTCTTGGAATTATTTTACTTGGAATTGTGCTTACTTTTTTTATATCAAACTCATTTGCGAATCCGATTAGAGATTTACAAATTGCAACTACCGAACTTCAGTTGGGAAATCTGGAAGCGACAGTAAGTGTGGATTCAAATGATGAGGTTGGATTTTTAGGTGAGCGTTTTAACGAGATGTCCCTTTCTATCAAAGAAAAAGAATTTATCAAAGATACTTTTGGAAAAGTAGTTGACCCGACTGTTCGTGATTATCTGCTAAAAGGAAATCTAGCTTTAGGCGGAGAAACACGCGATGTAAGCGTATTGTTTGTAGACATACGCGGATTTACCTCTATCTCGGAAAAGCTTCCTCCGGCAGAAGTCGTACATTGGCTCAATCAATACTTCGAACAAATGAGCGAAAGCATTGCTCGCGAAAAAGGTCTCGTAAATAAATTTATCGGCGATGCAATTCTTGCTGTCTTTGGCGCACCTGTTCCATTCTCGAATCATGCAGAGTCCGCCGTGCGTGCTGCTATAGAAATGAGACGTCAGGCGAGACGTTTAAGTGAAGAGTTTAATCAGAAAGGTTTACCGGAATTAAAAATAGGAATCGGAATTCATTCAGGAAAAGTCCTTGCCGGAAATATTGGCTCTCTTACTCGTTTGGAATATACTGTAATTGGGGATACTGTTAATATTGCGTCAAGACTGGAAGCGCATTGCAAAGAAGTAGGGAAGGATTTACTCATTACAGAAAATACAAAACTATTACTAGGTGACTTGTTTCAGGCAGAATCTATTGGAAACATTCAAGTTAGAGGTAGGGAGAGTCAAATTGCGATTTACTCTCTCTGAGTTTAATCCCATTTAGAGATTGGATATATTTAAATTCTTTTTTCTGCTTGAATTAATCCTTCGTTCACATAGTTTGTTGCTATTCCAATTTGTTTGAGGCTTTTCATGAAAGACAAGAAAAAAATACTCTGGTTCTTTATCCTATCTATCGTGCCATTAATTCTTATGCTCTTACTGCGGCTAAGTGGTATTACAGACAGATTGGAAAATGGTCTCATTGATTTTCGTCACCAGTATTTTAATCCCAATCATAAATTTTCGGATAAGGTAGTGCTAATTGATTTTGATGAAAGCACTTTCGATGTATTGGGTAATAATCGGGAATACGGGCGTTGGCCTTGGAAAAGAAGTTCTTACCAACCACTATTAGATGTCATTGCGCAAGGGGCTCCGAGTTTAATTTTATTTGATATAATGTTTTTTGAAATATCTAATACGGACGAAGGTCTTAAAGGTGACCATGCACTTGGTGAGATATCAGAGCGTATGGGAATGATTTCTCATTCCGTTCAATTCCGTTATAATGAACTAGAAAAAAAAGAAGAAGAAGCAATATTAGCCTCTATTCCAAATAAACTGCGAGAATTATCAATTAAGGTAGAGAATCCTGAAAAACTCAATTTGAAAAAATACAATATTCTTCAATACCCAATAGATGAAATTATTTCAAGATCCAATCATTTACATTCTGTAACCTATGATCCTGATATAGACGGAATTGCAAGACGCGTGTCTCCAATTTTTAAGTATGATAATATAATACTACCAGCTTTAGCATTAAAGGCATTTGATTCTATAAAAAAAATCCAATCAATTAAAGGTAAATCAAATGAGTTAGAAGTCCAACTGGAAGATTCCAGTATAGAGTCTATTCCGCTAGAAAATGGTAAAATGAGATTACACTATTATTCCCGTGAAGAAATGGAGACTATTCCTCGTTATCCGGTGGCACAGCTAATAGAGACTTACCAATTTCTTGCTGGCATAGAAGGCGCAACTTTAAAAATTGATCCAAGTAAATTTACAGGAAAAGTTGTAATCATAGGGACATCTGCCGCCGCCACACACGATGATAAGATTACTCCTTATGGAAACAGACCTGGATTTCTATTACACTCTGTTGCAATATCAAACTTAATCGAAAAACATTTTTTAAAACTTTCCCCGATGTGGTTTAATGTTATATTGCTCTTGGTAACAATTCCTACTTGCGTATTCTTTTCGTTTTTCTTTCAGCGAATGACTTTAAGAGTTTTTGTTCCTGCAGCAATATTTTTCGGCTATAGTGCATTAGCCTTATTTGCTTTTAAGCTAGACATTCATTTGCCACTTGCTGCTTTTTGGACAGCGTATCCGATTGCATTTCTTGGTTCTCTCGGTTACTTGTCATTTACCGAAGGGGCTGAGCGAAGAAAGTATAGTAAGGTCCTTTCTAATATGGTGGATCCTTCGATTGTGAGTGAAGCGTTAAATGACTTGGAAGCACTCAAGAAAGGCGGCGAGAAGGAGATAACGGCATTTTTCTCCGATGTGGCTGGATTTTCTACTATTAGTGAGCAGTTGAGTTCAGCCGATTTAGCAGCACTTTTAAATGAATACTTGGGTGCAATGACTATTATCCTTAAACACAATCATGGGACTTTAGACAAGTATATTGGGGATGCAGTGGTAGGAATTTTCAGTGCTCCCATTCACAGGGAGGAACATTTCTTAGAGGCAGCAAAAGCATCTCTTGAGATGATTGCAAAGCTAAAAGAACTGAAAGCATATTGGAGCGAAAATAATCTTTATTGTAAAGATGCGCAGGACATGGACGTACGAATTGGTTTAAATACTGGTATGGCAAAAGTTGGTTTCATGGGTACAGACTCATTAGCCTCTTACACTATGATGGGGGATACTGTGAATTTGGCGGCACGACTGGAAGCTGCGGGTAAGGACTACGGGGTCAATATTCTAATTAGTGAATTTACCAATGAAAAAATTAAAGATAAGATGTTTACTAGAAAGTTAGATATCGTTCGAGTAAAGGGAAAGAACGAGCCAGTCCAATTGTTTGAATTGATTGCGATTAAAGGCGAAGAGAGTGATGCACGCAAGCAATCGACTGTCATTTACGAAGAAGCATTTTCTTTGTACTTAACGCAAGAGTGGGACAAGGCAATCGAGGTTTTTAAAGAATCAGAAAAAGCCAGAGGGAATAAAGATAAAGCTGTTGAAATGTTGATTGATAGATGTATGTATTATAAGAATTCTCCACCGGGGGATGGATGGGATGGAGTATTTACTAGAAAACATAAGTAGCATGAATTCGGTTACCTCGAACCGAGTCTTCGAGGTGACAAGTAAAGTTCGTTAGGATTATACTTGATTTTTTAAGCATAGTTCATTATTATAACACTCCGATTGACGGATTGTTATTTTTTGCTTATAGGTAAATCTAGTATAGAGAAGGCAATAACATTTCGGCATTATTATTGCAGTCAATTGTTATAGACTGTGAATAGTTTCGGAGTAAACAAATGAAAAATAAGCTCATATCTATCTTTATTATCTCTTTTTTATCCTCGGAATTTTCGTCCTGTGCACAAAGTGCTAGTTCTAAAAGTAATATGGCGGAGATTTTTGCCCTAGCTTTTCGTGCTGCGCGTGTGATTGCTGATTCTAGGGATAACGTTGTTTTGCAGGGCAACGTTAATGGACCGGGCTCGATTAAAAATGCCCTCATTCAAGTATTCCCTACGCCCGCTAATGGTCAATGCGCTAAAGAAGACGGAACAATCAATGGAACTCCAATTGCTACAGCGATTTCCGATGATTTAGGGTATTACTCTGTCAAATATAAGAAAACAGGCTCTACTCTTTGTGTAGTTGTAAGTCCTACGGGAAGTTCTCAAGTTCAGGTTTTTTCTCCCACTGCTAGGGCTAATGTTCCCACATCTTGGTCAAAAGGGAATTTGATGGCTGTAATCAATGAACCGACTAACTCCAGCAATGCTGGTTTTACTGCTGCAAACAAAACTGTGAATGTAAATCCATTTACGCGTATGGCAGCGCGAAGATTCTCTGCATTAAGCGCTATTAATCCGGCTTCAAGAAGTAGGGTGTTTTTGAGAGTGATTCCATTTGCAGAAAGGGGAGCTTCCTCTTCAGAAAGGGCTCCTGCAGCAGAAGGAAACAAGAAAGTAGAATTCGGAAATAATACAGCTAGTACTTTATTAGACAAAGCAAGTGAAGATGTCGAAAACGCTTTTTTCCCGAACCGAGATAAAAAAACATTCTCTCTCGAATCAGCTGATCCAGAGAGTAATGCGATGAAGTTAAAGCTTGGAAGTATTGCAATTACGGCAAACAAAGTTGGAGGAGGTAGCGCTTCCTCGGATACTCTAGAAAGTGTAGTCAATTTCATGGAGGAAGATTTTTCAGATGGCCGCTTCGATGGCAAGAAAGTCGATGAAGGCAC
>JANMOF010000523.1:0-6804 GCA_031368925.1 Leptospiraceae bacterium
CGGGTTAGATATTGCGATTGTGGATGCTGCTGTAGAGACTCATATGCTTGACCTTTGTATCTATCACCTAGAGGCAAAGATGGATTTACCGGAAGTGGGAACTCATAAGTATATGGTAGCAGGCAGGACTTGTCTTGCGGGAGATATTTTTGGAACTTACTCCTTTCCAGAGAAGTTAGAAGTAGGAAGCATTGTGACATTTGCGGATGCTGCCGGTTATACGATGGTCAAGAAAAATTGGTTCAACGGAATCCAAATGCCCTCGATTGTAGTGAAGCGTTTAAATGGAGACATTGAACTAATTAAAAAATTTAGTTACGAAGATTTTGTAAACAGCCTTTCATAAAAAAATAGGAGAATGAATTTGAAGAAAAATGTATTAATCATTGGAGCGGGGGGAGTCGCAAACGTTGCTGCACATAAAGCTGCTCAGAATAACGACGTATTAGGCGATATCTGCATTGCTTCTCGTAAATTAGAAAAGTGTGACAAGATAATCGAAGGTATCCACAGAAAAGGAAATCTAAAAGATAAATCTAAAAAATTATATTCGAGACAAATCGATGCTTTCGACGTTGCGGCTACAGTCAAACTCATCAAAGAAACCAATTCCGAAATCGTAATGAACCTCGGAACTGCATTTGTAAATATGTCTGTCCTCGAAGCATGCCTTGAAGCAGGTGTGACTTACATGGACACTGCGATACATGAAGATCCAGATAAAGTTTGTGAAGATCCACCTTGGTATGCAAATTACGAATGGAAACGAAAAGACCGTTGTAAAGAGCGCGGGAT
This sequence comes from Leptospiraceae bacterium, assembly GCA_031368925.1. GTDB lineage: Bacteria > Spirochaetota > Leptospiria > Leptospirales > Leptospiraceae > UBA2033. The sequence continues at coordinate 796 of JANMOF010000523.1, forward strand.
AAATGCAATTTTAGGAATTGGTTTTGATCCGGGTGTTGTGAACGCATGGGCGGCATTAGCCGTTAAACACCATTTCGATAAGATTGACACTATCGACATATTAGATGTAAACGCTGGAAGTCATGGAAAATACTTTGCAACAAACTTTGATCCAGAGATTAATTTCAGAGAGTTCAGCAAGGTCTGGACATGGATTGACCGCAAATGGGTAGAAAAACCAATGCACTCCGAAAAATGGATATATGATTTTCCAGTTGTGGGCAAACAACCTATTTACCTCACCGGACACGATGAGCTTCATTCTCTTTCTAAAAACATCGACGCAAATAGCATTCGTTTCTGGATGGGATTTGGAGATCATTACTTAAATGTATTTGGAGTGCTTCGAAACATTGGAATGCTTTCTGAAAAACCAGTTAAGACTGCTGAGGGCTTAGAAGTAATCCCACTCAAAGTTTTAAAAGCAGTTCTTCCTGATCCTGGTTCTCTTGCTCCTACTTACACAGGTCACACTTGTATCGGAGACTTAGTCAAAGGAACAAAGGATGGCAAATACAAAGAAATTTTCATCTACAATACTTGTGACCACGCAGAATGTTACAAAGAAGTAGAATCGCAAGGCATTTCTTACACTGCGGGTGTACCACCAGTAGCCGCTGCAATGCTTGTTGCGCAAGGTATTTGGAACCCACAAACTATGGTCAATGTAGAAGAGCTTGATCCTGATCCACTCATTGCTTTACTGGATAAGATCGGTTTGCCTACTGTGATTGAAGATAGAACACCGAAATAAATAGAACTACACTGCATAGTCCTTGCAGACTATGCAGGAGGGTATTGCGCCCCTTTGGGGCTATGAGGTTTAATTGAAATTAAATTTTATCTGCGGTATACTCTGTTTTACCGCTTTTTCTTTTTCGGGTTGTGAGGCTACAATGAATACGAAACAGGCTAACAAAAAATCTATCGTTGTATTTATTCATGGAATCAAAGGCTCACAGCTTGTTGATGCGAATGACTCTATTGTTTGGTTGAATGGCGCACAGGGTCTTGGTCTTGATACGCCTAATCTTTCTTTGCCTCTGATATGGCAGGGAGAGAGTCAAGAGAAGGATTCTATTCGTGCCAAAGAAGTTTTATCAGAGGTGAAGGTAATTCCACTTATCCTTGAAGAAAAAGTTTATAGCCCCTGGCTTTCTGCTGGAAGAAAAATTTACGGTGAAAACTTTTATCCTTTCGCTTATGACTGGCGAAGAGACAATCTAGAGAATGTTTCTTCTTTTGAATCCTTCTTAGAAACTATTCGCAGGGAAAATCCTGAGGCTAATGTAACAGTAGTCGCTCATAGTATGGGTGGGCTAATTACACTTGCGCTTTTAAATAAACGTCCTGAGTTTTTTCAGAAAGTCGTTTTTGTAGGAGTTCCCTTCTATGGAGGAATTGGTTTTATGGAAGACTTACATGCTGGAATTCCAAATGGTTTCAATCATAAAATCCTTTCCCAGGAAGTTCTTTTCACAATGCCATCAGTATATACTCTATTTCCAATCGAAACAAAAGAAAGAGTAGTAGCCGAAGACAATACGGGAAATCCAATTGAGGTTAATTTCTATTCTCCGGAAGATTGGAAGAAGAATAAATTCAGTATGTTTACTAAGGAATCTGATTCTAACGAAATGGACTTTACTTTTTTAACGAAGGCATTGGCGAGAGCTAAGCAATTCAAAGAGCAGATAAAAGTAGCTAATATAAAGTATCCTCCTATTCTTGTTGTAACAGGTAAAGCTCATCCAACTCTTTCTAAAATTCAAAGGAACGGCAAACAGAGTGTAAACGGTTGGGATTTCTTAAGTCTTCCCCGCGAGCCAGGTGATGGACGTGTGCTTGAAAAAAATTCTTTTCCTCCAAAAGGAATTTCTTATGAAACCTTTTACTCAACTTGGAGTCATTCTGCACTTTTGAATGACCCCGTGGTAATTGAAAAGGTTAAAGAATTTGTGGAGAAATAGTTTTGTGGTTACTCAATTTTATTCGCAATGAGAGCAGCTACAGCCCCTATAATCATACATTCAATCGTGCCATAAAAAAACCATTGGAACGCAAGTGTATTAGGAATTGGTAATACGATATAATTTGTATAACCATACCAGAATTTTGCCATTAGTCCTATTGCAAATCCGATGGAAATTCCTTCTACTAATCCAGTTTTGTGGTATGCCTTATTGAAAATATAGGAGAAGCTAACAGAAAATATCCCGTAAATCAAAAAGAAAATGGGGGCGTTTGCTATTAGCTCCTCGTTTGGACGCCAAACGGTTTGCAGTGCGTTATAAGAGCTTTTTAAGAAGAGTTGGTTGATAATCGTTTCCAGAATGCTCACTAGTAAAAATGTCCCAATTGTAATATATAGATTCTTTTTCATAGAATTCTCCAATTTATTTAATTTACTCTAATACAAATGGTTTTTAAAAAACTGGACACTGAGTTAAAAAAAAATTACGAAAGGTATTTCTTTTCGATGAGTTTTTTTTCAGAATCTAAATTGGCTAGTTTAAATGCCTTTTCGAAATAAGAACGGGACTTTGTTTTGTCAATTTCGGAATAGAATTTGCCGAGAAGTGCGAAGTAGAGGTAATTTATTTCAAGCCCTTTTAGGCTATGTAATTCCAGGATTGCTTCCTCGGTAGAAATCGCTTTACTCATGATATAGGCGCGGTTCATGGCTACAATTGGATTGTCTTTTAATTTTAATAAATGATTGTATAGATTTAAAAGTATTTTCCACTTTTCATCTGAGTCTTCCTTTGTATGATAGAATGCAATCATCGCTTCTATATGGTAATCCGAAAAAATTTCTTCGCTTGCAGAAGCGGTTAAGAAGTAGTTGCCTTTCTCGATTAATTCTAGGTTCCAGAGTGCTCTGTCCTGCTCTTCTAAGGTGAGTAATTCTCCAGATTCATTAGCACGACTTTCAAATCTCGACACATGAAAGCACATGAGCGCCATAAGAGCATTAACCTCTGGTCGGTTGGTAGTCTTGTATTCAATTAACAATAGACAAAGCCGCATTGCTTCGAGACAGAGATCTTTTCGAATAATAATTTCTTCCGAGTTAGAATAGTATCCTTCACTAAATAAAAGATAAATACTTTTTAGCACGCGGTCAAGTCTAGAAAGGATTTGGTCTGGATTTGGGATTTCTAATTCTATTTTTTCTTCTTTAATTTTTTCTCTTGCTCGGTAGAGACGCTTTTGGATGTTCTCTTTATTAGTTAAAAATGACTTTGCGATTTCTTCTATGCTAAATCCGCAGAGAGTTTTTAATGCAAGTGCAACTTGTGAGTCCTCTGGAATTGATGGGTGGCAAAGGGCAAACAACATTTGAATTTGGTTGTCATCTATATGTTGTAATTCTTCTTCTAATTTTGCAGTGATCGTATACTCGAGCGGAAAAACAGACTTATTCTCTGAAATAATTCTCTGGTAGTTGTTTTGTCTTTGGACATGGTTTAAGAATTTATTTCGTGCGACTTTATAAAGCCATGCAGTTGGATTTTCGGGAATTCCTTTTAGCTTCCATGTTTCATACGCTGCAATGAAAGTATCCTGCACAATATCTTCTGCTTCTTCGAGTCTACTAAACCCGAAAATCTTTGCCATCACAGAGGTAATCTTTCCCGCCTCATGACGGAAAAGATGCTCTATTAGTTTCGTTTCGTTTTCCAATTTAGACAACGAAGGGGGTAATTGTTCTTACCTCCAAACTCCCGCCGGGGTAATCTAGAATGGGACAACCTTTTCCTATTCTAACGGCTTCCTCTATCGTTTCAGCTTTGCAGATTAAATAGCCAACAACAATTTCTTTTACTTCTACATAAGGTCCGTCAGTAATTCCACCCGGTCGAACGATTTTTCCTTCGTAATCCAGTGGCTGCGTTGACACAAACTGTCCATTTGCCGCTATATCTCCAATCCATTTTTGCCACTTAGGCATTGCTGCCTGCATTTGTTCCGGGGAAACGGAATAGCTTCCTTCTCCGGTTTTGTTTCTAAATAACAGCAGAAATTCTTTCATAACTGCGCTCCTTTAATAGTATTCATTTTTATATCTAGGATATAGACAAACTAATTTTTAAAAACTGGACATTGAGTTTACTAAAAAATGCTATCAGAAGTATGATTAATTTCTAAGTTGGGAGAATATAAAGATCCATGAGTAAAATTAATTCCATTCAACCGCCTCTTCATTTTATAGAGCCTTCATTTGATTTAAAGGCATATTATTTTGCAAAGTATGTTCATCCCTTTAAACTGAGATTTCAATCGCCGATTCGAAAAATAGAATTTTCTAATATTGAAATACTGGGAGATTTATATACAAAGTTTGCAAATAAGAAAGCGAGGCTAATGATTGCTTTCCGCCATCCCAATGCAGATGATCCACTTTGTCTCATTCATATTTTTTCTAAATTGCTCCCTGATTATTTTAAGAAAAGTAAAATCAAAATAGATGACATAACGCATTTTCATTTTGTATGGGACAGAGGCATACCGCTTTGGGCGGGAGACTCGACTGCTTGGTTATATTCACGACTTGGTGGAACTCCGATTCATCGAGGCAAAGTAGATTGGAAAGGTTTAAATTCTATTCGTAATCTATTTTCCAACGGTAGATTTCCATTAGCCATTGCGCCTGAAGGAGCGACTAACGGTCACAATGAAATCATTGGACCGCTAGAGCCGGGCATTGGGCAAATGGGCTTATGGTGTTTAGATGATTTAGAAAAACAAGGTCGGAAGGAAGACGTTTATATTTTGCCTTTAGGAATTCAATATTCTTATGTAGAAGAGAAATGGGATAGTCTAGAAAAATTACTTGATTCTTTTGTTGCTGATTTTAGCGCAAAAGATATATTAGTCCCCGATAATCTTACTGAAGGAATGAATCCCTTACAAGCAAAAAATTATAGAAAGCTTTATCAATCTGCTATCAGTTTACTCGGTATAGTAGAAGAATTTTACAAAGCGCATTATAGTCGTTTGCCTGTAAAAGAAGAAATAAACGATATACCTAAGAGATTAAATACTCTTTTAGACAATATTCTTTTTGTCCCGGAAAGCTTTTTTAAAATTACTCCTCGCGGAAGTATTATTGACCGTTGCAGAAAATTAGAACAGGCAAGTTGGAATTGGATTTATAGGGAAGACGTTTCAGATAGTATTTCATTGATTGAAAGAAAATTATTAGATCGCATAGCCACAGAATCAAAGGAAATGGATTGGCATATGAGACTTGTCGAAAGTTTTGTTTCTGTGACAGGAACTTATATTAAAGAGAAACCCAGCTATGAGCGGTTTACAGAGATTACCTTCTTGTTATTTGATACAATTTCGAAGATCAAAACGGGAAGCGGACAAAAAAGACCTGATCTCGGAAAATACAAAGTGAAGCTAACGGCAGGTAATCCTATTTTATTAAATCCATATCACGCAATTCATAAAACAGGAAAACGCGGAACAAAAGAAGCTGTTGAAAAAATTTGCGAGGAATTATTTATTAGAATGAATGATTTAATTGGTAAATAGAGTGAATTCGGTGCAGGCAATGCAAAAAATTGAAGTCGTCATTCCTGCCTTCGCAGGAATGACAGTAAAAGTAATTCTTACAGTGACCTCATGCTAAAAATACCAATACTAAAAACTCTAACTTTATCCCAAGAATATCTTATCAGGGTCTAGTCTTCGTAAAATATCTAATTCATCTTGCGAAGCAGGTTCTTCCATGAGCGGCAAACCAGCATAAGCCGACCAAGTTGTATATTTTTCAACAGCATCTTTTGCTGCTAAATCTCCATCAATAGGGGAAGGCAAATAATGCGTTAGTTCATAAATCTTTTTTTCCTGGTGACGAGTAAATCGACCAAATTGACAGACTACTTGAAATACATTTGTGCCAGGGGATGTGATATAACTCACATTATCCACAAATCGGCTCTTAATTGCTTTTCC
>JANMOF010000569.1:0-4254 GCA_031368925.1 Leptospiraceae bacterium
CAAGTGGATTTTTAGAAAATGACTGATCGAAAAAAAGTTCTCCCCCACTGACTGCAATGCCGAGTGAATTGCCGTAATCCGCAATTCCTTTGACAGCGCGTTTGAGTAAGTATTCATTTCGTTTAACTTCGGGTAATCCAAACCGGAGAGAATTAAGAGAAATAAAAGGACGTGCTCCCATTGTGAATATATCGCGCATAATACCGCCTACCCCCGTTGCCGCTCCCTGATAAGGCTCTACAGCAGTTGGGTGATTATGGCTTTCGATTTTAAATACTACTCCGAGTCCATCTCCAATGTCAAGTGCGCCTGCGTTTTCTTCGCCGGTTGTTGTGAGCATGAGGCTTGATTCAGTCGGAAGAGTTTTTAATTTTAGAATAGAATTTTTATAAGAGCAGTGCTCCGACCACATTCCGGAAAAAATTCCAAGCTCCGTTGAATTTGGAGTTCTATTTAAAATTTTACAAATTTCTTCGAATTCATTTTCTTTTAATCCGTGCTCGATTGCGTCTTCAAGGGTTACTATTTCTTTTTCCATGGATGTTACTCATCTCCGTAGTCTTCGTTTAGATCTTTTAATTTTATTTCTTCTATTCGTTTTGCTCTTCGCTTTTCTTTTTTCACTTTTGTTTTAATTATTTTTTCACGCTCTAGGTGTAGTTTGCTTTCTTTGGGATTATTTTTTTCTTCTAATTTATCACAAAGAATAGCACGCGCCTTATAGCGATTTAACCCTTGTGTTCTATGAATGGAGCATTTTACTTCGATACCGGAAAGTTTGTGTTTTAAATGAACTGCTGTAGAGACCTTGTTTACGTTTTGTCCACCTTTTCCGCCTGAGCGTGTGAAGGATTCTTCTAAATCGGATTCTTTGATTTGCAATTTTGCCATTCGAGCGGCTAATTGGTTTTGTTTTTCGGGAGAAACAGGGAACGAAATTGCCATATCAGTTTCCTAGCATTTCAAAATAAGGAAATGGCTTTCCACTTCCATCGAGGCAAACGAATGTTACCTTACAGTTGATGATTTCTTTTCTATCTCTTGATTTATTGTTAATAGAAATGGATGTGGTTCTTATGGTTAATGACGATTTACCGGTCTTTTCTATTGCAGCATAAATTTGGATGATGTCCCCATTTCTACCGGGGTGCTTGAAATTAATATCATCCATATTGACGGTGACGATATTGGTATAGGCAATTTTTTCCATGGCGTAAAGGGCAGCTGCTTCATCAATCCAAGCAAGCATGATTCCACCGAATAAATTTCCGTGAGCATTTAATTCTTTGGACATCACGATATGCTGTGTGACTAAATCCATTCCTTTTAAATTAGGTTCATTTATTTCCATTTATTTCACCAATGAGGAAGGACAAATATCTTTTAGAGGACAGCCTTCACATTCAGTTTTATGTGCCTTGCAAAATTTTCTACCTAAAAAAATTAAGTAGAGAGAAAAATCCATCCAGTATTTTGGATCAATTTTTTTCATTAAATCTTTTTCGATTTGCACTGGGTTTTCTGATTTGGTAAGTTTTAATACATTTGAAATTCTTTTTACATGCGTATCGACTACTATTCCCTCTGAGAGTTTGTGAATTTCATTTAGAATTACGTTGGCAGTTTTTCTACCTACACCTGGAAGTTTTGTAAGCTCTTCAATTGTTTTAGGAAGTTCTCCATTATAATCATTCAGAAGTAACGTGGCAAAGCCTTTGATTGACTTTGCTTTATTTTTATAAAATCCTGTTGAGAAAATTAATGTTTCTATTTCTGAAAGTTCGGCATTTGCAAATGCTTCTAGGCTTGTAAAAGTTTTAAATAGAGTAGGGGTAACAGTATTTACCCGCTCATCAGTGCACTGGGCGCTTAGGATTACGGCAATACAGAGTTCATAGTCTTTTGTGTAAGTGAGAGGACAGGAAACCTCGCCAAAATATTTTTTTAGTCGTTTGTTGACTTCGGACGTGAAAGGGAAGTGAGAGTTTTTCGCTTTGGAAGTTGCCGCTAAAGTAGCATGTGATTTTTGTTGAGCAGAAAATTTGGTCACAGAGCGCTGTGGTGAGCTTGCCGAACCATGTTTTGCGCGAGTGATTCGAGGCAATAAATCTAAATGTGATTAGATTTAAAATTAACAAACCATTTGCGCAAATTGTATCGAAGTGGCGCTTTAAAGACTAAGCCACTGTCTTAGCTTTTACTACAATCTTCTTTGAACCAACATATTTCTTAGGAGCAAGTTGTGCTAGAGAACCACCATTGTCTTTAATTGCGGATTTGAGTCCTTTTTTCTTAAGGGTTCTTAGAGCACGGGTAGAAATTTTTACAGAAACCCAACGGTTTTCATCTTCTAGGAAGATGCTTTTTTTAACGATATTTACTTTCCAGATTCTTCTGGTCTTTTTATGAGAGTGGGATACAGCATTTCCGAAAGCTGTTCCTCTACCTGTTACAACACATTTTCTAGCCATAGTATTACCTTTATAAGCAGTTTTTTTAGATAGTCCTAACTGTCAACGGAAAAGTCTTAAAGTTGAGAGTTTTTGAAAAAAAGAATTGGGGCTGAAGCTAAACTTCCTGACCCCAATCTAGATAAACAAGAGGATTTATTAAAATTGAAAAAAAGTTTTAATAATGCTTAATTGATTGCAATGTTTGTGCCAAAATATGGATTTTACCACCGATGGGCACTGAGAGCACCTAAAAAAGATTCAATAACTCTTTTATATTGGTGAACACATAGCATTTTTCATTAGCTTCTTATTATTTGTGGAAAGAAGATTATCTGACGGATAGTGCTGAACCGATGTGTTTCTGTTTAAATTAGATGCTACGGAAGAGAGTGAAATTTTTATTGCTTATTTTTTGCTCATAGTGTGTAAAAAATAATAAAACATTCAATGCTATAATAAATCACTAAGATGGATGGAAATGGTAAGTGGTGAACGCATTGGCATAGATTTTCTTCTTTGCCCTGTCAATAACTAGGGATATGGTAATTTTATTCACAATTCCTCCGTAAAGCATTCCATGTTCCGTGGAATACAGGGGGTAGCCGCTCTGGTAAATGAATTTTACCAATCGGTCCTTTTTCTATGGAACTTGCGCTAAATATCCAAACTTGTCCCTTTGTATGCTCTGTGCTCACATAGGACAATAGGTATCCTCCGTCTTCCGCATTTGACTTTTCCGATTTTACATAGACTGGTTCGTTTGCGTAAAGATCTGTTGGCATTTCGAATATTTTTTTCGTATTAGTTTCCCTGTCATATTTGATAAACGCGTCTTGTAAAATTACTCCCGGAGTAAATCTGCCATGATAACTATAGCGGTATTTTTCTCCTGCATAGGCATCATTGATTCGAGGAAACTCGGCGTAAACCTCATCTAGTTGCTCTTCTTTTGTAATACCAGTAACAAGGTCAAATTCCCATTTGTGAAATACGGGTGCGAAGGAAAGTGTTCCTTCCTTCGGTGCGCGGGAATTTGGTTTTTCCGGCATAGGGTTGTCAATACGACAGCCATAGAGGATAATCTTATTATTCTCTTCGTAAGAGTTTACAACGTGAAACATATAACAAGGCTTAGCCTCAAACCATCGAATATCTTTGTCTGTGCCGAGGCGTGGAATCACTCCGAAGCGGGCAGGGCGGTTTTGGTTGAATTCTAAAAAGCGTCTTTGTTTTTTTCCAGATTCGGAATCCATTTTCCAGGATAATGGCAAATCAATTAAGATGGAATAATTCTTAGTAATCGCTATGTCGTGACAATAACTGGACTCTTTGATATGAATCGGTGTGAAATGAACTTTGTTGTCTTTTCCAATGACTCCATAGTTCATGTAAGGCGGTTTGTATAGATTGTAGTTAAAGAAAACTAATTCCCCTGTTCTCGGATCTAATTTTGTATGAGCAGCCATATAGTCTTTGAAATTACCGCCAAAGTCGTATTCGCCCATAGTCTCCATTGTATCTGGATCGAGCCTATAAGCTTTTCCGCTTAGATACCAAACAGAGAGCAAAATATCATTATACCGCACGATGGCAGTATTCGACGAGTCTTTCATATTTCCATGCTCTTTTGTTTCATCTATTTTTCCGATGATTCCATCCCAAATCGGTTTTCCTTTTTTTTGTTCTTCTAAAAATCCTTTCGTTTTCACGAACTTATTTATGTATTTGGCTTTCCCATTTTCAATCGAAGTAGAATGAACCATCCCATCTCCATCAAACCAACTATAAAAACTTTTAGGTT
>JANMOF010000598.1:0-20788 GCA_031368925.1 Leptospiraceae bacterium
AAATAAAAATATTTTTTTTCATTTTACGCAGTTGCTTATAAAACTTTTTTTTGGTTTTATTTTTTGATAAAAAAAACTTCTCTTGGGGACATGCACTTTTTGGAAAATTTAGAACGACTTTGTTTTCCTTTAGAACATTGGAATTTTAAACAAATTCAATCACATCATGAAATGCACCCTTCGCTTCTCTACTTTGAGGAAAGCTCTGAGATTCCCCTTGGCTATCTATTATATTCAGAAACTTCCTTTGAATTAGAAATCCTCCGGTTCGGAGTATTGGCAGAAGCTCGTCGTCGTGGGATAGGGGAAAACTTACTTGATTTTCTAACGGATTTGGCTGAGACAAGAGATATCATACTCGAGGTAAACTGTCAAAATTTTCCAGCAATCTCGCTATACGAAAAAAAAGGCTTTATAAATTTTGCAGTCAGGAAAAGATACTACCCCGATGGAAAGGATGCTATTCTAATGAAAAAGGAACCAAAATGATCGATAAAGGAAGATTTTTATTTAAGGCGAATCGTTACAAAGACTACTTCGTGAGTTTTGAATACATGGGAAAGCATATGCTTGGAATTTTAGGATATGCAAGCGAGCTTGAAGTCTGCATCGTTCATAAAGGAATGCACGTTGCTAAGACTACGGAAGAAATAAAAGGCTATATCAAAAAAAGAGGCGAGAATGAAAAATTCGAATTTCATGGAAAGACTACTTCCATTGAAAATCAAACTCATAAAGGTAGACATTATACTTTCATCTGGTTGCATTTTGATCCACCTATTAATTTGAGTGAGACTCTTATCGCCCTCGAAATTGCAAGCTTTAGCGAAGTATAGCTCACTACGCCAACTAAGGAGTAACCGGTGAAATCAATTTTAAAAGTCTTATTACTTTTTTTAGTAATTAGTTTAAGTGAATGCAAGGTTTCTAGTCCTTGCAATACGCTTGATTCAAGTTGTAGTCCAATATCCTCGCTCATCCTGGAAAGAGTTATTAGAACTTCTCGGAATTCGATTACTTTTTTGCCTGCCGGTGGAACTTATAAGTTTGATCAGTTCGTGAATATTGTATCAGGACCTGCTGCAAGCGTTATACGATATACTACTGATGGGTCTGAGCCGTCCTGTGTGAATGGGACAATTTTCACAACTCCTATTCCATTAGTAGGGGTTAAGACGCATTTGCTCAAAGCTGCTGCTTGTACTGATTCTGTAGTCGCGAATACTCGAACGGAACAATACATAGTTTCTCAAAGTCCGCTCGCTGGTCAAAATTTACGTTTCTGGTATTCGGCTGATTCTATTGGAACACAAAATGGAATGGAAGTCAAAGTCTGGACAGACTATAGTGGAAATGGAAATCACCTGTATGCGAGTTCTAATAGTCTGTCTAATCCTACCCTGGTTACAAATGCGTTAAACGGTAGACCCTCTGTGCGTTTTAGCTCGATTCAAAAACATTTTATGAATACAAAAACAATGAGTGGTTATACAGGTGCGAAAGCAGGAACGGGTATCATGGTTTTGAAAAAAAATTCTTCTCAATCGGAAGAAGTTTTTTTTAGTGTAGGATTTTTAGGAAGTCCGGTTAATGCAAGGAACTGGAGAGCTAATGTTGCTAATCCGAGTTTGTGCTCTAGCCTTTCCCCGACAGCTGTTAATTGCGCTGGCGCTGCCACTACATCTATCTCAACTACTAATTATAGTGTTATTATTTTCGCAATTGATTCTGCAGGGGCAGTTGCTTATTATTACAATGGATTAGCCGACGGAACTGCTACACTGGCAACGCCTACTAGCTTTTCAACTGCAAATACAATGTTTTTGGGAACTGGACTTAATGTTCTAAATTTTCTCGACGCTGAAATCCTAGAAGTTATTTTCTTTGAGCAGGGCTTTGATGCTAGCGGTATTAATACAGTTCATTGTTTAATACAGAACAAATACGCATTAGCCGTTGGAACTAGTTGTCCGTAATGCAGGAGAGACGTTATGCGCGAATTGGATGAGTTTGCCCGTTCAATACTAGACTCACTTTCAGCGCATGTAGCAATTTTAGATTCAGATGGATCCATTCTTGCTGTGAATAGAGCCTGGCGTTCATTTAGTTTTGAAAATTCTCCCCGAGAGTCGAAGGTGTCAGTTTATGAAGGGATGAATTATTTAGATGTCTGTGAAACTGCCAAAGGAGCTAATTCAGAAGAAGCCGGTGCAATGCTTGCAGGTATTCGCTCTGTAATTAAGCAAGAAAAAATGGAATTTTCCATTCAGTACCCATGCCATTCTCCGACAGAAAAAAGATGGTTTCATGCGCACGTTGCTGTGTTTCCAAACGAAACCCCATCTAAATATATTGTTGCTCACGTAAACATAACAAAAGAAATTCAAATTTAAGCAATGAATACTCCTTACAAAAATTTTCTTGCTCCCCTCAGAATTAGGTTTTACACAAGGTCAAGACGCTGCAAATCTAGGAATGGCAATTCTTTATTATCCGCTATTTAATTTCTAGTACCATAATACTAGTAGCGTGTCTTATATTAAAAATTAGTAGTCCATTCATAATAAAATTTTTAATTATGATATTTATCATAATTAATTCAATAGCCATAACGTATAAAACTATTGAGGCTTAGAATCTATCTTGCTTGGATGAATAGGATACTTATTCGTATAACAACGAATACCCGCAAATTTACTTGATAAATTTTGATTAAAAAATGGAACAGTTTTTAGAATACCAAGAGATTTTCGAAAATCACCTCGATGGTGCGTTATTTTTTGAGACGGATTCTTTAAGGATTCTTTATTGTAATTTTTCGTTCTATAATGCTCTGGGGTATACTAAGGATGAATTAAAAGAAAAAACGATAGATTCCATAGTAGATGGAAAAGTCATTCAGCTTATGTCTAAACTCTCCGTAAAAGAGAATTCTAAAGTATTTCCTTTAGATAAAATTCAATACAGGCATAAAGATGGAAGATTTATAACCAAAAATATAAAAGCTAAAGTTTTAAAGACTAAAAATAAAGACTTCATTCTTTTTCGACATTCAGAAAGTTTTTTTCAGTTAGAAAGAGAGGCTAATCTGCATTTGACTAAAGTCTTAGACCATACGCCTATAATGGTAGTATCTTTGGATTCTAAATTTAATTTTATATATGTAAATAAAGCTTATGCGGAAACAGGTAAATATCCCCAATCTTTTTTTCTAGGAAAAAATCATTTTGATTTATATCCGGACGAAGAAAACCAGAAGATATTTCAACGGGTTGTAGATACAGGGGAATCTTTTTTTGTAGAGGCGAAACCATTTGAATATCCAGATCAGCCAGAGCGTGGTAAAACCTTTTGGAATTGGAGTTTAATTCCAGTTAAAAATTCAGAAGGAGAGGTAGAAAATTTAATATTTACGTTAGAAGAAGTAACAGAAAAAATCAGAGCAAAAAAAATAATTGAAGAAGCAAGAAATTTAGAGCTTGAAAATTTACGAAAACTGCGTGCAGCTCATTTTGAAACAATGCAGCGACAATTTGCTATTGACCAACATGCGATTGTTGCCATTACAAATCTTGCTGGAATCATTACATATGCGAACGAGCGGTTTTGTGAACTAAGTAAGTATTCTAGGGAAGAATTAATTGGAAAAAATCATAGAATCATTAATTCAGGACTTCATCCAAAATCTTTTTTTACTGAGATGTATTCTACTTTAAAACAGGGGAATGTTTGGAAGGGTGAAATTAGGAATCGAGCTAAAGATGGTGGATACTATTGGGTAGCCACAACAATTGCCCCTCTGAAAAATGAAAAAGGCAATATCTACCAATACTTTGCTATTCGAACTGATATTACTAAGAGAAAGCAGGTTGAGGAGTCCCTTAAGCTTCATGAAATTGAATTGACTTTACAAAACCTAGAACTTCGTGAAACACAAGCTGAAGTTGATATTGCACGTGCCCGTTATTTTGATCTATATAATATGGCGCCTGTGGGTTACTGCACAATAACCTCTACTGGAATAATAATAGATGCAAATTTTGCAGCAATTAAATTATTTGGCAAATCCCTATTAAATTTACCTTTAGCAGAATTTATTTTAAAAGAAGATTGGGATATTCACTGTACTCATCAGCATAGACTTATGAAAACGGGAATACAACAATCCTATGAACTCAGAATGCTGCAAAAAGATGGAAAGTGTTTTTGGGTAAACTTAATTGCAATCATTAATGATTCGAATGATATTCAAACGGTGCGAATTGCATTCTTCGATATATCTGAGCGAAAGCAAGCTGAGGATGCATTGCGCTTGTCTGAATCTAGAATGCAGGCAATTCTAGATAATACGTTCGAATCAATATTCTTTATTGATTCAAATAAAAATATTATTTTTTGTAACCAAATTGCTCAAACAAGGACGCTTGCAACATTCGGAAAATATATTATGCCAGATGATTCTATAGATGAGATTTTTATAAATCAAGATAGAGAAAACTTTGATTTGAATTTTAACAAAGCATTGGCAGGAACTAGAATACTTGTAGATAAGCCATTTCCTGCTAATGGTACTGAATACTGGTTTGAATTACAATATGCACCGGTAAGAAATGAAAAATACCAAATCATAGGAGTATTATTTACTGCTAGAGATATAAATGAATCAAAATATGTGTTAGAAGAGCTTAAACTAAGTGAACTCAGGTTCCATACAATTTTTGATCAAGCACCTATGGGAATCGCCTTAGTCGAGGCAGTAACCGAAAATTTTCTGCAAGTTAATCCTTTCTTCTGTAAAATTCTAGGGTATGAAAGTGAAGAAATTTTGTATCGAAATTTTGCGGAAATCATGCACCCTGAAAATATTCAGCAAAGCTTAGTCAATCTGCATTCTCTTGCAGAAAAAAACGACGAAATTTCTTTTGAAAATAAATTTATTAAAAAAGATGGGAGTATTGCCTGGATGAATTTAACCTGTGTTCCTCTTTTCGAAAAAACAATGGAGCATGGATTCCATCTTCTAATTGCTAACGATATTACTGAATCCAAGAAAGCAAACGAGACTCTAAAAAAATATATGATAGAATTAGAGCAACTGAATCAAACCAAGGATAAATTCTTTAGTATTATAGCGCATGATCTCCGTAATCCGTTCGCAGGGATTATTGGTTTGGCTGAACTTTTAGAAATTAAACTTTCTGGGGATTCTCATGAACAGGCGCTATTAGAATTAAAATATACACAAATGATTCTTGAGGGGTCTAAATCTGCGTTTAATCTTTTAGAAAATTTATTGGTATGGGCAAGATCACAGAAAGGGGAAATTAAAATTAGACCCCGTAATATTCATTTTCACGTTCTCGTTTCTCATACTATTTCAGTTATTCGCACTAATGCGCACAAAAAAAATATATTTATTGAACTAAATATAAGTCAGGATGATATTATTTACGCAGACGAATCTTTAGTAAGTACAATCCTTAGAAATTTATTAACAAATGCAATCAAGTTTACAGATAAGAACGGCAAAATAACTTTATCCTCTTTGGTCAAAGAAGGATATTTAGAAGTTTCTGTAATGGATACAGGAACTGGAATAGAACCAAAAAATTTAGATAAGATTTTTCGAATCGATTCTAAAATTAGCAAACACGGAACTGACAACGAAAAAGGAACTGGTCTCGGACTTATTCTATGTAAAGAATTTGTAGATAAGCAAGGCGGATGCATTTGGGTAGAAAGTACTCCGAGCGTTGGAAGTACATTTACTTTTACCTTACCGCTGAAAGTTGATTCAATTGATAATGTAAAATTATTAAACTAATCGAGTAGTTATGAAAAAAGAATATGTAGTATCAAATACGGAATTTTTATTTCCGGAAGAATCAGCCTCATAGTGTTTGGGAAATTAGGAAGCTAATTAGTGGTAGCAATAAGGCTTCTACTGAGGGTTCTAACTCGGTCGCGAAGGTAAGTTCTTCTCTGGAAGAAATTAAATTTCAAATAAATCATATTTATAATTTAAGTCAGGAAATCTTTGGATTAATCTCGACTGAAATGTCGCAGATAAAATTGATGGAGGACGAGATTAATGAAATTAATCAAAAATCCCAGTCGATAAAACTTACCATTTCAGAGCAGCAAGAAGCATTATCTGAAATCTCAATGACTTCAGAAAAATTAGCAAAGGATATTTCAGATCTTGCTAATACATCAGTAGAATTTGAAATGATCGCGCAAGATTTATCAAAGAATTCAAAATACATTCACTCTCTCGTGGATCATTTTAATTTCAATGAATAATCTTATTTCTCCGGTATCAAAAACTCATACGTCTTTCCTGCACTAACATCAAAATTGTATTTACCGGTGCGAATCCAGGGGTTATGCAGGATTAGCTCCTTGTAAGTAGTTCCATTAGTGATTGCAAAATCAGGAAGGCTCGCTATAGACTCTGTAACAGGCATGGTCTTTAGTCTATATGCCGGATACTGCATATTCTCCGTTAGATCAAAATTGTATTCCTGTGGGTTACTTAGTATTAGTTTTAAAGCTATGATTCTAAAAACGTAACGGGCTGTTTCCTGATTCAAATACAGCTTATAATAATTATTCATCTTTTGAGCTGTGACAGCATCTTTCATTCCACGTTGTCCACGGTTGTATGCAGCAGCGACTAATGTCCAATTGCCGAATTCTTTATATGCATCGAGTAGGTATTTACAGGCGGCGCGAGTGGACTTGATAAAATGTCTTCTCTCGTCTGCATAATTACTTACTTCTAGTCCATACCCTTCCGCCGTTCCCTGCATAAACTGCCAGAGCCCTGCTGCATTGGCAGATGAGGTTGCGTTTGGATTCAGTGCGCTTTCTGCAACAGCTAGATAAAAAAAGTCTTCTGGAATTCCATTTTCTTTTAGAATTTTCTCGATTGGTTCTTTATAGCGCCTTACGTTTTTATAAATTATAATCGTCGCCGAATGATAATTTTGATTTACGATTAGTTCTCTATCTAAACGCTCAAGCACATCTTGGTCTTCTAAGGGAACTTTTTCTCCTGCGAAGGTTACAGTAGAAGGCAATTTCGGCGGACGAACTACTTGCTCATTCATTCCTGTTGTAACAGTATTACAAGATTCAAAGCCTGCGAATAAAAGTATTAAAAGTAAAATGGAATTTTTCATAGTTCATATTTTTTTTGAAATGCGAATTCGGAAATTCTTTTTTTGTGTAAAATATAGCACTTTCTTCCTGCCATATAATAGGACAGAGGCTAAATATTGTTTGCCTTAAAAATTGATTTTCATCGCTAATCGGTTTTTGAGTCAAGGCGGACTTTAGCTAGCATCTTGAATGACTCTAGTTAAGTATATAGAAATTCTCTAACAAGGTGCTGGAGTCATTGCTTGGAAAATCTATTTTAGATTTCATAAAGAAAGAGTTTCAAAAACATCTTGACACCTGTTTTTTAAGGGTTACGTTGACCTTTGAAATATGCTTACTGATTCATCTAATTTGCTATCAATCCATCTGAAACCTGACTGGTCTGAGTTAGATAAAGTCTCCGATTCAGTTCAGTCTTTTTTGACTGGCTCTGATTTGAACAGAGACGATTTAGATGCTGTCAAAATGGTTACAACAGAACTAGTAGAAAATGGCATTAAATATGGATACTTCCCACTTCCTGAATCAAATATTCAACTCTCCCTTAGAAAGAAAAAAAAACGAATCGTAATTGAGGTTAAAAACCAGGTAAAAGATTCTGAATTAGGACATTTAAGAAGATTAGATGCCAAGATTCAATGGATTAGAGGCTATCAAAATCCTTTTGAGGCTTACGTTGAAAGATTAAAAGAAATTTCTAATAAGAATCTAGCAGAAGGTGAAAGCGGATTGGGTCTTGTAAGGATTGCATACGAGGGTCAGTCGATTCTGGATTTTTATGTTAATGAAGATAATTTGCTAGCAGTTTCAGCCGTATATCAATACTAGCGTTAGAGGAAATACATGAGTGAAATAAAGTCCTACGAAGAAAATCGTTTAAAAATTGAAGTGAAGTACGGAGAATCCGAGATTCTTATAAAATGGCTAGGAGAAAGTAAGGACAGAGAACCTACCAAATTTTTAACACCTATCTTCGATACAATCTATACCCGTAACCAGACCAAACCACTCATTATGGATTTTACTAATTTTGAATATATGAATTCTTCTACTGTTACTCCTATCGTTAAGCAATTAGAGCGAGCAAAAAAAGAAAATCGCAAAGTTACGATACAGTATAAAAAAGGTTTGAAATGGCAGGAATTGAGTTTTGCTGCATTAAAAGTATTCAACATCCCTGGTTTAATTGAAGTAATTGGAATTTAATTTACATGAATTCGAATAACGTAATACCGCAAACAGCAGAGCCTTTTGATTTTGTAGATAATTTTCCAGATTATCTCGATTTCCTTCTACATTCCTGGTTGAAGATTTTAACTATATTAGGTTTTACTCTTGTCCCCATTTTCTTTCTTTTAGATATTTTTATTATTCCTTCAGAGGCTAAGTATCTTTTACCCAAGTTTGCTTTTTATAGGATTACAGCAACAGGAATTGTAATTGTTCAATATATTCTAATCTTAAAAAATAAACCTTCTAAATTTTCATTTTTACATGGCTATGCATTTACTTTATTTGTAAGCCTATCAATTATTTTTATGACGGTTGACCTGGGTGGGTTTAATTCTTCGTATTATGCAGGTTTAAACCTAGTCATTATTGCGGTTAATCTACTTTTGCCGTGGCGGGCGATTCATTCTGCTCTCAATGGATTTATTACTGTTGTTCTCTATGTTATCTTAAATGCAATCTGGGGAAAAGAATTTCATATTTACAACTTGATTAACAATTTGTATTTCATGCTTTCTACAGTTGTGATTGCTGCTAGTATCAACCATGTAAAATATGTTTTGATTCGAAAAGAATTCGAAAGCAGAAAAAGTCTTAAAGAAGCAAGAGATGCGCTATGGAGTGAAATGGAAGTTGCTAAGAGAATTCAGACTTCTCTTACTCCACCTGATGACAAACTCGGCGGATATGAAATTTCTGCGATTATGTTACCTGCAACAGAAGTTGGTGGGGACTATTACGACATTATCCGCACAGACAAAAATCCATGGGTCATGATTGGAGATGTTTCCGGTCATGGAGTAGAATCGGGACTTATTATGATGATGGCGCAAACTAGCATCAGGACTATTATATCTAAAAATTCTGGAGAAAAGCCAAGCCAAGTTTTAGTAGAGTTGAATAAAGTTATCAAAGAGAATATTGCATTATTAAAAGTAGACAGGTATATGACTATTACCGCAATATCCCTTTTCCCTGATAGCTTATATTATGCGGGGTCGCATCAGGATATTATCGTTTATCGAAATACTACTGAGACGATTGAGTCATTTCCTACCTATGGAACTTGGGTTGGAATGCTAGATGATATTGAAATGTATTTACAAAATCATAGCATTCCTCTCCTATCGGGCGATTTGGTTTTACTCTTTACGGATGGAATTACAGAATTGAATTATAGTGAAAATGAGATGTATGGGGAAGAACGCTTAAAAGAGAGTCTAATCAAGTATAGCCACTTACCCGGACGAGAGATTATAGAAAAAATCGTTCAGGATGCATTATCTACAGCAAAGTCACAAGATGATGATATTAGTTTAGTTTTACTTAAAAAGGTTTAATTTTTAGTGAAAGCAGAAGATAGAAGAAATACAGTTCGAATTCGTTTACACGATATAGAGAATTCCTATATCCATTTATTTTTGGAAGGCTTCGAAGTTAAAGGAAAAATTTATGATTATTCACGTTTTGGTTTAGGAGTATGCGTTTCTAAAACCGAATCTCATTTTATAAAAAAAACTCATGTCATTGAAAAATGCATTATTTATGCTTATGGCGACAAAAAGGAATTAGGCGCTGGAAAAGTAGTTCATATGGATACAATGAACGAAGACTTATTCCTTGGAATTTATTTGGAAAAAGAGTTTATCGATATGGATACTCTTATGGACAAACAGTCGTTATTCTTACAGGAAGATGAGATCAAAAAAATTAGGATGCAATTTTCTATCCAGGAGGACTTGGAACCGCATTTTATTTTATTCTGCTCTCATTTTGTATATGGTATGTCCCTCTATAAAATTGCATTAGACGAGTTAGATAGGAAGTTCGATAAAGAACCGCATCGTTTAAAAGAAGCTTTATTTCATTCAGTCTTGCAGGGTGTGGGCGATGAATTCTATCAATTCTTAAATTCTAAAATTGAAGAATTAAAATCTCTCACAAAAAAATACACCAAGTTAGAAAATGAAAAGTATGGATTTTACCTTAGAAAATCAGTCTGGAATTATATACTTGAATCGGAATTTATAAAACGAACAAACTTAAAGCCAAGAGGCTACGCGGGAGATTCCGCTATGATGGAAATGCTCTACCGAAATGAATACATTGGTCAATCTTCCTTCGGAAAAATTTTCCACAAACATCCTTGTAGCACGAAAGCCGCCGACGCCGTTCGAAACAGAAGACGATTGATTAACAAGTATATGTCGCAACGGCTTTCCACGTCAGGAAAAGAGGATTTTAAAATTCTTTCTATAGCTTGTGGTCCCGCCTGGGAGATGCAAGACTTTCTTCGAGAAAGTCAATACAAACACCAAGCCAAAATTTTTCTACTCGATCAAGACGATGAAGCGTTAGGCGAAGCCAAATCAGGAATTGAATCCATTCCAACTGAAAAACCATTTCAAGTAGAGTTTATTAAAGAATCAGTTCGAACGATTTTAAAAACAGGAAGTCCTGAAATAAAATTTGGTCAATATGATTTTATTTATTCAATGGGACTTTATGATTACCTAACTGACTCTGTCGCAAAAGTTCTAACTGAAAAACTTTATTCAATGCTTTGCCCGGGCGGAATTTTAATTCTCGGAAACTACCACGTCGAAAATGAAACTCGCAAATACATGGAATACATTATGGACTGGGTCCTCTATTATCGTGATGAAGAATCTATGTTCGAATTACTCGAAGATATTCCGAAAGGCTTTACATCTGAAGTTGGTTTCGATGATTCCGGCACACAGATGTTCTTGCGTGTTGAGAAGAATAAGTAGTTACTCCACCAATCTTTCTATCTGAGCGCCAATTGAGCGTAGCCGCGTGTCGATGTCTTGAAAGCCGCGATCTACTTGAATAATATTATGGATAGAACTAGTTCCTTCCGCGCATAATGCTGCAATTATCATTGCCATACCAGCACGTATATCGGGAGATGCAACTTTGCTACCGTATAATTGCGATTTGCCGATGACGACTGCACGGTGCGGGTCACATAGAATAATCTGCGCTCCCATGCTGATGATATTATCCACGAAGAAGAGCCTCGATTCAAACATCTTCTCGTGAATCATCACTGTTCCTTTGCATTGAGTTGCTGTGACGAGTGCGACTGAGGTCATATCAGCAGGAAATCCAGGCCAGGGTGAATCGTCTATTTTTGGAGTTGCTCCATGGTAGTCGGGGATAATCTCCATTTTCTGTCCGGCAGGAACTACGACACCCCCGTCAGCAAAGCGAATTTCAATACCAAGACGAGAATAGACAAGTCGAATCATTCTTATATCGTCGGGATTTACGTCTTTAATAAAAAGTTCTCCGCCGGTAACTGCGGCTAATGAAATGAAACTTCCTACTTCCAAATAATCAGAGCCTATTCGATGAACAATAGTTCCGCTCGGATTAGAAAGAGAAGTTACACCTTCGATAGTTAAAATATTAGAGCCTATGCCTGAAATCTTAGCGCCAGCAGAATTTAAAAGTCTACAAAGTCCTTGCACATGTGGCTCTGAGGCTGCGTGGCGGATAATCGTTATTCCCTGTGCAAGGCAAGCTGCCATGACTGCATTCTCTGTTCCTGTAACGGAAGCTTCATCTAGTAAGATGTCATCTCCGATCAATCGGTTTGCTTTGATTTCATATCCGTCTGGAAATACTTCAATGTTAGCGCCTAACGCTTCTAGTGCGAGTAGATGAGTGTCTAGTCTTCTTCTTCCGATCTTGTCTCCACCAGGACGAGGAAGAAATACTCTTCCTGTGCTTGCGAGGATCGGTCCTGCTAATGTAACCGCTCCGCGAATCTTGCTACACAATTCTTGCGGCAAATCAGACTTTAACTCTTCTGGTCTTTGAAAAGTAAACACACCCGCTTCTGGATTTGTAATTTGAAAATTTAGATGTCGTAAAACATCAATTAACATCAACACATCCGAAATCATTGGAACATTCTCGAGACGCACTATGCCAGGGATCATACAGACAGCACCTAGAACGGGAAGTGCTTCGTTTTTATTTCCCTGTGGAGTAATCGTTCCCGAAAGCGGATTTTTACCTGTAATTTTAAAATAACTAGAACTCATAATTACAATTTGGGAAGTTTCGTTTTAGAAGCAAGTTTTAATATTAATTCTTTCTTCTTAAAACTTCCTGTAGTAAATTTTTAAACTGCTTTCCATTTTTAAATTTGTAAACCGAGAAGTCACTGTCAATGGTTAGAATTTCTGTAATTTTTAATTTTTCACCAATGAGCATTAGGCTCGCATCAGCATAGTCCATTGGGGTATCTTGGTATTTTGTCATCATTGAATGAATCAGAGGATAATCTTCATTATTTACATTTTCTATTTTAACGGCTCCTCTTCCTATCCAATCTATAATATAAAGTTGAGCTTTTTTGTGGTTTTCAAAATAATAGGACACTTCTGTTACAACAGACTCAGTAGAGTAAAGTTCCCCTTTATATGTTTTGAAAAATTTACGCACTGCCTCGCAGTATTTATCTGATTCATCAAAGAAGGCAATGATTACACCTGTATCAATAATTGCTTTTTTCATTTTTTACGAAGTTTGGTTTTTATCTTTTCTGAAATAATGGACTTATATTCTACCGAACCATTTTTATTACCTGTTTTGACTTTTCCAAAATATTGCATTCCTAGCTCGTACGGAGTTTTTTTATTCTCTTCGTAACTTTCAAGATAATTTAGGATTAACTCTTTAATAATTTCGCTTTTAGTACGTGACTCTATCTTTGCTACTTTGTGCAATTTGTATTCGATTTCCCTGTTCAGTCTTAATGTCGTCATGTATTGCATTTTTGTATTACTAATTTGATTTGTCAAGTATAAGAGCATACCTCTTCTGGAAGAAATATTTTATCTAAATCCTATTGATTTTTTTCTTCGATAAGCTAATCTTAACACGCGAATATTTTTTTGAACGGCAGAGTAGAGACTTAGGATCCCGAACCCCTAAGATACTATTTCCTAGGAAATAGTATCTTCTTATAAAATAATAATTATTAGTTTTTCTAAAATTTAATTAACGTGTTTTTCTTTCATACCAATCATCGTTTGGATTTGGAGTGTTTCTGCCTTCTACTTGTACCCAATAATAAGTATTGCCCATCATTTCTTTTACTCTTGCATCAGGTGTGTTTGCATAGGTTGTAATTTTTCCTGTTGCAGTTCTTGTTGTTCCACTGATAGTGCATTCTTTTGGAAAGCCAGTTGATGTCGCAACTGTTTTAGTCCAGAAATACAAATGACGTGCCCACACATGTTTGTTAGTCTGGTCAGTTGCATTCAGCCAATAAGAAGCTGGATTGTGCATGGCAACAATAGATTCAAGAGGAGTATTTTGATCTCCAACCCATAAGTCATAAATTGCGGAGGTCTTATACCAAGTAACTAAGAGATTGTTTTTGCTAATCATATTGTAGATGTAGCACCTAACGACTTCTGCATTCCAATCATTTTTTCCATCTTTAGTTCCATTGCAGCTTGCATAGGTAGAACCGTATTTGTCTCCAAAATAAGTTTTTCCATCTTTGCTCCAATAAGGATCCAGAAGTTCTAGACGTTTTGGCATAAGTTTGATTTTTGTAGTATTAGCCGCTACATAGTCGCTCACAAGTTTCGCTAAATTCACTGCTAACTGGCTTCCTAGAGAATGTCCCGCAAATCTTACTTCGCTTCCTTGGTAATTCACCATCATCGCAATATATTGGGCTAATGCGAGTTCGCCCACGCTTTTCGTTGGAGTTAATGTAGTTCCGTAAGTTCCATCACTTAATCTGTAACGCATACCTTGTGGTCCGCTTACACTCCAGATTTTTGCTTCGGCATTTTTGACCTCATCTTCATCTGCCATTTGATTCCAGTAAAAAATAGCAACATTCCAACCGTCAGCTTTCCATTTTGCGATTGTGTCAACGCTTGCTTTAGTTGTTGGATCAGTGTATAGGAACGTTTCTCTTGAATAATTTAATTTAGAAGTTCCTTTTTGCCAACCATGGAAATAGAGAACAGTTGGTTTTGAAGGATCGTAGAATGCAGTGGTTACAGTGTTAGCAGTACCATTTGCTGCAACTGCATCTGCTTTTTGGTTATTTGCTCCAAACCAGTAAAACCCATAATCAAGTGTATCCGCTACTGCGTATAACTTTGAATAGCCACTTGAACCTATTAACAATGTCGCCAACACAATGGCGAGATGAAATTTTTTTTTCATAATTATCCTCATTTATTTATTTTTTCAAGACAACTGCAATCAAAGAGATAGAAATATTAGAGTTGTCCTAAAATAAAACAGAGAGAATCGTTTTACCAGAGTGTTGCGGATAAAACTCATTTATCTCTAATTTTCACGTAACTCTAAGATTAAAATTCCAATATTCGCTGAAAATCCTGAAATATACTTTGTAATGTTTTATCTAAAAAAGAGGTGTCAATTTAATATTTTTCATTGAAGAAAAAATTCTGGCTTAGCAGCAAAACGGTTGATTCCTTTTTTTTCTTCTTCTTCAATTTCCTCTGCAAGTTCCTTACCAAAAAATGATTCCTTTAGTTGTTTCAACTTTTGTTCATATTCATCTTTGCTTAAATCTGGTTTAGATTTTAAGGCACTAAGTTCTTTATTGTATCGTTTGCCTTTTTCCCACACTTCTAGTCTGCTTCTATCCCAATCTTCTAATTCATTCAAGCGGCTTTCTGGTACTCCTACTGAAATTCTGATTGCTCTGAGTTTTTGGTTTCGATTTTTAGGTGACATGGAATTTAAACTCGCTTGCACTTCTGGGGATGACAGAAAGTATTCTCCAAACTCAATAAATTCCTCACTGGCTGTATCTTGCTGATTTTGTTGTATGGATTTAATGTTCGCAATTTCTTCTTCCAAGAAACGGATTTTTTCATCCAAACTTTTTTTACTAGAGGTATTTTCCGTTATCCTCTGCTCCACTTTTTTTAAAAACCGATCACTTGCATAAAGTTCTTCAGCAGCGTCATATCCAAATAATTCGTATCTCTTGCGCCACAGAGCCGCTTCCCTATTTGCTTTTGAATCAGTCAAATTACTTTCCGATTCTAATACCATTCTATACTGTATTAGGTTTTGTAGGTATATAGTGATTTGCTCTAGTCTTTCAGGAAAGGTTGCTTTAACAATTTCTTCAAAACAATTCTTCATTAAAGAATCATTCGTATTTTGATTACTTTGCCTTGAAACCATATTTCTGCAGTATTGTTCCACTCTAGAAGTGAGAGAATGAATTCCTGTATGAGTGTTAATCGTCTTTGATTCTTCTTCTTTTAGTAACTGTATAAAATTTTGAATCTCTTCTGTCGGATATGTTTCATTATCCGTCAAGGGAAGATTCAGGAAGGTGGAATCTGTGTTCTTTGGTACAGAGTCTATGTATTCTTCAGTATGAGAAATTTTTCTCTTATGCTTTTTTTTCTTCTTAGAACTGCTGTCATCATTTAGAATAAATACACTTAAAATCAATGCCAGAACTGCTGGCAGAAATAGAGCGGCTGTTTTGTTCATATCACTCTTTCTCCTATTGGTTAATTCTGCTATGTATGGCAGACCAAATGAAAAAAGAAACACCTGCGTTAAGCGTAACAGTCTGAACTACTAGACTCCAAGAATTAGGTCTGTAATTTACTTTCCAAACATCAACAAAAGGCAAAATTCCGACTTGGACTAATACGAGTAGTAGCGCCAAACCAAGAGCACCCGCAACTATGGTAAATATTCCGCGCCAATGAAGCGGATCGGATGCCGAGATAGCAGTGAGGAACGTTAGGGATAATATCCAACTGGAATAAGCAGAGCCGGTTACATAAATAATCATAAGACAATTTAATACGTCTAAACTCGCAGGAATCAGCCAGAACAAGGGATATTTGGTTTGAAAAAGTGGGGATTTTTCACTCTGAATTATCCATACAAGAGAGGTGAATAAATGAAAGCCCATTAGAAAATTGACTACTGCAATATCTCGACTTATAAACAACACTAACAAACTAAATAGTATTCGCGCAATATCAGCCGGTCGGTATTTTTCCCTTTCTTCTAGTTCTAATTCTTTTTTATTTTCCATTTAAGTCTACCATCCTTATTGACCCAAATTGAATAGATATTCAAGAGATTCAAATAAAAATCTGAGCTTTCAAGAATAAACTTCAATGGTCATTTTTTAAACTGTTTTCCATTTTTTACTTGGAATATTATTTTTTTATTTCTCAAATAAGCGAATTAAAAAAGTATTGGAATTCTATAATTAAAACTCACGAGGATAACACGATGAAGCCGATGGCAGCGATAATTCTTTTCTTTTCCACTCTCTTTCTATTTCCAATTTTTTCAGACTCGGTCTCTGATGAAAAAGCAGATAGTCTATGCAATTGTTTAAAGAACGCAAAGAAATCAAACAAACCAAAAGATAAAAAAGCTTGTCTCACAATGAGAGAAAAGCATGTAAGCGAACTCGGAAAAGACTCTGCGGGTTATACCGATTACATCACTCGACTGGGAGAATGCGAAAGAGAGATGATGGGTATATCTCAAAATTCTACCGAATCCACCTATGAAGAAAAAGTAAAATCAGTTTGTGATTGTTTTCAAAAGGAAGGTAAGGCAAATAAACACAAATGTTTTCGAATGCAGTCGGATTTAGGAAAAGCATTTAGTTCTGACTTAGAAAAAAAGAAGGCATTCAATTTAGAAACAGGTGCTTGCGACAAATAACCATTAAACGCAGGTCAAGAAGAAATATCCTTATGTTTCATTCTTGACCTGTATGGATTTTTAGGGTCGTATACGACTAATACTTCTTTGCCTTCGGTTATTTCAATTTCAACTAATTCTTGCAGAGACGAACGCTGACTTGCCCCTGATAGAACGACAGACTTTTCGTACCCTTCCGGAATAAAAGAAATTTTACAATTTAAACTGTGCACGGTGCTGTTTCCTGCGCGGGTGCTAGTTTTCCATGTATCCACAATAATACCTTTCGTGATTTTTCCAAAGATCAATAGATAAATTGAATTGTAAATTTCAGCGACATATATGAATAAGCCGTAAAGTCCCATAAAAGCACTCGTCACAGCAACTGCAATAGCAAAAACCCAGAGAAAAAAAGATTTCGCTATTGTGGGTAGGGAGTCAGCACTCGGCATACTAATAGAACTTAAAAGGGCGAATGGGGCATATACGCAATAGACTAAACCGAAAAGACCACCAAAACCGATAGGTATGAGCAAGGGTCCCACAAGACAGAAAAATAAAACAGTTCTTAGAGGGTGCGTAACGATAAGAGAATCTGTAAAATTTTCCTTTATCGTGAGTATCTTTTCTTTTATCCATTCCAACATTCGCAATTCTCAGCTTGTTCTACACCATCTCCACGTCCTCATCTTTGCGAGAAATCACTTCTCCAATCACTTTCGCAGCTTCGCCTAGAGCGGATAATTCTTGTAATACTTGAGAGACTCTGTCTTTGGGGATAATCAAAATAAACCCTACACCCATGTTAAAGGTCGAATACATATCTCGCTCGTCCAAGGAATGATCTTTTCTGACTTTGTTAAATACGTAGCTTTCCGGTAGATCTTTTTTGATAATACGAGCTGCATGTTCTTTTTTGAGGATACGCGGGATATTCTCATAAAACCCGCCGCCGGTAATATGAACCATTCCTTTGATTTCTTCCTTTAAAAGTAATTTTAAAATAGATTCAACATAGATATGAGTTGGCTTCATGAGGTAGTCGGCTATGAAGGATAATGTCTCTTTGTCTTTCGGAAGTTCACCGTTTTTTAAATAAAGTTTTCGGAGTAGGGAATAACCGTTGCTATGCGGACCGCTAGATTCAATTCCGATGATTACATCTCCCGCTTGGATATTTTTTCCGTCGATCATTTCTGATTTCTCTACAGCACCAACAGCGAATCCAGCGAGATCGTATTCATCTGGCTTCATCGTTCCCGGGTGCTCTGCTGTTTCTCCGCCTACAAGTGCCGCGCCGCAAAGTTTACAGCCAGCAACGATTCCAGAAACGATTTGCTCCATTTTCTTAACGTCTAATTTTCCACAGGAAATATAATCCAAGAAAAATATAGGTCTAGCACCTGAGACTAACAAGTCGTTGACGCTCATGGCTACAAGGTCAATTCCGATTGTATCGTGTTTGTCTAAAAGCCTTGCGAGTTCTAACTTGGTTCCAACTCCATCTGTGCAGGAAAGTAGAACCGGTTCTTTATAGTTTTTTAAAAAAGAAACATCATACGCAGCGGCAAATCCACCTAATCCGCCAAGGACTCTTGCGTTATGAGTAGAATGAACATTTTTTTTGATAGAATCTACAAAGCTTCTTCCGGCTTCCGTATCGACTCCTGCATCTTTATAAGTAATTGGATTATTTGACATAGTTTCTCTCTGTTGTGTTTTCTGTGTTAAGATAGTTGTAGGCGATTTCAAAGTCTTCTTCTCGTCCGCCATTTAAAAATAAATCAAGTTTACTCTCGCCCTCTATCGGGAGGGGAATGATGGTTCGCCGCACATGGTTTGCTGTTCCTTTATTGCCATCGTATAGTTTTATGTTTTTGTTCCAATCGTAAAATAAGGATTTTACTAAAACATAATGAGTGCAGCCCAAAACAAGAATATCTATTTTTTCTTCTGACAGATTCTTGAAAATAGGCTGTAGATATTCACGTGCTTTTTCGATGTCGCCTGTATCAATGATAGTTGCAAGCCCATCGCAGGGAACGGGTTTTAGCGTAGCGTGGGCTTCTAGTGATTTGCCCAAGCTCATGAACTTTTCTTCTTTGAGCGTAAGAGGAGTTGCTAAAACTGCAATTGTCTGATCTGGATTTTCTAATGCAGCAGGCTTTATAGCTGGTTCCATTCCAAAAATAGGAACTGGGTATTTCTTTCGAAGTTGATTGATTGCGACTGACGTTGCAGTATTGCAGGCAACTACAATTGCACTTACTCCGCGACCCATAAAGAATTTACATATTTCATCAATGAATAAATACACTTGCTCTGGTGGCTTATTGCCGTAAGGCGCATTTAATAAATCTCCGTAATAGATATAATCCGCTTCTGGAATTGTATTACTCAGTTCGCTTAATACGGATAATCCACCAAAGCCTGAATCAGTAACGCCGATTTTAATTCGTTCTCTTGCCACTAGTTTTCAATTTTTTCCAATACTTCAATCCTTGCAATATCTTTATAAAGAATATCCATGTAGACTTTATCATGCAGAACATGCGGCATTTGCAAATTCAAATCGACCAGAGAATCTAGACTCAAATAAAGTCTAAGCATCACTGCTTTTCGAATCACTTCCATTGCCCTATCCGGTTTAACTGAAATTTCTTCTTCCGGGTTAATCGCAATATGACCCGTTCTAATCACTCCATTTTTCAGTAAAATTTTTACAGGAGTAATTTCAGGACAAAGCCTACAATCCGCAGCTAATGAAATTGTTGTTATCTGAATTGTTGATAGGATAACAAAATACTGAATGTATTTTATAAATGTTTGGTTTATTTTTTTATTCAAATTACTTTTCATGATAGATTTTCCTTTTTTATGATGTCACCCCCGAAATTCCACCCGATGCGATACATCTGCATCCGCTACCGCCAAGCGATATCGGGGGTCTCAACTTATTGAGATTCCCGATATCGCTTGGCGGTCGTGTGAGCGAAGCGAAAGGGTGGAATTTCGGGAATGACAATTTTTTTTTTGCTCCTCTTCCTCGGTGCCTCTGTGACTCAGTGGCAATCTTCCCTAATACCCTTTCAACTCCAAGTAGCCCTTAGCCGCAACTGGTTTTCCTTTTAGTTTTCCTTTTGCAGTAACCGCACCTTCCCAATACGAATTACCCGTAGTAGCCGTTCCTATAAATTCTTGTTCCGGGAATCTTGTTTCGATTTCTAGTTGTAAGTCGCTTGATTGAATTTTCCAACTCATTGGATAACGTTTATTAGTCTCTTTACTTTTCCAGACATTTTCTTTTGGTTCTAATTTAATTTCATTCGCAGATTGAAAATGTTTTACTTCTCCAGTTGGCATACGCAAAGTTCCAAAAGTTTCCGGTGAATCGCTTTTTTTCTCTCTAAAATTAAATAGCATTAAGTCAGAGCCATCGTCTAAGTTCAGACAAATCCAATCCCAGGAATTTTCTTCTGACGCAAGAGACTTTCTTGAATCAGGGTTTTTGTTTGTATCTGCAACAGGAAAACTCCATTCGTGATCCATCCAGGAAGTTCCTGCGGTTACTTCTAGTTTGCGCTCTCTGATCTTTAAATAACCTTTCGTTTCAAGTCTTGGTATTGAATAATAATACGAATAGAAATTTTTATTCTTATTACTT
>JANMOF010000040.1:0-3009 GCA_031368925.1 Leptospiraceae bacterium
GTCAGTTCGAGCGTTAGTCGAGAACTACAAGTGCTCTAAGCCTTTATTTTATAAGCAGTTCTCGACTAACGCTCGAACTGACATTATTCACTATTATGAATTTTGCAACAACTCTAATGATTCATAATCAGTAAAAAAAGATTGTTTTTATGAAACTCATATTTTTTAATTAGAAATCTGGTATTAAGGAATAAAAATGAATAGAATTAATATAATTATCTTAGGAATAACCCTATTAGCCACATCTTTGTTTGCACAAGAAGTAGGATTTAATGATTCTGTGAAATTAAAAAATGGCAAAGTATTAGAAAAAGTAAAAGCAGTTGCTATTAAGGATTCGTTAGTTGTAGTAGACTCAAACGGAGCGGCTAATGTCTACTCTAAGAAAGAAGTTTCAGAAGTGGTTAAGAATGGTTCATTGAGCGATACAAATCAAGTTTCGAAAAGTATTTCTTCAAAGACATCGTCTGGGGTCTGGATTGAATACTCTGGAAGAAGACCTTGGTATGATGCAGTTGAATATTGTGCAAGTATTGGAGCAAGACTGCCGACTGGAGAAGAGTTGAAGGCAGCGTATGAATCGGGTTTAACTAAGTCATGGGAAAAAGATGGTTGCATGTATTGGACAGTACCCCCTGATTATTCAAAGGAAAAGCGATCGAGAGCATATGCAATTGGTGGTATTTGCAGTGTTTCTAAAGACTATTATATTCAAACCCAAGAAGGCCAAGGCTATTTGTATTTAATAGCTGACGTTCGCTGTATTCGTTTATCAATACAAAAACACAATATCCACTCTTCTAGAAAATTCTTTTCCCATTTTCTTTTCGTTGGTTTCTCCCCATAAGCCGCCGGAGAAGGTTAGAAGGATATTTTCTACGGGAACCTTTTTTTCTATTAAGTAGTTACGAACTGACTCGGCGCGGTGTTGGGATAATGTGAGTTTAACTCCTTTACCTTTTGCCCATTCAGAATGTCCAATTAAAAGTATTTTACTCGTTCCATAGCTTTCTAGGTATTCGGTTGCAAATGCATCTAGCTTTTTCTCTTCATCTTCTGTAAGGTCTGTTTCATTTTTACCAAATAGAATGGAGAATGGCTTTACATTTTCATTGATGCGATTGGTGATAGAGTTTTTATAATTCCAGATAATGGGAAGTGTGCCATCTAATTTATAAACCTCTGGATTAAAATCTTCTTTTGGTTCGGGTAAATCAATAGTAGTTTCATCTGCAACTACAGCTGAATTCCAAACAGCTTCTGGAGGCAAATTGGGATCTACCTCTGTAGGCATTGAGCTAGAAATTATACCACGCTTCTTTTTTTTCTTTTTTACTTCTGTATTTTGATTGCTTGCTTCTCTTGTATCTTGGTTTTCTTTTGCATTGCGGCTATCGTTTGTGTAACTATTATTTTTACTATCGCGATCTTCTTTCGTATAACGGCTCTCTTTTGAATCACGTGACTCTTTATTATTATAATCATTTGTATTTCGATTGTCTTTTGTTTCTCGGTTATCATTAGTGTAGCGATAATTTTTGGCTTCACTAGTATCTTTTATATTACGATCCGACAGATTTCTTTTTTCGCGATTGTCCACCACAGTGTCTTTTGCATTACTACCATCGTCCGTATAACGATTTTCTTCTTTTGTATTTTGATTGTCTATTGCATTACTTTCACGAGCATCTATTTTATCGGCGTTCGAATTTGAATTAATACTTTTCTTGGCGAAGCCAGAATTCTGTTTCTTGGAATTCGAAGAGTTTGAATCTAATGTTGCAACACTTTCTTCTTTTGAAGAATTTCCTTTATTATTTTTGAGAGATTCCAAATACAGCGGATCACGCCTAGTTACCGCAACCATCCCTGTATTACAAGTTTCTACTTCAATAGAATAGGTTACAATAGTAGCCGGAAGTAAAAAAAACGTCCAGGCAAAATCTCCTAGGCGCATAATGTTTTTATACCGGATCATTTTTTGTTGAGAAATTTCTTGGAGTTCTTCCCTGGAAAAACTATTCATGGGAAAAAAGAAAAAGAAATTATGGATTCGTTTATGGCGCAGTAAATGGCAATCATCCCCTTCGTGAGCTAGAAACATATATTTATTGGAAGAACGATTTTCGTATTTTACTAAGGTCATTGAAAGTGGATCGGAACGAAAAGTAAGCTCACTGCAATTTTGAAAGAGGGCAAGTATGAAAAGAATGATTAATGGATATATTCTTTTGGGGTTTAAAAACAAAAGGTTACTTTCATGCATTCTGTTATTCATTCTCGCTTTATTCATTATTAAATGTAAAAATTCCTTTTTCATAGGTCTAACATCCGTTAGTCGATATAGAGCAGCATGGAGAACATAGACAGAACTCCACCGTTTGCATTATTGATAGCGACAAATCTAAGTTTTTTATTCACAGTATCGATAAATGGATTTGCAATATTACTTCCAATGTTCATTCCAAAACTTCCCGTTAAATTCTTTCTTGTACACCCTGTACCTGTTAGACTACATCTATTTAGCTCAACCGAGAAGCTTTGTGTTGAATCGTAGGCTAGAATTAATAATTTATTGTTAAAATTGTCAACTGCAATTTTAGTTTTTATTCCACTTCTATGAGCCGTATGAATTGTCTGTGCAGAACAGCCAGTCATATCAGGATTGCAGATAATGAGTTTTGGTATTGTGTCTGCGCTGGCTTCCGTATTTCCCATGGATGTAATTAGATAAAATTTATTTGTCGTAGCGTCATAGAGTCCCTGCGAATGTTTAATCCAGAGTGGATTTCCATCAGCCATATTTCCGATGAGACTAGAAAAAGTTGTTGGAGCCGAGCAACCCGTCAGATCAAGGTTACACTGCACGTAGGCTAATGCGTATTGTCCGGGAACAGGCTGGTACTGGAATGTAGCGGTTACTTTTGAGTTTGTGGTATCGGTTACGGTCTCAATCATTATCCCGGGGTCCATACTTGCTGCTGGAATATTCACAGGAGTATTCAGACT
>JANMOF010000053.1:0-4771 GCA_031368925.1 Leptospiraceae bacterium
ACAAGAATTATCCAAATTATTCGAGACTTTTATATTGATATTCTTAAGAAGTCCACAATACTCACTTTCTAAAGTATTAAAATTAGTTTTTCAGAATCTAATATATAAAAAAGAAGCTCTTAAATATTTAGGAATTACGAAAATTGATAGGCTGGAGGATTTTGTTGAAA
Source organism: Leptospiraceae bacterium (assembly GCA_031368925.1). Taxonomy (GTDB): domain Bacteria; phylum Spirochaetota; class Leptospiria; order Leptospirales; family Leptospiraceae; genus UBA2033. The sequence continues at coordinate 171 of JANMOF010000053.1, forward strand.
TATGGAAAGATAAAACCAGAAAAATCAGAGATATTGAAGGAGAAATATATCATAAAATTTCTTTATTAAGAAGCTTTCAGCTTTCTGAGGTATGGCTTCACTCCAGTATAGAAAATATAAAAGCAATTCAAGAAAAAATAAAAATATTTCCATCGGATAAAGAATACATGAGAGATTTACAAGCAATTTTTGATCAATGTATTTCTTTATGCAAAATGACAAACTTTGATGAAAGAGTTAATAAAGTAGTTGATATTAAGCAGAGAACAAAAACTTTTACGAGTAAGATTGAAAAGAATCCTACAAAATTGTCAATTGAAGGTATGCTAGGTATAGCAGAGAGCATAGAAACAGAATTATTTGAGTATCACAATAAACTGTATAGCACATCAAAACCTGAACTTATCATTAGTCCAGCATTACGTACTTATCAATTAAAAGGAACTAATACAGTTAGCCTACAAGTTCAAATTGAAAACAATGCTGAAGGGCATGCAGAGCAGGTAGTTCTTAGGCTAGAGGATAATGATGGGTATACATTGAGTTCAAATAATTTAAGTGTTACATTTGGAACGATTCGAGGAAAAACAAAAGAAATTGAAATACTAGATTTATCTTTAACTCAAAAAGCTTTACAGTCAAAAGCTTTTTCTTTAAAAGCACAGGCAGAGTTTTTAACTAGGCAAGGAGATAAACTAATTTCAAAAAATCAGGAGTTACCAATTCAATTAGGCGACTCAAAAGATTTTGTAGAGATAAACCCAAATCCTTATGCAACTTGGGCAAGAGGACAAAAAGTTACTGAGAAATCTATGTTCTTTGGAAGAGAAGAGTTTATTCAAAGAGCATATACATCTATATGCAATAATTATCGTAGCTATGTTATCTATGGGCAATATCGGTCAGGAAAATCTTCTGTTTTACATCATTTAGAACAAAAACTAAAAGAAAATAACACTATGATTGTTGCAGATGTTGGGGATATTGGGAGGATTATCGATGATTCATCAAAGACTCCAATTCTTTATCAAATTCTTTTTGGTATCCTTAGATCTATAGACAAAGGTATTAAAGAAAAAATAAAACTTGGATTTCCCGTTTTAAATTTTAAAATCCCTCAAAGTCTAGAGTTTTATACTCATCCGGCTACATTAGATTTTTTTTATGAGCTGATGGCAAAGCTTCAAGAAGAAAAATTAAATTATTCTCAGTGGAAAAATATACGAGTAATAGTAACTATAGATGAATTTACATATTTGTATGGAGAAATAGTAAAAGGAAAACTAAGTGAAGAGTTTATGAAAAACTGGAAAGCCTTACTTGATGCAAATTACTTTAGTGTTGTATTAGTTGCACAAGATGTTTTTCCTAAATTTAGAAATAAGTATGACAATGCTTTTCAGACTATGCAACATGAAAGGGTTTCTTATTTATCAGAGAAAGACGCAAAGGATTTAATTGAAAATCCAATAAGAATTGCAAATAATAGTCGCTATACAGAGCAGTCTGCAATTGATAGAATTATTGAATTGACTGCATCAAGTCCATATTATATACAAATTTTTTGTAATCAATTGGTTGAATATATAAATATTGAAAAGCAAAAATATGTGACTAAAGCGAATGTAAATATAGTTAAAGATAAATTATTACGTGGAGATAAACGGCTAGATAACACTGCATTTAAAAATCTAATAGATAATGCCGATCCATCTATGGATGCAATTCCGCATTCAGAAATTATACTTGTCCTAAAAAAAATAGCTGAGCATACAAAACACAATGAGTATTGTCCTAAAAATAATATATCATTTGATACAACTTCACCAATAAATGAAATTCTCAAAGACTTAGAAGAAAGAGATGTTGTAGAAAAACATGGGGAAAAAGGCTACAAAATTCGTGTTGGACTTTTCAAAGAATGGTTAAATGAAAATCAGGACTTTATGGAGTAAATATGGGAAATAAAAATATTATAAATCCTTTTATAAATAAGGGAAGAATTATTACAGGAAACGAATTTATTGGTCGTTTATCAGGACTAAAAAATATTCAGAAAAATGTAACAAATCTTTCTATTCCAATCAACTTAGCTATAATAGGCTATCCAAGGGTTGGTAAAAGTAGTCTCGCAAAACAATCTTTATTCTTTTTGGATCATGAACAAAATCATAAAATCTTTATTTGGATAGATTTTTCTAGTTTCTCAAATAGAGATACTTTCTTTAAAGGACTAGTGCGATACTCATATAGAGAGCTTGGAAAGAAAAACCTTAACACTGCAGCGATAAATATTATCGCAGATGAGATATTAAAAAGTAATAAAGATTGGGATGATTTAAAATTTGATGTTGAAAATTATTTTGAGGAAGTAAGATATCAAAGTATATATACAGTATTTATTTTAGATGAATTTGATGAAGCCCGAAAGAAATTTGAAAATAACACAGAGGCGTTTCGGGAATTAAGACACCTTGCGTATGATGCAAGTAAATTTGGTATCGCGCTAGTAACAACTTCTAGGCGCAGTATTCGAGAAATTGAAATTCAAAGTAAGGTAAGTTCAACTCTTGATGGGTTGTTTAGTGCAAAAGAATATTTGGGGATGTATGATCCCGAAGAGATTCAAGAATATTATAATTTATTAACAGGTCTCGATATTAATCTGGATAATAGACAGAAAGAAGATTTAATATTCTATTGCGGAAACCATCCATATTTATTAGCTCTTTTTGGATTTGAAATTGTAGAACTTTTCAAAGAAAATTCTTTAATAGATATACATTCTATTTATAAAAGAATTCAACTCCAAGTTTTTAATTATTATGAGCAATTAATAGATTTGTTAAAAGAAGATAAGACGTATTCAAAATTGATTCAAATTCTTTTCGGTCCGAAAATTAATGTGCGACTGTCGGATATTGATGAATTACTAATCTATGGAATAATCACAAAAGGTATAGAAGAATATATAGCCTTTTCAAAACACTTTCAGGGATATCTGAATGTAATTCATAGAGAAGAAAAAATTGATATTGAAACATGGCAATTATTGAGTCGGGCAGAAAAAGGTCTAAGGCAGTTTGCCTTAAAAATATTTATTAACAAATTTGGGGAGAATTGGATAATTGACTACCCAAATTATTATAGCTCCATTCCGCAAAAGAAGGAATTGTTAACAAAAAAAATTAGTGAACTTATTAAATCACAAGAAAGAGATTCTTTACAATATGGAACTCTTGCATTAAACCTGTCAATTTTAGATCAAACATATATTCATCAGCTATTTGATTATTTCATTTTATTTTCATGGGATGACATATTTTCTAAATCATTGCCGAAAGATAAAAAGTATTGGAAAGAAGCGAAAGATCTTTTAGAAAAAATAAGAAATCCGTTTGCTCATCATAAAGTTGAGCTACTTCAAGATTGGGAAATTGTTAAGGCAGAAACACTATGCAAAGAAATAATAAATATAGTTGAGCATAATTGAACATGATTTTTAGCACGGCACATAACAAAGAGTAGCCGCTAAGAGAGTGAACTATGTTCGGATGTTGTCCACTCTCTTGCTCCGAGCCAGCTTGGTTGTGAAAGTGTAAATTTATAGTATATTTGTCAGACTTACGCAAGTTACGCGCCTTCGTTTCAGGCACAAAACTTGCGGAAGAAAAGAGCAAGTTATTGTGCCTTTCACTCAGTCACGCAACTTGCTAGTAATTGATTGGCTCGGAGACATGACTTTTAAACTCAAAAGGTGCTACCGCACTTTCGAGTTTAAAAGTCACGTCGGCTACTCTAGAACGTTAGACGGCATTAGCGAGAACTTTCTTGGAGTAGTCCCCCCGAAGATGCGGAGTAGATTTTAAATTAGCTATATACCAATTAATAAACATATTAGGTAATATTTTATAATCTCTAAAACCGTAAAGCCCACAGGAATAAAAATTATGAACCTCAATTATAAAAGTGCCAAGTTCTTTTGATACTCCAATATCCAAAGTATATGAATGAGGAGAATCAGTATAAGCCGAAATCATGTTTAGAATTTTAGTTACATTCGGGAATACTGTAAAGTCTCCTAAATAAAATTGAATACCTTTTAATTCTTTCTTTTGAACAAAACAACGATATTCTGATTCTATATCAATTATTTCTGACTGAAAAAATATATTGTCGGATAATTGTTCTTTGCCTGTATAGATACCAGTAAATCCTTTTATTGTCTCAGAAGATTTAGTAAACATTCCAAGAACAAGATTATTTTTATTGACTTCTCTAAAAATAGTTCTCTGGGTAAAAGTTTTACTGCTTAGTTGTTCAGGAATATTTATAGGACTAGGAATAATTAAATTGTGTATTTGCAAATATTTGTGAACAAATTCAACTGTGCCTACTGGGATAATAGACTCAAAATGTTTATATTTTGGAATATCTGATAGCTCGCATTTTATTACCCTATACACAATCCGGCGAAAATGGACACCGATTCCGGCTGAAAGTGGACACTTTTTAGTTCTTTAAAAAATCATCTGTGATGACAATACTTTAAGAGAGTAAAGTTCATGTCAAGACCTCTGAGAATTTTTTTCTAAGAGACT
>JANMOF010000059.1:0-75677 GCA_031368925.1 Leptospiraceae bacterium
ACAACGGCATAAGTGCCATGCAATACCAAAAAATTACAAAAGTTAGTAAAGCAACGGCTACTCGTCATTTAACGGAACTTGTAGCAGTTCGATGTTTTAAGAAGTTATCGGGTGGTGGTCGCAGCACAAGGTATATACTTAAGCGTTAGATTTTATTTCATTTAATACATCTCACGTAAGAACTTGAAAAGCGGCTAAGACTGTATATCTCCCCGTTGAATGCATATAATAGATATGGATCTTTTAGAAGGTTTGTTGTTTGCGTTGTTGACCAGTAGAGATAGCCTTCCTTTTTCCATGAGTCGGTTAACTTGTTATTTTGCGCTGTTTTTAATTCATCTAGAGTGGGTAGGCGCATTTTTTTACTGGCGCATTTTAATTTTGCATCTTCCCAGTTCATGTATCCGAGATTAGCGCTCCAATTTTCAGAGCCGGCAGGTGGTGTTTCTTTCTTTTTGATAGAGGCTATTTCCTCTTTTTTGTAGACTGTCGTTTTTCCATCGGCACCAGTTACTGTATAGGACTCTTCTATCTTTACATCATTCAGAGTGATTCCATTTTTTAGAGTTATTACATTGTTAAAGTCTTTCGATTGAGCTGAAAGTGAAGTAGAGGTTATGATTAAGATGGCTACTGTCTTTATTGTTCTTAGTTTAGTTTTCATATCTTTAATTTGATTTATTGTGAAGTTTTGTAAATGTTTTTTCTTTTTTTGGAAAATACATTTACAAAATTAGAATTGCAAAAAGTCTGAAGTAAATTATCCAGCATTGCCTAGAACACATAGGGAATAAATCGTTTCTTACCTTGAAAGTGTTGCGCATAATGAGGATTTTGCATTAGAAATCCTTCTTCTTGTTTGATTCTAAAATATAGAATGCAGAAATTGCAAACACTAAAAAATACAAACGAGATAAAGGCACCATGTAAAAGAGAAATAGCTGCGATTTCTAATATGACAATGAGATAGTTAGGGTGACGGATGTATTGATAAAGCCCAGTCTTTGAAATACTATTTTCTGAGCTTGGATCAAAGACCACTTTTACATTCCAATTTTCTTTGAGCGTAGTCAATACACTGATTCTCATTACGAGGCAGGTTATATAAACAAGGAGGCAAATAACGCCTATCCACAACTCAAAGCTCCTCTTTAATAAGAATACTTCTAAAGGAACGAACACTAAAAACGAGCTATGAAGTAATACAAATAAAAAGAAAAAAGGCTCTTTCGCGATTTGTAAATTTGGTTCTGATTTTCTTTTTGCTAAATTTCTCTTTGCGAGTCTGAGTTCGAATAATCGGAATATAATAGTGATTATCCATACCGATAAAAATAGAATATGGCTTGGTTTTAAATCTTCCATCAGTTTACTCTGATTACACAATCGCCTTTGGTTGCAGTAATATTATACTGGATTGTATAAAATCTTGAATTAACAGAAATAACAGGGTTTAATACTAAAGTATCTCCATTAACGTTATATTCCGTTGGGACACAAGATTGTGAAAACAATAATACGTGCACAATACTTGCACAGCGGATAGTTAATTTATTCCCCGCTATATCATTCGTAGTCGGGTTTGTAAATAATAAATCAGACCGATAAGCTTTTGTTGTAATACTGTCATACGTGATCGTCTTACTGGTTCCGGAGTCAATAGCAGTTTCTGCCCCGAATTGATTTTTGTAAGCTCCGTAGCAATCTACAAAGAAGTCCTGTCCTTCACAATTAGGTCCAGATTTTTTATCTAAGCTATTGCAGACTCCACCGTTAGTCGACACAGACATCACACCGCTCATTGCACCGTCGGGAACTTTTACTCTTAGCTCCTGATCTGTAGCATAATCTACTGTAGCCGGTGTGCCATTGAATAAAACAGAATTTCCGGTTGTCGAGGGAATGAAATTTTTCCCTTTAATTGTCACTGCGGTTGCCAAATAGTTAGCCCCTGTTACACCAACGGAACTCGGCGTAGTGAATGCAGGATTTCCACGCCTAGGATCGATGCTATAAATAGTAGGGCTGTAGGGAGTTTTACCACCGATGAGGAATGCAGTGTATGGATTCGTCTTCGTGGTATCATTTTTGCAATTATAAAAGAATGCGATTAGGATTAGAAAAAAAATTCTGGCTAGCATTCCCTTTATAATAATTAGAAATCGTAAATTGCAAGACATTTTCCATGCTCGATTGAAACTTTTTCCCGCTTGACTTAATCTCTAGTAACATGTGCATTAAAGGATAGAGGGTATATATGAAACAACTAATAGTTTTAATTTTTCTAATTACATATTTTAGTATTTTTGCACAGTCGCCAATACCAGTCGTCCCGGTTAGCCCTGCTAAATCGGATGCAAAGACGCCAGCTAAAACTCCCGAGTCTAAAACAGTCGATGCAAAAACGACCGAAACAAAAACTGCTCCTAAAACGGAAGCGCCGGCGCCTATTAAGAAAGAACTCCCACCTTTACAAAAAGATGGTGGGTTTTTGGTGTTAAACGGTGTAAAGTGGCAAGCGGATAACGTCACAAAAAAAGCCTACATTATTGCAAAAGCGGATTGCGAAAAAGATGGACTTCGACTTCCAACAAGAGAAGAGTTGATCGATGCGTATTATTCCAAGTATCCGGAGTTTAGAACACCCAGCGGATACTACCTGTCAGGCAATAGAGTTGCAAGTGATAGATCGCATATTTGGTTTGTGAGTTTGGACAATGGGCATCATAACCATGGAGCTTTGACAAGAGAGTTTAATGTTCGTTGTGTAAAGACTGAGCCAAAGCAAGCACCTGCTAAGACAGAAGCACCGGCAGAATCTAAAAAATAATCTTATTAAAAATAAAAAGGACTCCAATGAAAAAATTTCTATCTATAATGCTATTCATTCTAATGGGCAAATTATCATTATTCGCTCAGGAAAAAATTTCCATTTCTAGTTTCTCTCCGGAAGGAACTGTTAAAAATGTCAAGCAGGTAAAGGTGAACTTTTCTGCACAGATGGTTCCTTTCGGAAATCCGAGAGTGAAGACAGATCAATTCGAAATCAATTGCCCTGTAGAAGGAAAAGCAAGATGGATAGATGAGAAAACTTTTGTATATGAATTTCCAAATAACTTGGAAGCGGGTATTGTCTGTAAGTTTCAACTCAAAGCAGATGTGAAGACTCTCGCCGGAAAAGAAATTACAGGAAAAAAAGTATTTAGTTTTTCTACCGGTGGTCCTGCTGTATTGTTTACGAATCCCTACGAAGGTGGAACTGTAGATGAGGACCAGATTTTTATTTTAAAACTCGACACGGAGATAAAAGAGAGTAGCCTCGAGAATAAATTGGCTTTCGAAATCGAAGGAATTAAAGACAGGGTTGCGGCTATTATCGTTAAGCCGTCCGATGCACAGGAAATTTTAAAAGCAGAATTTGGAGAAAAATATAAAACAGAAAAATTACTTTTAGTAAAATCCAAACTCCGTTTTCCTAACAAAGCAAAGGTAAGTTTAATCTGGGCAAAAGGAATTGAATCTAAATCGGGAGTTAAGATAGAGGAAGATAGAGTTCTCAGCTTTTCCGCACGCCCTCCCTTTACAGCAGACTTTTCTTGTGATAGGGAGAATAAAAATGCAGGTTGTATTCCTATTTCTAATTTCCATGTAAATTTTACAAGTCCCATCCAAAAGTCTGATTCTAAAAAAATATCTTTAGAGTCAAATGGGAAAAAATGGACTGCAAAAATTAGTGGTAGCACTCCTGAAGATTCGGAAGAAGGAACTACCTACGGTGTTTATTTTGAAGGACCTTTTCCAGAAGAGACAAAGTTTAAGCTGACAATTCCTGATTCAATAAAAGACGAAGCAGGAAGAAAGCTTGCGAATACGAATAAGTTTCCGCTTGAAGTTAAATCTGATAAATATCCACCACTTGCAAAATTTTCCGGCAGTTTTGGAATCATTGAACTCGAAGCAGAACCGCTGTTACCCGTTACACTTCGTAATTTAGAAAAAGATGTGAAAGCAAAAGTCATCAAGATGACCGGGGAAGGCGGAGGATTTTTTAGTAATTTATTCGGGAAGAAAATCAAGATTACCCCCGAGAATATTTTAACCTGGCTAAGAAAAGTTCACAAGGCAGAGAGAGAAAAATCTATATTTGCCGGTGAGGCAAATGCAAATTCTTTTAATATACCAAAACCAAATGGAGACAAGGCATTTGAAGTAGTGGGCATCCCACTTAAAGAGCCGGGATTTTTTATTGTAGAAATTGAAAGTGAAAAGCTAGGAAATTCCTTGCTTGAAAAAAAAGGAAAGATGTATGTCCCAACATCAGCGCTTGTAACGAATATGGCAGTGCATTTTAAATGGGGTGGGGAAAGTTCTGTCGTATGGGTAACGTCACTCGATAAAGGTGAGCCGGTGAATGGAGCGAAGGTTTCGATTCGGGACTGTAAAAATGCTCTTGTCGCAGACGGGCAAACTGATGCTAGCGGTATATGGAAATTAGGCGGAATCGCACAGAGTAGGGTTCCGAATTGTTCTTATAATTCTTACGATAATGGTCTTCTTGTTGTTGCAGAGAAAGAAAAAGATTTATCGTTTGTGCATTCAAGTTGGGATAATGGAATTGAGAACTGGAGATTTAATCTTTCCGGTGGCTCCTCTGACGGAAATACGATAGCGCATACTGTGTTAGACCGCACACTTCTTCGTGCAGGTGAAACAGTTCATATGAAGCACATCTTGCGTAGCCACAGTATGAAGGGCTTATCTGTCCCTGCTACACCTATTCTTCCAAGTAAAATGAAAATTTCCCATGTAGGATCAGACCAGGAATATAGCATCAATCTGAAATGGACTGGTGGTTTTTCCGAAGCGGAATGGAAAATTCCTAAACAGGCTAAGCTCGGGACATATACCGTTACTCTCTACCGAGGGGATAAGGCATATTATACGGGAGAATTTAAAGTAGAAGAATTCCGTGTCCCACTTATGAAAGCAATTATCAAAGGACCAACGGAAAAATTAGTAAAACCAAAATCGTTTACTGTTGATGTAATCGTGAATTACCTCTCAGGCGGTCCGGCAGGTGGGATTCCAGTAAAAGTAAAATCCTGGTTTAGAGACACAGGCATTGGAGAGTTCGAAGGCTTTGAAGACTATGTATTTGCAAATGGAAGACTTAAAGAAGGAACGCATAAGCTAGCGTCTACTCGGAATTATTCGGAGGAAGAATCTGATGACCCGGATGTAAATCCAAATTCTGGAAATCCAAGCATTAAGTCACAGAATTTATCCCTTGACCAACTGGGATCGGCAAAAGCGGAAATTAAAGATATACCGCAAAAAGACAATCCGCAAGAAGTAGTCACCGAGCTAGAATACAGAGACCCGGTCGGAGAAACGCAAACTGTATCTACTAGGATTCCAATTTATCCAGGAAGATACTTGGTCGGACTTAAATCAGAAGGCTGGGCTGCATCGAAAGACGGAGTAAAAATATTTGCCGCTGTTGTGGATAACGCTGGTAAACCAAAAGCGGGAGTGGATGTTTCGATTGACTTACTCGGTCGTAGAACTATTACACATAGAAAAAGACTAGTCGGTGGATTTTATTCTTATGATTCTGTCGAGGAAATTAGAAAGCATATTACTTTTTGTAAAGGTAAGACTGACGCAAAAGGATTGTTAGTCTGTAAGAAAGAATCGCCAGTTACAGGAGAAGTAATTTTCCAAGCTTCTATCGAGGACAGTGCGGGTAATGATGTTTTTGCGAATAAAGAAGTTTATGTAACAGGGAAAGATTCCTGGTTTAATGTTGCCGATCACGATAGAATGGATATACTTCCTGAAAAGAAAATCTATGAATCCGGTGAGACTGCAAAATTTCAAATCCGTATGCCATTTAAAAATGCAACTGCACTTGTTAGCGTGGATAGAGAAGGGGTAATTGATTACTATATCAAGCAAATCAGTTCGGCAAATCCAACTATCGAAGTTCCGATTAAACCGAATTATGCGCCGAATGTATTTGTATCTGTGCTTGCTGTTCGCGGGCGGGTAGGCGATATTAAACCCACTGCACTTGTGGATTTAGGTAGACCTTCGTATCGTTTCGGAATTGCGGCAATTAAAGTTGGTTGGAAGTCTCATGAGCTAAAAGTAAGCGTTAAGACAGATAGACCTGTATTCAAGGTAAGAGAAAAGGCGACTGTCAGTATAAGCGTGAAGACTGCCGATGGGGGAATTCTTCCGACTAATAGTGATGTTGCGCTAGTAGCAGTCGATGAAGGACTCTTAGAGTTAATGCCAAATAATACCTGGGAGCTTCTTCGCGCGATGATGAATGAGCGTGGGCTTGAGGTTAATACCTCTACTGCGCAGATGCAAGTAGTAGGGCGAAGACATTTTGGATTAAAGGCACTTCCACCCGGGGGCGGTGGAGGAAAAGATTCCAGCAGGGAATTGTTTGATACACTTCTACTCTGGAAGGGGAGCGTCAAATTAAACGTATCCGGTCAAGCAGAAGTGCAAGTTCCACTCAATGATTCACTGACTCGTTTTAAAATAATAGCAATCGCAACCGGTGGTGAAAAATACTTCGGAACTGGTAGCACGTCTATTCGAACAACACAGGACTTAATGTTACTTCCAGGCTTACCGCAATTAGCTCGTGAAGGCGATCAATTTAATCCATCGTTTACTGTGCGTAATGCGACAGACAAACCAATGAAAGTCGAAGTCGGCGGAACTGTGACCGGCTTACCTGAAAAATTAGAAAAGCAATCCATCTCACTGGAAGCAGGAGAAGCAAAAGAAGTTTCCTGGTCGATTAAAATTCCATTTGGAGTAGAAAAGCTTGTGTATGAATTTTCTGCGAAATCGGAAGCGGGGGTAATGGATAAAGTCAAGTTCACCCAGAAGATTGTGCAGGCAATTCCAGTCCGTGTCCAACAGGGCACACTCTTACAAGTAGAGAATGAATACGCAATGACCGTAGAAAAGCCTGGTGATGCACTCGAAGGTCGTGGTGGGGTAAATGTAGTGTATGCGAAGAGTCTACTCGAAGGGTTGACTGGAGTGCAGGATTATATGAAAAAATATCCCTATACCTGTCTCGAACAGCAGACTTCGAAGCTAATTGTATTAAAAGACAAAGCCGGCTGGAAAAATTTAATGAATGCACTTCCTTCTTACTTGGATAGCGATGGACTAGCGAAATTTTTCCCGAGCAGTTATTACGGCAATCCTACATTAACCGCTTATCTACTTGCGATTTCAAATGAAGCTGGTTTAGAAATTCCAAATGAAAGTAAGGACTTCATGCTGAATGGTTTGACAGGTTTTGTAGAAGGAACACTTTACCGTGATAGTTCACTACCTACAGCAGACCTAACGATTCGAAAACTAAATGCAATTGAAGCACTGGCGCGATTCGGAAAAGCTAAGCCTGAACACCTAACGACTCTTTCGATTCAACCCAATTTACTTCCAACATCAGCAGTCTTAGATTGGTGGAGTATACTCTATAAGCTGCAAAGTATTCCAAAGCGTAATGAACATATTACCCAAGTTGAGCAGATACTCAGAAGTAGGCTCAACTTGCAGGGAACTACTATGAAGTTTACTACAGAGGATAGTGATTCCCTCTGGTGGCTAATGGTATCGTCTGATCAAAATGCAGTCAGGCTTTTGCTGAACTTAGTAAATTTAAAAAAATGGAAAGAAGATGTTCCACGAATTGTAAGAGGAGCAATTTCCAGACAAAGAAAAGGCTCCTGGGATATTACAACTGCGAATGCATGGGGAATGATTGCATTTGAAAAATTCTCCAAGGAATACGAGAAAGAAGCAGTTGCTGGAGAAAGCTTTGGAATTTTAAACGAAGAAACAAAGTCCACTGATTGGAAAGCTAACCCCAAAGGGGCAACTCTGAGTTTCCCCTGGTCAAGTTCTGCAAAAGAATTAAAGCTCAGTCATAAAGGTTCTGGTAAGCCCTGGGCAACGATTCAAAGCACTGCTGCCGTCGCTCTCAAGTCTGCGGTTTCTAATGGTTATACAATCGAAAAAACTATCACTCCTTTAGAAAAGAGAGGCATATTAGGAATTGGCGCTAGTGTTAAACGAGGTGACTTAGTGCGCGTAACTCTAAAAATAAAAGCAGATGCAGACATGACATGGGTGGTAGTCAATGATCCAATTCCTACAGGCGCATCTATTCTAGGTGGTGGCGGCTTACGAGATTCTGCCAGTGCAACAATGGGTGAAAAGAAATCCGGTTGGTCTTATCCGACATTCGAAGAGCGTTCCTTCGAATCCTACCGAGCGTATTACGAGTATTTGCCGGAAGGAGAGATGACTATTGAATACACTATCAGACTTAATCAAGACGGTAAATTTAGCTTACCCGCAACACGCGTCGAAGCTATGTATTCACCTGATATGTATGGTGAGTATCCGAACGCTGTGATGGAGATTGAGAAGTAAGGTTCTTTGCCATGGATTCGACGCGCTTCGCTTGCGGTTGGTGAGCCTTGTCGAATCCACACCACAGGCGCCGGCACAGAGACACGGAGTAAGATAGGGATAATTATTTTACCCCTGTCACCTCCGAGTTTTTTAATCGGGGTCTAACTATCTTAGAACAATGAAATGGCTATTTCGAAGGAGGTTGTTAGAAAAAAAGCTTTCAATTATCTTGCAATCTGTGTAACATAATACTCGATAAAGGAGATTTGCAATGTCATTCACTTCAGTCGTATTAACTATTTTAGCTTTAACCTTTAGCTTTGCCGGCTTGATTATTACAGGCACTCGGATTTTGAAGAAAGAAATCAAGGAGGAGTTGAGAGAGGAATTAAAGAATGCTAGATAAAATTCTTTTTATTCTCTTTGCCCTTTTTACTGGATTAATATTTGCATTGGCTTTTACTTACAAAGAAATTGAAATCTATTATAATACGTTTATGACGGTCATTACTATCGTTAGTTTCCTTTTAAGCCTATGGAGTTTTTTCAAAGGAAAGGAATGAAGTTTAGTGAAGTTAGCCGATATATAGTTAATCTAATATAGAAAATTTTAATGCATCAATTTGTTCTAATAATATTACTCTCAATAAATCTTTCTCTATCAGCGAAAGAGGTAAAGAAGGATTTGCCTTTCGATACATTTCATAAAGGAGTGGGTGAAAGTTTTCAAACACAAAAAGAAGTTTATATTGGGTCGAACGCAAAATACAACTCCCTGTATCTATTGCTGGATTATAAAAAAGACGATTTATTAAAACTGTCAATTAAAGAGTACAATGAGAATAGCGAAATCCGTAACGTATTAAATACATATTTCTTTAAACCAAGTTTTTCTAAAAATAAAAAACTAAAAGGCTGGAAATGTCTTTATAAAAATCCAGATGGTGAATCTAGCTTTGTTTATAAGAAACTTTCTCTAAGCGGAATGCCAAGAGAAATTCGCTACTTAGATAAAGATAAAAAATTATCCAATAATAAATATGGAGTTGCTAAAGAAATTTATAAACTCGATAGAAATGGAAATGAAATATTGCGCGAATACCAAAACGAAAAGGGGGAGTTAGTCGAGCAGGAAGGAATTGCTCGAATTACGTCGGAGTATGATAAGAATGGAAATAGAATTTCAGAAAAATTTTTTGGAAAAGATGGAAACTTAAAACTAGATGCAAGCGGTATTAGCCAGCGCGTTTGGAAATATGACTCAAACGGCTATCTAGAATTAGCTGCTGAATACAATAACAAAAATGAACCTCTCTCAAAAGTAATTGTGACCAAAAGAAAATACGATAGTGCAAATAGAGTCATCGAAGAATCTTATTTTTTAGAGGATAAACCAACTTTGAATGCAGATGGGATTCATAAAATAAAATGGACTTATGACGAAAAGGGAAATGTAATCGAAGAAGCTTATTTCAACCAAGAAAATAAAGAGTCTCCTGCTCGCGGGGTAATTAAATACAAATGGTTGTATGATGATAAGAATAACCGAATCAAAGAAGAAGCATTTAAGCTGAACCAAGAAAAAGAAATTTATAATTACGAGCCTGTCAACGAAGAAGAAAAACAGGAAACTAAAATGACTTTGCATTTGCAAATTCCTTCGAAAGAAGAAAGAAGGAAATTAGCGAATAAGGTAATTGAAAATACTGTAACGAAAGACTCTAAAGAATTTCGAGTTCGTTCTACTTACGATGATAAAGGAAATTTAATTCAGAAAGAGATTATAAAAGGAGAAGGAGAATTATATAGTGTTGGCTACAGGCAAAAGCGCATTATGAAGGTTGTCTGGAAATATAGTAAAAATGGCTATCCGATTTCCGAAGAATATTTTGATATAGAAAATAAACAATCTGAAAAGTTTTTCGAAAGCGCTACTAAAAAGTGGAAATTTAATAAAGATGGAATTTTGAAATCTTATGCAGATTATAAGCTTGGTGGACAATTGAATTCCAATAGATTTATTTTTAGGTATGATAAGAATTGTATAAGCTTTATTAAAGAAAAATTTACAGCTAACTTTGGAGAAAAAGTTTCAAATTGTCTGATAGAAAAAATAGTATACGATACAAAAAATAGCGTTAAATACAGATTATCCAGAGTTCTTAAAAAAAATGATTCTTCTCTGAATGAAATTCCTTTTGAAACCATTTTATTTAATGAGTCTAGAATATATAATTATTGGGATAATAAAAAGCATGAGGATTCTTTTCTTAGGCATGGAATGTTTATTCGATATTCAGCAAATCCAAATAAAAATTTTTTTATTGAAATTAATAATGTCGATGAACCAATCTATATGGGAATTGAGGATACAATGAAAAATTTATTTGCTAATGAAGATAGAGATGATAACATTAGATTTCCTGATTACGAATGAGCGGATGAAAAAAGTTCTTCTATTAATTGTGTTATTTTCAAATTCCCTGCTATCAGAAACTAAAATTGATAGGATTGATAAAAATTGCTATAGTATAATAGAAATTCAAAAAATACCGTCTAAAAATAGTCCATTTACTAGGTTAAATTTATCATGTAAAAAAAATAAAAGATGCTTAAATAAACTGAACGAAGTCCTTCCTATTCTTAACTCTTCAGACTTTATTTATGAATTGGGAGCAGACGATGAATCTAGAAATTATTATAGCTCCTCATATTTGACAATTATTTGCAATAAATTTGGCTTTATTAGCGTTGGAATTTATACGGACGGTTATGATGGCGGTATGCATCCTTATCATTATAGTGAGACTTACGTTGCCCATATTAGCCAGAATAAATTACTAACTCTCGTTGATTTAGTTTATCCCACACCAGAATTCTGGGATTTATTATCCAGAGAAGTTTCCAAAAGTATCAATTCGCCTAATGCAGAAATTCCTAAGAAAGAAGATTTTAAAGTATTTACTCTTTCTGATACTCATCTAGAATTCACTTTTAATGAGTATGTAATTGGTGATTATGTCAGCGGTGCTTTTTCGGGCAGTATCCCCATTAGCCGCATTCAGAAATTTTTAAAACCGGAAATAAAAAAGATTTATAATTTAAACTAATTTTATAAATGCAAACCCATTTTTCCGATTGACTTAATTTATAATCCAATCATTATTTAAAATAATGATTTTAGAAAAGATAGTCGATGCAATCTTGCAAGGTAAATTTAGATTTACAAGTCATGGGTTTGAAGAAATGTCTAATGATAATTTAGACGAAAACGATATACTTTTTTCAACTGCGAGAGGTGAGGTAATTGAAGATTATCCTACATTAAAACCATTCCCTGCATGTCTAGTACTTGGTCGCAGTCGAACAGGAATTCCAATACATAGCGTGTGGGCGTTTAATGAGTCAGCCGAGTTAGCAATACTCATAACAACCTATATTCCAGACGAGAAAAAATGGAGTAAGGATTTCAAGGAGCGTAAAAAATGAATAGTGTAGGAACCTGTGTTAGATGTGGAAGTAATGATTTAACTTTTAAAAAAGTAGATGTTCAATTAAATGGAGGAAATAATTCTGCAAAAGTTTTTGTAAAAACGGAAGTATGCCTCCATTGTGGAGAGAGATTTTATACACCAGATAATCTGAAATATTTTAGCAGTATTAAAAAGGCTTTAAAAGATGGGAAAACAAAATCAATCGGATTAAGAAAAATAGGAACCTTTTACGAACTCTCTCAAACAGCTTAACCTCACATTTACAAATCCGCCAAGTCCCGCAATATTTTAATGCAGGACTTACGGTTGATGATTATTAACCTTAATTCGGCTTCTTCTTAATCACCAATTTTCTTTCGATTTCGAAAATCTTTTCAGGTAGTTTTTCTTTACCCAGTTTCTTCTTGTCGTTTTCTTTTATGAATAGATCGGCTCCGTATTTTTCAAAGGCTGCGGCAGCTTTTACATTCTTAAGACCGATGAATTGTAAATGAACTTCCCCAGCAGGTAATCCGTATTTATCTCCAACATCTTCGACAGAAAGAATACGGCTAATAGCTGTTACAGTGTCTCCACTCGTAGCAGGTTGCGTATGATAACCCTCTGTGTAACCAAGATCCCAGAGCATATTTTCAGAAATATCACGAGATGCCATACCGACAAGCCAGGCAAATACAAGTCCACCGTATACGATTGGTTCACCGCTCATTGCACCGGTCAAACTTTTAGAATAAAGTTGGTCATAGTGCAGAGGATGGGTATTACCCACACGGTAAGTCCAAGCGTAATGCTCATCAGTGATTGTGCGACCGTTTGCGTGAATATAAATTTGTCCTGGTTTAAAAGATTCAAAATAGGTAGACTCCCAGGTTGTTTCTCTAAAATCTTTTGGATACATTAAAGAAGGAAGTTTAATCACAGGCTTATCGGCTTCTGGAAAAAAGCTAGAAGGATTTCCGGGCTTTGAATCTCCTTTTGGTTTTCCGTTTGAGTGATTAATCATAATTTTGCGCTCATATTGAAGAACAACGTCATTACTCTGGTTAAAACACATTGTGCGCACATGGACAATACCCGGTTTGTCCGGACCTTTGTCGTCTACTTTTAAAACTTTGGTTCTAGCGGATAACGTATCGCCAGGATACACGGGGGTTAAAAATTGGACATTGTAATAACCAAGATTAGCCATTGCTTTTTCAGAATCGTTTTGCACGCCAATGGAAAGTGCTAAGTTAAATACCATTAAAGGACTTACTAGAAGATCTTTGAAACCATGCGCCTGAGCATAAGGACGCGAGAGGTAAAGTGGATTAGCCTCCATGAAGGTAGTTGCAAATTCTTGCGCGAACGAAAAATCAATAGTAAACGCTCTCGGATGAACGAAGACTTCCCCGTCTTTAAATTCTTCTAAGAATCTTCCATATGTTTTTTTGATAAGAGTATTTGTATCTACTGGAGTTGCAGGCGCAATCTCTTTAAAAGGTGCTGATTCAATTTGCTTCATAATATATTCCTCATTGTATGATTGTGAAGTTAATTGGGGCGATTCGGCATTATCCGTTCCTGGAAATAAAAATTCTGCATTAAGGCAAAATCCAATTGTTCCACGAATGCCGACCGCGCTCGCACCTACTGTCATGAAATTTTATGCAAAATTTCATGACACCGGTTTGATCGCTATCGCTCGACCAAAACTGACTTCACATTATATACAGAGTTTTTCTTTATCCTTTTAGAGAAAGAATTTTTTTAATACAAGTCGAACCCGGGTAAATTCTCCCGGGTGGGATTCTTTGATTAAAGCGCCACCAATTACAGCCATCATCGTGCTATGTAAAATTAGCCCCTGCCCGGAGCCAACGCGACTTACGCTTGAATCCTGAATTCCTTTCCCGTTATCTTCAATGGAAAGTTCTAAAATAGATTTTTCAAAAGAAAGAGAAATTTTAACTTCTAGTTTTTTATCAGGGATAATGGCGTAGCGAAGAATATTTCGAAGTAATTCTCTAATCGCATAGTAAATAACCTCAAGGGCAACTGGTTCAAGCGATTGTAATTTCTCTATAGCGTTCTCATTTAGAAAATAAGAAATAGACTCACCGGGTAATTCTGATTTAACCAGGTTTTTAATTTCCCCGATAAAATTTAAAGCAGTTAAGTCACCAGGATGAAAGGGAAGGATTTTTAAAAGGTTCGAAATCTTTTTATGCAAATCAGAAAGGGATTTTAATAAATCCATTCTTACCGTTTCATTTTTCATAGAGTCGATCCCAATCATGATTGTATGAATCTCTGGAAGAATATCATCATGCAAAACTCTCCGTGTTTGGTGATCTAGAAGTTTACTATCCATTAGCTGCTTTTTCTGAAGATTTACAAGCAACTTGGAAATCTCAGTAACAGAAAGTAAATCTAATATTTTTCCAGAGCCAATGCGGGCAATTTCAATTTCCTCTTCGGAGTAGAGAGTATAATCTTTCTTAACCCCTAAAAATAAAATTCCTACAAATCCATTAGAATCTTTTAGAGTAAGAGCTAAGACATATCCGTCAAAAGCATCTCTATTCAGGTAAAATAAATTTCTATCGGTGGATAAATTTTCTGAAAAGGAAAGAATATTTGTGTTGAAAGATGAATCGGCATCCGGGTAAAGAAGAGGCTTAGGAATATAAGATGCATAAGCGCCCATTGGAATAAGACATGCCTTGGTAGTCTCAAGAGTGTTGTCACATAATAGACGAAATGTATTTCCCAGGTGCGAATCCATTTTTTCACTTGCTTGCGTGATTGATTCGTATAGGTTTTCATTGAATAAAAATGGTTTTAAAATTTTACGATTTTCTTCTTCTCGTTTGCGAGATACCATTTGAATTTTTACGAAAAAAAGTAAACCGAGTAAAGAAAGAAATACCTGCTTAGAATCTGTGGTATATCCAATTATGCCGCAAATTGCTGAAATAGAACTATAGATTATTGCAAATAACAAAATATATTTCCAATAATCTTTCAGCGACTTCATCGCAATGTAACGCCCCGTAAACACCTGATAGGAAATAACTGCCTTCCCGACAATGAGAATAGTCGCCAATACAGCAAGGCAAGCAAGACAATCCAATGTCAAAAGTAAAACTGGAAATTTCTCACTCTGAATATTTTGGATTTCACGGTCTAAAGTCTCTCTTCCAAAAATAGCAGTCACTCCAACCAATAAAGAAAGTGCGACTAATATCAATGAGGCATATAAAATCGTGCGATAGGCGGAACTCTTGGCAATTTCTTCTAGATTATTGTCACGCGTCTTAATTCTAAAGAGATAAAAAATAGAGCTTACAGTGCAAAATAAAATATAAAAGGAAAATATATAAAATACTCCATCCGGAATTAGAAAAATTATATCGGATACTCTCGTGTTGGCGGTAGCTGGAATGAGATGAATGACAAGAGAAAACGAAAATACAAAGAATAAAAATTCAGTGAATAGAAAAATATTTCTAAGACTAAAATTTTTCCACACAAGGCTGTCCTCATAAAACCTAAATACTATGTAAGACCAGGCGAAGGGAAGTAAACTGAGGATTAAAAAAGATGGATAGATGATGCGAGAAGAAAAGGAAAGAATAAAAGAAATTCCTTTGCCGAGAATGAGAAGATGACCGACAAAAAAAAGAGTGCAGATAAAAAAGCTAATGCTTGCAAATATTGCTTGCCTGTCTTTTTTTTCAGAGTAGATAAAAATTACACAGCCCATATAAAAAGAAATCAGATAAATACAACTCGAAAGAAATAAAGAAAGGCTACTTACTGCTAACCCCATTTTACTTCCTCATCTTTTTCATTTATATAGGTTACATTTCCTTTCTCAGACCATAGTAATAGTTTGTTTTCACGGACAATTAGACTTGCGCGGGTGCGGGCAACTTTTTCATCCGTTGCGTTATCCGCAAGACCCCAGACGGTATAAATCTGCCCGTTTACGCGGCTAATCGTTCTTTTGTCCTTTACTCCCATTCTTGCAGCTATTTGCTCGTTACTTAAACCAAGTGCAATCAGCTTTGCAACTTCGCGCTCGTTTGGTTCAAGAAGTGCCATAGGAGAATTTTCATCTGTATAACGAACTTCTTGGACGCGGGATTCTATTTCGGGGTCGATAAAACCTCTACCTACATATGCATCGCGCAATAAAGGGACAATCATCGAAGGCAATAGGTAATTAGATTTTTTAACATACGCATAATGGCTAAGTATCCCCGAGCGACGAAAATCTCGAAAGTAAGTATCATCGTCTTGAATAGAATAAAATACAACTGGCTTACGGGGAAATTCTTTTCGAATAGAAATTGCAGATTCAATTCCATTTGGTCCAACAATCTGCACATCAAATAAAAGAACATCTACATCTGACTTGCTGCAAAATTGAATAGCCGCTTCTCCATTATCACAATCATAAAGGACAGAAACTTTCCCAGTTTCTTCCAAACCCTGTTTCAAAGCTTTTCGTAATTTTAAATTGTCTTCGATTAAAATAATTTTTAAAAGTTCCATGATTTTTCTGAATAAATTTCCTTAACAACGTTAGCAAGTTTTATAATAGTTTTTATTGAGTAAAAGGTCAAGCACTTGAGTGTAAATCTAAGAACACTCAGGAGGTAGAAATAAAAAAAGAATATGTTAAAGTAGTGGTATTATGAGACAAATACTAACTATCACTTTAACCCTTTTAGCAATTTTACTATTTTCTCCGCTTATGCTTTTGATTGCGGTGTGTATTTATTTAGAAGACAGGGGATCCATTTTTTTTCTGCAAGAAAGGATCGGGCTCAGAGAAATTCCTTTCCTAGTTTATAAATTTCGAACGATGCGAGACGGGAAAGTAACTAGAGTAGGTAATATTCTTAGAAAAACGGGACTCGATGAATTAGCTCAACTGTTTAATATATTATTAGGGGATATGAATATCGTAGGACCTAGACCACTGACCAAGTATGATATCGAACGGCTTGGGTGGAATCAATATAAATATATCAAACGCTATAGCGTCAAACCAGGATTAACCGGTCTTGCTCAAATTTATGGCGGTAGAGGGGCGAGAATTTCTAAATGTTTTGAATTTTCTTACTTAAGACTACAAAGCCTGGAAATGGATTTGCGGATTATACTTATTACCTTTTTAATAAATCTATTAGGAAAAAAACGAATTCGTAAAATGCTATGGGAAAATTTAAAAGTAAGAAAGAGAAATCCAAATTGGAATAAATGGCTCAAGCATTTTAAAAGAAATTCACTAGCACCAATTAGAGAAAGCATAGAGCCTATTTCTAACCTATCAGAAGAAAAGCTAACGGCTCTTCACCGCTCGCTTGCTATTTTTCAATTGGGGGAAGCTGGTGAAGGTCGAATCGCAAAACAAATAGACTCAGTGCATATCTTTGGCGTAAATAAGACTTACAGAGAATGCATAAAACTTTTCGTAAAAGAAGAAGGCAAACATGGGCGCATTTTAGCCTTGATGGTAAGAAGTCTGGGTGGGAAACTTCTAGACCACAACTGGACAGAAAGTTTATTTAGTCTTGTAAGGAGGCTACTCGGCATTAGACTTAAACTGTTGGTTTTACTTGCAGCAGAGGCAGTAAGTGTGGTTTTTTATAAAGTTTTTATAAGGGAACTTCCTCTTTCTGGAATGCGAGCAGCACTAATTGAAATTACTCGTGACGAAGAATTTCATCTACGTTTTCATCAGGAATTTTTTAAAATCCGAATGGAAACAATTTTGCATAAATTTTTTTTTAAAATTCTTTGGAGATTGATCACCCTACTTGCGTTTATAGTTGTAATTTTAGATCATCATAAATCTCTTACAATCTTTGAAGTTTCTCTTATTAACACTTATCAAGATTATTTTAAAATTGTGCATAGCGTGGAAGAAGAAATTTGCAATTCCAAAAGGAATCGAATTCCTGATTTTGCAAATACAGTATTAGATTTGAGATAAACGACTATTAGACTTAAATAAGATATTCATTTTGAGCCTGTTAGAGTTGTGCAACTGCGTAATTTTCGAAAGAAAATTTGTCTGTAATAAGAAATATGCTTTTCATGCATTCTTGAAATTTAAAATCGATAGTCTATGAAAATTTTTTATACTCCAACTTTTTACAACAAATGTAAAAATCTTACCGAAGAACATCATAATTCTTCTCTTCTAATTCCCGCTGACTTATTAGATTTTTGGAATAAAAAAACAGGTGATGATGAAGACAGTCGTCGGGATTATCTGCATTTGCTGCTGAAAAAGTATCGGTTTTTGATTTACAATGGAATTCTCGAAAAAAGTGAAACTTTGATGACAAAATATCAAGAAAAAGATCAGCGTCTTCGTAAAGTGGCTATTCGTCCTTATCCGGAAGATTGGGCAGAGCTAAAACAGTTGAAGGCGTTTTTTAATAAAAGCATTTGTATGATTGCGGTCTTTTTAATAATGCTTGATTCTCTAGGTGTAGCTGAATCTATACCCGAACATTTAGTGAGTTTCGGAGTTCCTATGAAATCGCATTTTCGCTTATACACAAAAGCTATTCTATCAAGGAAAAATTTTTTCTACGACCGGCAGATGCAATATCGGCGGGATAAGTTTCACAAAAAAATTTAGCAATAATGAAAATTCTTCGTGAAATTTGGGGGTGCTAAAAAAACGATCGCGAAGCCATACACGCATTTACCAAACTACCAAAGCTTAATCTAAATCGAAATACTATCATCTTTCCCGGAATATTCAGCGACTAAAATCGTAATATCATCTGTAAATTGACTCTGGGAATTTCCGGTAAAAGTCAAAACAGAATCATATATTTTATTACATAAATCTGACGATGAATCAAAGTGATATTTAAGGCTAATATCTATTAGCTTTTCTTCGCCAAACATCTCCTGATTCTTGTCTCGTGCTTCCGTAATTCCGTCTGTATACAATATTATTTTATCTCCAATTTTTAATTTTGTGACAACTTCCTCAGAATTTGTTTTGAACGCCTCGCAAATAATTCTTCCCTTCGAGTTAATAAATTCATATTCACCTTTCATTCCAACTTTTAACATGGGTAAGTGTCCCGCATTTGCGGAGGTCATAATCCCATCTTGGAGGTTAATATGGCAGTATATCGCAGACAAAAAGTGACCGCTTAATTTTCCCTGCAGTGAGCGATGTATTTTTTTTAGCGATTCTGCCGGACTTAGTTTCATTTCGTAGCAATCTTGCAAAGACATCTTCACCATTGTCGCGAGAAATGCTGCAGGTACTCCATGTCCGGATACATCACAAATAAATAAAAGCAAATCGTTTTCATTCTTATAATCGAAATCAATAAAGTCTCCGCCAACTCCCATCATGGGTTGGTAGCGGAAACTAAGAGTAGCCCCATTTATTTTAGGAACATCTTCCGGTAGTAGTGATAACTGAATTTTTTTTGCAATCATGATTTGTTTTTCTAATTCTTGAGATTGCTCTTGTATCGTATGAGTTCTTTCTTCTACTTTTCTTTCGAGGCTCTCATTGAAGTTTGAAATTTCTACAATCAAATTGTATTGAACCTCTGATGCAATTTTCAGATTGTTAACCATCACGTTAAAGCTTTTTGCGAGATTTCCGAATTCATCTTTTTTATCGATGTTATCAATCATGATCAAATTTCCAGATGCGAGATTGTCTACTGCTGCGGAAAGAATTTCTAGCGGGCTTGTAAAATATCTAGTTAGGAAAAAAGCTGCAATCGCAGTGACGCAAAAAGTCAAAAAAGAAAGTGATAAAGCTACTATTGTCATGCTTTTACGAAAAGCATCTACTTCTTCTGTATTTACCTCAATCACTACTATACCGATAGCATCTTCCACCTTGTTAAATATAGTTGTATAAATCCAGATTACATCGGTCTCTTGTGTTGTATTAGTGTCTACTTCTTCTAAAGACTTTTGGCGAATAATTTGCTTTAGCCTAACTTTGCGCTCTTGGCTTTCATTGAAAATTTTTCCTGAATTCGTCATGCCATCTTTAGTTGTTTTTTTTCCATCGAGCGCATAATAAAAAGTATCATCTTTTACATTGTAATTGAGTGTGTAAATGGAACGAACGCTATTCTCATTTATATAAATTTTACCGAGCACCCTGAGATAATTCTGGACGACTGGATTTTCTATGTCTTTACTGGAGCGAATTTTACTGTGATCTTCCCCTGAAATCACAGAGGAAACAAATTTTGCTATCGACAATTTGTGACTTTTGAAATTATCGAGAAACATATTATAGGCAAATTGATACATGAATATCCCGAGTAAAAAAGATATGGCAATATCTAGTCCAAGAAAGCCTAAAATCAGTTTTTTGCGTAATGTAAATACCATTTTACTTTACCAAATTATAAATCTTGGCTTTAGAAATCAAATGTATAAAGCAGTGCGCGTCTTTTTGCAAGAGAATTTATTTTGAATTGTGCAACGGTCAAAGATTGACTATATCTGTGAACCAGTTCGATTTGTTACCTGCATTATCTTGCACCCGAATCTGAATCAGTATCGGATTTTTTATATTTTTAAGATTTTTTGAAATTTCTAATTTAATAAAATTTCGATCTCGATCAAATACGTAAGGATAAGGACTTCCCTCGAGTAAAACTTCTATTCTACTACTTATACCGGAACCTCTATCTGTCGCATAATAAAATCTTTCGACCATTGATTGATCCTGTATTTCCGGTAAATTATAATGCCTATATATTAAATAAGGATATGTGATGAGCGGGGGAGATTTATCACGCATAATAGCAATTATTCCCAATCTGCCAAAGCTAAATGCAATGGAGTTGGCATTTTTTTTACCAGCAATCGGTGTCCACCTATTAAGCAAGCTATCGTATAAATATAAGGATTCATCTTTTTCTGTAAAACTTCCTGTAAAAATCCCTTCTGCCCCACCTTTCCATGAAAAATTATATGCAGTTACCTGGTAAGCATTTCCAGATTGAATTAAATTGGGAAGTAAAACTTCATCGGGTAATTTATCTAGCTTTGTAATTTTAACTGTTCCATCTCCTAAAATATTTGTTTTGGAAAAATTTAAACTTAACTTCTCATCTTCAGATATAAATTTTGTTGTAGGCTTTGGCTTTACATAATTTTCATTCTTAACGGTGAGAAAATTAAACTTCAAGCTAGATTCATTTCCCGAAGCATCGAATAGTGATACTTCGACTAACATCTGTTTGCCCTCTTCGATATTACTTAGATCGATTGACTGAGAATTCTTATCCTCGTATAGATTATAAACATAGAACGCAGGGGATAACGAAGATTTGTTCATATCGTAGAGACTATCTTTATCAGATGCCTCTTTGTAAGTCATTCTATTGAAATTTCTTTCGAATACCACTAACTCATTTATCTTCAGTCGCAGCGCATATACATTGTTTTGATTTTTTGAGCTAATCCTATCAAATCCAGCTACTTTAAATTTTACTTTACCGCTGAGCTTGATTTCCTCGGAATTGGTAAACGAGTATGAGGATTTACTTATTCCTATCGTAGAAAAATTTTTACTATATCCATTGTCCGAGTCAATAAATATGGATTGTATAACGGGAGGATTTTTATCGTCTTGTTTATAATTGATAAAGCTAAGCGGATTAAAAAATTCTTTTCCATCAAATAATTCAAGATGTAAATGAGAAATTCCAGAACCGGTTTCACCAGACCTTGCGATTTTTTCTTTGGCTTTGACTTTGAAGTATTCAGGTTTTAACTTTACTTGAAAACCTTCTGGCTTCCCTAGGAGTAACAAAGCTATTTTTAATTCTTCAAGTCCGTTAGTATCTCCGTTCAAGTCATTCAAGTGCGCATACTTCGCATATATCTTTAGCGAAGGTGAAAATAAATTTATACTCAATCCGTATCCATTATTTGCATAACTCATCGAAGCAATATTTCCATCAAATGTGGATAATACTGAGAATCCGTTAATACCATACGTTTTATAATCACAGCCCATGTGAAGATGGGAATTTCGAAATTCAGCAAATGTTCCTGAAATGGGAAGTCGGACCTGCATAGGCCAGTGAACCGAATCAATTTTTTCAGGTTCAATCGCACTTAATTGTGTAGCCAAAAAAAACCAGATACATAAAACTATCTTCTTCATAAAGAAATAAAGATTTACAATACGCTTGCTGTCAATTTTATTTCCTTTATGCGATTTTTTCAATCGGATATCATTCAATATTTTTTTATTAACAGCTATTTTATTCTTTCTTTTTTTTCGTGTGCTTATTTTTCAAAAGAACCGGGTCGTCCACCGAAGGTCAATGGAGTCATAATTAATGACTCCTATCGAAAAATATATATTCATAATATTCAAAATGATTCCTATGGAAATGCAGTCCACACAACTCTAACGCAACTCGTAAAAGCTGAGATTGATAGAAGAGGAAGATTTATTCAAACTCGTGATAAATCTGCGGCAGCATTTCGTTTCTATGCGAGCATTGTTCATTATCAACGAATAGGAAATATTATGGACACATTCGGGCAGCAGATGAGTTCTGAAATTTCACTCGTCGTTCGCTTAGAAATTCAAGAAGCAATCACCGGTGAAAAAATTCAATTAGAGCGTGATGAAATTTTAGCGCGTGCTTATTATTCAGAACAGATGGGGTATCGTGAATCAGAAGAGCAAGCGCAGGCGAGGATGCTTCGTAATCTTGCCTATCGAATTTCAGAAGAAAGCGAAAATGCTTGGTATTATTTCGTAAAAGAAAAATATTATCCGAATGTAAGTCTCGAAAAAAAGTAGATAGAAATTTTATTCAAATTTAAAATCATGTAGGTCAGCTATGAAAAAAATTAAACTTTCCCGCGGTAAAACAGCTCTCATCGATGACGACGATCTAGAAAGAGTAAGTCAATTCAAATGGTATATAAATGAAAACGCCGAAAAGACAAAGCTTTACGCTATGCGCTCTAAATTAAAAAGTGAAGAAGGAATTGTAAAAGGAACAAAAGTTTATATGCACCGTTTTATTTTACAAGTTGTAGAGAAATCTGCTGTTATCCAACACAAAAATGGAAACACTCTTGATAACAGAAAAGAAAATTTAGTAATCAAGAAGAGGGCAGTTAGCAAAAAAACAAAATGACTCGCCTTTTTAGAAATCTATTTACTAGAAGATGGGACATACACCGGTTATTCCCTAAAAAAAGTATGCTTCTAATTGAAGAGTTTATTAAAAACTCAGAGCTAGAACATAGGGCTGAAATCTGTTTTACAGTAGAAGCAAGCCTCCCTGTATGGAGAGTTTTACGAGGAGTAACCGCAAGACAACGAGCACTAGAAGTTTTTTCACAACTCCGTGTATGGGATACTGAAGACAATTCAGGCGTCCTTTTATATTTGCTATTAGCCGATAGAAATATTGAAATAATCGCAGATCGTGGAATTAATAAACTCGTTACAGATATTGAATGGAAAAATATCTCTGAAAAAATAAAATCTTCTTTTCAATCAGGTAATTTCGAGCAAGGAGTAATTGCTGGGTTAACAGAAATTAGTCTTATATTACAAAAATGTTTTCCTTCAGAAGGGAAACTCAAGAATGAAATCTCTGATAAACCGGTAATACTATGAAAAATCTAATGGCACTTCTTTTTCTCATTGCGTTGCCTTTTAGCGCTCAGGAAAAAAATGAAATTCCTCAATTAAGAACTTTTGCTGTAGACTACACTGATACTTTAAATGAATCAGAGTTGCGGCACATTGAGTCTACACTTAGCAAATTAGAAGACGAAAACGGCGCACAGGTAGTATTAGTGATAGTCCCTACAACCGGTCAAGAGACAATTGAACAGTATGCGTTAAAAATTGCAGAGAAAAATAAAGTAGGTAGAAAAAAGAAAGACGATGGTGTTGTTGTTTTGATCGCAAAGAATGATCGTAAAATCAGAATTGAAGTAGGTTACGGTCTCGAAGGAATTCTCACTGACGCAGACTGCAAAAGAATTATTTCAGAAATCATTACTCCAAAATTCAAAAATGGAAATTTCTACGAGGGAGTTAAATACGGAGTAGACGCTATAATTTTAAAAATAAATGGAAAACCTATTTCTTCGGATCAAGCAGGGACTAATAGTAAAGCCAAAGACTCTGATGAGTTAAATCAGTATTTACCGGCGATTATTGTTTTAGTCATAGGCTACTTCATTCATTTTATATTTGGATTTATCATCTCTGCTTTCTTTGCGGGATTCACGGCTTTATTCGTTGGTCCTTTTTTTATGGGATTAGGTTTTATAGAGACAGTTATACTCGCTATTATACTTTTCTTTATTAGTTTTATATTTAATCTACTCGGGAATTTCTCGCTGGGAGGCGGTTCATCTTCCTCTGGTGGATTTAGCGGTGGCGGTGGAAGTTTTGGAGGAGGGGGTTCTTCCGGTAGTTGGTAGTAAATTTATTTGACTATAATATCTATTAGCCCAGGAAATAAGGAAGCTTTTTTCGAAAGGATATAATTTTCATGAATCGACCATAGAAAAACTAAGGGCGCTTCTTCATTAAGTAATTTAATTATTTCTACTGGATTAAAATCTCCTTCGGGGTTACTACGCACTTGGCGCAAATACTCATCTACTTTTGCGTTAGCGTAAAACGATCGATTGCCTCCATTTCCAAAGCTATCACTTGCTAAGAGTGGATCAATAAAATTATGAATTGAATCATAGTCTAAATACCAGGTAAGCAAAGTCAAATCTCCTTTCTTTTCTCCATTTTCTTTGTAGAGTTTTGTTTTTTCCATAGGGACAATCGAAATTTTTAATCCCAAGTCTTTAAAATATTGTGCTAAAACTGCACCCTTCGCTTTATTCTCATCATCCGCTCTCATTCGTAATTCTAAAGTCTGGTTTAAGATTTGCGGATAACAACATGATTCGGATAAATTTTTCCTAGCCAATTCTAAATCATATAGATAATGAAATCTGTCTTTTGTATACATCTCCAAGTATTCGTTTGTAACGGAAGAGTTTACTTCGCTTGCAGATGATTCAAATATTTTTTCGATGATTAATTTTCTGTCAATAGCAAAGTTTAATGCTTTTCGAAAAGGTAAGTCGAAACATGGATTGTTATGGTTAATCGCTATATACTGCACTGATTTTCCTTTGACAATTCTTCTTTCATTGTCCTTGACTGCCGGATGGCTCATTAAGAAATAAGGAATTTTCATAACGTCTAAATTCCCTTTTTCAAAAAGATAAATCGCACTCGATGGTTGATTTAACACTTGTAATATTAAGTTTGCAGGAAAATTATACGCATTATTCGGTGGAGTTTTATTTAGTTCAAGTTCAATCGTTTCGTTCTTATTCCATTTTTTTAGAAAATATAAACCACCACTCTTGAAAGTTCCATTTGTTCTATGGTCAAATTCCTGATAAATGGAAGCCGGGGCTAATGCAAGTAATCCCAAATACTTTCTAGTATTGGAATCCAGCTCTAATTTCATTTCTAAATCAGAAATAATATGAATTGATTTTATAAATCCATACCGTGATTTTCTAGGTCCTTTTTCTGTTCTTAATCTATTTAAGCAATAAGCAACATCAGTCGATTTTAAATTGGCTTTATTTTTCGTTTCTAGTTGAGTTAGTTTAATTTTTAATACATTTCCAATGAATGCAAACTCCTCAACTAACTCCCCATCAATACGTCCGTCGTTTTTGAATTGAAATAACTTAATAAATAAAAGAGAATTAATTTTTTGAGAAGTCAAGTCAACCGAATAGATTGGATCTAGGGTAGTCGGATCTGATGCGATTCCAACACGAAGTAAATTACTATTATCCTCAATTGTATTTGGATTACATTTTAATCCAAATACAATTATTAAGATAATAAAAAAAAATGATTTCAAAGATAAAAACCAAAACCTAAAAGTGTTATTTTTTCTTTCATAGGATTATACCTATTATCCTGTACATAGAACAATACAGTTTGCAGCTCTTCCTCAATAAAACCGTAATAGTCCTCCATATTATAACGAATTCCAGCCCTTCCAAAAAAACGAACTGCATAACAATTAGCAAAGCAAGAACCAATTCCAGAGCCTGCACTTACATATAAATCAAATTTATCGGCCGGAAAAAAATGGTATTTTAAAGCGATGTCGAATGTATCAATTCCGAGATAAATTGGTTGTGAGTTCTTCAAAAACGACTGAGCCATATAGATATTAATCACTGGATTTGTATTCGCAAAAAAAATGGTAGGCAGTAAAACATTTGCATAACGAGAAGTATCCGCTCTAAAAGAATAGCTTCCAGAGGTAATACCAAATTGTAGTCCGATAGAATCATTTTTATGTTTATTTTCAATGTAGAATCGATTGATAGATGAACTTGAGTCAGAGCGAATTGCAGTGGATGAAATTCCATCATTAAATAAAAATAGTGCCAGAAGGGAATTTTGATTCAAATTTCCTGATAAGGATGACGCATAACCCGGAGAAGCCAGCGATGCGCTAAATAGTGATAATGCCACAAATTGAGATAAAGTTGTCGGATCGTATCTATCATTTAGAATAGGAAGGTAACCTTTTCCACTTCCCAGAATAAATTGAGCCGAGTATCTTTTTTCTTCTTCGTTAGATGACTTATTATCAATCCATAAATCTCTTATTTCATCGTTGACTGTTCGTCTGGGCTTTACTTGATTTTCTTCTTGCGAGAGAATTGCAGAATAAGAAACTAATAAAATAAAAAATATTTTTTTCATCATGCAAATATGACTACCTAGCTTTCCAATTCGATAACTTTTATTTAGATTCCAACATAAGTTTGAAATAATTCAATTCTGAAATGAATTGTGCTTCCGTTTCTGACTTTTCTCATTTCTCTCTCGTAATCCTCGCGAGTTTTCATGATCTCGTTTTTCGTTCGGTTAATAACGGATTTTCGCTCGGGACGGGGATCCCATTTTTCTTGTGCTTCTTGTCGATTTAGTTTCTCTTGCAATTGACGGATTACTTTTTGACTGGTAACTTCAATTTTAAATTCTTCTTTTTTGAAAATGGAAAGAGTATTTTTTATCAATTCTTCTTTTCGATGTTCTACTCGATCTAAAAGTTTTGCATAGCATCGAATAAAGCTAGATTCAATTTTTAAAGAATCCTCAGGCTTATCTTGATTAGCCTTTACAATATTTTCTTGAATTTGATTTGGTATGGAATTCAACTCAGAAACCATGTCCATAGCTGAATCATATTCTAGATAAAAAATTTCTGTTCGCTTTAAACTGAATTGAAACTCAACTAAGAATACAAAAAATATTTTTGACTCAAACTCACGAATAGAGAAATAGGATTTGGAAAAACCACTCTTGGATTCTAAGAAATACTGGATTGACTTTTCAACTAACGGGTGACCAAATGCGAGAAACTCTAATGAATCGTTTTGCAAAGCATCTTCTGAATTAAAAGTTCCTATTTTAATTTCTTTGCCTGTTTGAATGGAATACATTTTTTCATTTTCTGGATGCACAGTAATTTGCGATCCGCATTCACTAGGAAAGTGCTTAGAAAAAGAAATTACAAAGTCTTCCAAGTGGCTATTATTGTATTGCCGCTCACTTAACGTATGGTTATAATAATCCTGTAAATTAAAATCAATCAGCTTAGGAGTAACGAGCGCATTCAGCTTGTTAAACCCTTGCTCAGCTACTTTGATGCGAAGATCCATTTCTGTCTCGATTTCTTCTTTCGTTTTACAGCCTGTAATGAATTTCATAAAGCCAGAATTAAAGTCTAGCTCATCCTCTATCGTTCCCAGAAGTGCATCGGATGCGCCGATTGATTCTTCGAATAGTTTTATTTTATTGGTTAATACTTCTAGAATTCTTTCTGCTACTGTATCCTTACTTGCGAAGTTAAAAATATAAACGTCTTTCTTTTGTCCAAAGCGGTGAATACGACCTATCCGCTGTTCGATTTTTAAAGGACTCCACGGCAAATCGTAATTAAACAATACATTTGAAAATTGTAAATTTCTTCCTTCTCCGCCGGCTTCTGTGCAAATTAGAATTTCATAATCTTCTTTGAACTTTTGAATGGCTTCTTCTTTAGCGTCAGCCGAAAGAGACCCATGAAACAACATTACTTTGAAATCATCTAATATACTAAATAAATAATCCTGGGTGCTTCTAAATTGAGTGAAAATAATAAACTTTTTAGTCCCTTCTTTTCGTAAGCGAGCCAATGTTTCTTTTAGTTTTAGAGATTTTCTATCTTCTCTAATTGATTTTCCTAAAAGAATTAATCTATTCAAAGAAAGAAGCTCACGCCTAACGTTCTGTAATTCTATATGAGCAGAGTCATCTAAACCAGAAATGAAATCTTCTACACCCTCTGTTTCGTCTAAATCCCACTCGTCTAAATCAGGCGCTTTCAATTGAAATTTATGCATTCTAGATTCAATTAAAAATTTTCTACGGGTAAGCGCGGATAACAGTGCGATATGCGATGAATCTAGAAGTTTTTGAAATACGATCATCACAAAACCGACTGCTCTATTCTTTGTATTCATCGCAAGGTTATACTCGCGGCGCACATACTCGGTAGTTTCCTCGTAGAACTGACGCTCTTGCTCGGAAAGATCAATCTTTACAGTCTTCGCAAAACGCTTAGTAAACCCACCGATTTCTACTTTGCGACGTCTCAGCAATACTTTTGCAATTTTTTCTTTTAAGTCAGATTTATTTCCGACTACATAGTCGTTGATAAACGTATGGTATGGACCTAGAATATTTGGGTCGACTAAATGCATTAAGTAAAAAAGCTCTTCTAACTTTCCCCTAAAAGGAGTAGCGGTTAAGAGTAAAAGGCATTCACATTTTTTAGAAATTTTTTCGGCAAATAGATAGGCGCGGGTAATTTTAGAGTAATCTCTTCTTAGTCGATGCGCTTCATCAAATATTACGATATCCCATTTTTTCTTGAGAATATCTTCAGCATAACGTGGATTTTTTATGAAGTCAATGGATGTAATTACATGATTAAAATTTTGCCAATTATTCTCGTTGTCCGATAAGAAATTTTTGCGCTTGATAATTGTGAAATCTTCATTGAATTTATTTTTTAATTCCTGTTTCCATTGAACGAGTAGAGGAGAAGGGGTAACAATCAATACGCGCTTGTAGGCATTTCTAAAAATCAATTCCTTCATGATAAGAGCGGCTTCGATAGTTTTGCCAAGAC
Source organism: Leptospiraceae bacterium (assembly GCA_031368925.1). GTDB lineage: Bacteria > Spirochaetota > Leptospiria > Leptospirales > Leptospiraceae > UBA2033. Next base: position 29,234 of record JANMOF010000059.1, read on the forward strand.
CTACTTCGTCAGCTAGTATAAAGCGAGGTTTAAGGCTATTAACCACAATATAAGTAGACTCGATTTGATGCGGAAGAAGTCTTGTTCTAGAATTGGAAAGAGAAGAAAGTTTATCAAATGCATGTGTGAGTTTTAACTCCATCGCTTTCAAGGAAAGATGCATTTCATAAGGACGGGATTCATTTTCCGAAAGAGATCGCAAATTGGAAGCTATGTATTGAATGTCTGGATTGTTTTGCTCTATTTCTAATTCTTGATTGGACGAAGGGAAAAACAAAGTTAACCGCTCTTCACTCATGCCCTTAATCTGACCGAATCCTAATTCAGGGCGTGACTTTAGATAAATGACTTCGCCCTTAATTTCATTCGGGCGAGTCTTTTCAAAATCGAGAGTAAATTGAATGAGTGATTCCATTAAACTCCTCTTTCCTCGCCCCAGAGATATTTATGAAGTTGAATGGAAAGTTTTGCACCTGGAATGTTTTCGGCTTTCAGCCATTCAGCAAGCACGACTGGTTTGAGATCGTGATACACGGATGAAAAGATTAGGTTTTGATTTAGTTGAAATTCCCCAATCACTTCACGGCTTCTATCAAAGTCAGCTCTATCGCGGACGACAAATTTCACTTCGTCTAAAGGGTTGTTACGCTCTTTGATGAAATGGAAATTATCTCTGTTCATTTGAGATTCCATGCCGGAACCAGGCAATTTATAGTCGATTGAAAATACCATATGCTTCAAATCTTGAATGTTTTCCTTACCATTTGTCTCAACTCGCGTAAAAGCAAATGTAGAATTATGTCTCTTTAAATAAACCATTTTTGCAAGTTCAGCACAAAAAAATTTCTTTTCTGATTCTAGCGGCTCCCCACCTGTAAAAAGGATCTGTGTAGGCGTTATGCTGAAAGATTCGATCTTCGCTAAAATTTCCTCTGCACTCATTTCTGTGCCTGCTTTTTCGGAAAGCGCGTAGCCTGTGTCACACCAGAGCTTGCGAGTTCCATCCAACCCGCAACGTAATCCACACCCTGCAAATCGAACAAAAACTGTAGGAACTCCTTGCGACACTCCTTCCCCTGAAAGAGAATAAAAAATCTCATTTACGATTGCCATATAAGACTTTTGTCGTTAAAATTCTTTCAGTTCAAAAGAACTTTCTCGTTTTTATTCTGTAGGATATTGCCATGCTTCTAAGGTGCTCAGCACAGGCGCCGCCGACACAGAGAAATGCGATTTCTTATCTGACTTTTACACAGTCCTGTTTAACATGCCGTTCTTGTTATAAATTATTCAGGGAGTCGTGTTGCCTCGTAGCACTCTTTGATCCCGGTGACACATGCTTCGTATTTTTCATTTCCCCTAAAGTCTGTTGACCACATGGGATATTCTTTTTTACAGCTTTCTTGTGAGTTGTTATAAAGCTCTTCATATGGTAAATCTTGTTTTCCCATCGCCGGGTATTTGAACTTACACGTCGCCGATTTTTTAGTTCGATTGTTTTCGTGGACAATGCTTGTTATCTCCTTATTTCGTTCATGCTCCTTTGCAAAATTAAATTCTCCTTTGAGTAGATTTATTTTTTTGTCCGCGCTCACTATTTTATACGGAAAGCTTTTAAATGTAAAATAATCCAATTCTAATTCTTTCATTGGAATAAATATTTTATCATTTTTAAAAATATATTCTTTGGCTAGCTTACGCTCTAGTAATGCAAAAGAAATATTTTTTGTAGAAATTACTTTTATCTTAGTTGAATTATTTGTCTGAATTTCTTTTCGAATTCTTTCTTGTGGCTCTGACATAAGGCGAAGAGGCATTGTTGCAAGTTCAGCTACCATTATCGTAGTCGCAATTACTATGACAACAGCGGTTACCTCCCATGATCCACCAATTGGTCCCCCTTTTCTTTCCTCATTCCATTTAAAATCCTTATTCTCCTGGTATTTTTCTTTAATCATATTCACTGAGTTCTCTTCTTTCACCCTGTATGCATCGAGTAGTAAATACAATCCGTCTTTCGTCAGGCTTTGTGTAAGTATATAAACATCACGCTCTTCCTTGACTTCTTTAGTTTCTAATTTCTCCGATTCCAAAATAGTTTCATCTTTTGTGAAAACGGTAAAGCAATGCGAGAAGGAAAATAATAGTAAAATAGCAGTCTTTTTCATAGGAATAATACTAATTACTCACATTTAATTGTAAAGGTATTTTATTGAGTTGACTAATCCAAGCCACGCGAACGATCCCTTTGCTAGGTATGAAATTTCATCTAGCACAAGTGTATGCTGGCAAATTACTTTACGATTTTTTTATTTCAAATAGAATTTGATTTCTTAAAATGGTATTACCGCTATGATTAACACTACCTTTCTTCATCTAACTGGAATTGGTCGAAAGAATGTCGAGAGATTACATTCCGTTGGACTAAAAAATTGGAATAGTGTATTGGATAATCCCGATTTGCTTCCATTCTCAGCGAAAATGAAAACGAAAATACTTTCTGAGTTATTCATTTCAGTAGAAAATTATGAAAATAAAAATCTGAAATACTTTTCTGAGAAATTACATCCGACAGAGAAGTGGACAATTCTTGCTGAATACTTTGAAGAAGCGAGTTACTTTGATATAGAGACTAACGGCGAGCCATATGGGGATAATATCACATTAATCGTATGTCTTCACAAAGGTAGACTCTATAAATTTTTGAATGGGGATAATCTAGAAGCATTTCTGGATTTACTCGACGATGTAAAATTGTTGGTGTCATTTAATGGCACATCTTTTGATGTTCCCGTTGTGCAAAATTATTTTCATATTCCAAAAATTCCCTGTGCTCACGTAGACTTACGTTGGTTAGCCTATCATGTAGGTTTTAAAGGTGGGCTTAAAGAAATTGAAAAGTCTATCGGAATCAAAAGACCAGCAGACTTAGTTGGTATCAACGGAATGGATGCAATTCTTCTTTGGTTAGAATGGAAAAATTATCGGAATCAGAAAGCTCTTGATTTACTCATTCATTATTGCTGCGCCGATGTTTTATCTTTGCAGTTACTAGCTGGAAAAATTCTAGAAAAACATAAAATGTCCGTAAATTATCCTAGCCTCGAAGAAATCTGGTCGAAGATGGGAGGAAGCATTTCATGAAAGCAGTTGTATTTCACGCCTATAGTAAGTCAGGGAAAATGGAAGTAATATCAATTAGCCTCTACCATTTTGCTGGCATAGTTTTAAGTTTAGGTGGTTGAAATTCGGCAGACTTACAAAAAGGACAAATCGATACTGGCTTTCCTTTTTCAACTTTTGATTCACGCGAGTTTGCCTTCATCACTTTTTTACATCTACAGCATTGTAATAGGTTATCTACGATCATTTTCATACCCTCGTGGCTTTTTTGAATAGAGGTTATCAGTATTTAGCATCTAGCCTGCCTGTAAAGAAATTAATTCTTTTAAGGAGACTGTAATCCTTTTTAATTCATCTACAAGTGCTCCAAGTTCCATAGAACTCATTAAGATATTTTCAGATTCCTGTGAAACATGCTGTGTTTTGATTGTTATTTGGTGAACAGCCTCTGTTTGTTCTAATGAAGCATTTTTAATTTCTCCTGCTTCTTTTTTTACCATCTCTAAACTATCTGCAATTTCTTCTACAGTTGAAGTCTTTGCAATCACGGCTTTTGCATACCGATTCAAAAAATCCTCTAACTTTTCCGTCCAGACAAGCATATCCCGAATAATTTCAGACGTTAGTTGCAACGTCTCTATACCTACTTGCACTTCGTGACCGGTATTCTTTACGAAGGTTTCAATTTCCTTTACGCTATTTACGGTTCTGTCGGAGAGTTTAGAAATTTCTCTGGCTACTACTGCGAAACCTCTCCCTTTTTCGCCGGCTCTTGCTGCTTCAATAGATGCATTTAATGCAAGTAGATTTGTTTGATCGGAAATTTCATTTATATTAACTGCAATGTCTTTTATCTTAGAGGAAGATTCCGCAATATTTTTCATGGCAACGTTAGCCGAAAGAACAACCTCACTTCCTCTTTGCATTCTGGCAGTAAAGTTTTTTGAGTCAGATGAAAACGAAGAAATTTCTTGACTCAGCTTTTCCATGAATATAATAAAGCTATTTAGCTTTAAATAAACGCTAGATAGGCTCTCTACTTGTTTTTCTACGTAAGAATTAATATTATCAAAGGAAGCGCGTAACTCTTCCGTATTAGCCGCAACATTTTCTGTTGAGTGGGACTGTGCTTCTGCTACTTTCGCAAAGTTCTCGGTAAATTCATTCATAGAATCTAGAGTTGAATTCTGTTGAACAAGATTAAACCCTATCTGGTGAAAAGAGTCCAGATTTTTTTCGAAATTAGTGACTAATCCTAAGTAGGCACTGGATAGTTTTTTATCAATCAGCGTTTTCGCAAGAAATGAATTGGAGGCAAGTGTATCTTTTTCTTGCTCCAAAACTCCTAGCTCTAGAGATTTAGCAAAGTTATAAATTCTAGTCGTAAATTTTTTATAACTATAAAAATACCATATCACAAACAAAATGCTGGCTAGAACTAGCCCGAAAAAAAAACCAGATAAAAAAGTTAGCATCCTAGCCTATTAAATAAAAAATTCTTATGCCATATGAGAAGTGGCATTATAAAGCATCAGCAAGGGGATAAAGAACATTATTCTCTTTGTCAATTCGAATTTTTAAGGCTGCGATAATTCCCTTTGACTCTTCGATAAATTTTTCTGGATCTGTTGAAATGTTCCTAGCTAATGACCACGAGTGAATGTATTTCTCTACTACTTGTTTGATGCCGCCCATTTCTGTCATGTAATCTTTGGCAACCTGTGAGGTCTTCGCATTACCCGAAGACATAAGTTTTGGATAAAGTGCTTTATCCTCCATTGTTAAATGCATATTGAGTTTACTTGCAAATTGAGAAAGAACAGTAACAATTTCTGCGGCTTCCTTGATAACTACATCCTTCGAAAGTTTTCCTGAAAGTTTTCCTGCTAAATCTAATAACTCAATGTGTTGTTTTCTATAAGAATCTGTCATTGCCATAATGTTATACCCCGGAAGTGTAAAGTTTTTGAATTAATATATTTATAATGCATTAATTGTAAAGGAAAAAATGAAGCATTTCTTTTCAATTCATTTGATTTCAGATTAAAAACTTTATTGGAATTCAATCGTAAACCAATCCAGATTTGCTGAATTCGCTTCATCATTAAACCGATCAAACTGAATGGTTGTTGTATTTAAAAATTGAGAAGAATACGTTCCAGAATCTGCAGTCGATATAGCCGAATTTCCAGTCTGTGTGTCAGTAGACCAAACAATCATCGTCTTACCTGTTTTAATGTCGACAGTACCCGAAAAAAACTTCCGTTCACAAGCGCGGCATTTGGATTTGGAGATACAGTTACAGTAACCGTATAAATATTCGTGGAAGTATCTCCGGCGGTTACAGTATACAAAACAGGAACAGTAAAATCTTGCGCTGTGCCGGAAGCCGGGCTTAGGCTTACGCCTGTGATTATTATATCAGGGGCTAACGCTGTTATACCTGTTCCGTTAGGAACTGTAATGGTAATATTTTTCCCACTCTTTTTTCATCATTAGATTTTGAATTACTATAAGTTCTTTAAAATAAAAATTCAATTCCTAAGTATATATTTTTTTCACCAAATAAATTGTTGCAGAGAATGCTATACTTTTCGAGAAATAGTAAGCAGAAAAATGCGTATACTTTGCTTAAAAAGTAATTGAATTTTAATGACAGAAAGAGTTTTCATGCAATATGCAACTAACTCAGTATACTGACTATTCCCTCAGAGTCTTAATTTATCTTTCTGTGAATAAGGATAGAAAAATTACGATCAAAGAAATATCCGATTCCTTCAAAATATCCAAAAATCATTTAGTGAAAGTAGTACATAAATTGTCTAGCCTAGGATTTATTGAAAGCACACCGGGGGCTAAAGGTGGAATTACTCTTGCAAAACCTGCTGATCGAATTAATATTTCAGAAGTTGTAAAAGCAATGGAACCCAGTTTTTTTATTGCGGAATGCTTTAACGTCAACGGCAGTTGCGCCATTAGTCCAGTCTGTCAACTACAAGGAATATTAGGAAAAGCACTCGGTGCATTCTTCGAAACTCTAGAAGGTCATACACTCGCTGATATTACTAAAAAGCCTAATATGTATCGGAATTTATTGTAAATTGAATTCGATGTATTAAAAAACACTCATTTAGGAAGAATGTATAACACTAACATAGAAATAATACCTAGAAATACAGAAATCCCAAACTCGATAAAATTAAGTTCTGTAAAGTGAAATAATTGTCGTAAAAAAGGAGTGTAAACCACAGCGACTAACATTAGAAATGCGCTCAGTGCTAGAATCTTGAATGGGAAATTCATAGTATTTTGGAAGTTAAAGGAGATTTTTTTTTCTCCTAAGTTTTTTAAAACCAGAAGAGTATTTCCAACGATTAGAGTAATAAAACAAGTAGTTCTTGCTTTATCTTCCAATTCTCCCTGGTACCAAATGAAATAAAAAGAAACCAAAGAAAAAACAAGAATACTAAGTCCTTGTAAAATAGCGGTTTCCAATATAAGAAAGCTAAATACTTTTTCCGATACATCTCTTGGAGGCTTCGTCATAATGTCATTAGCCTCTCTTCCTGATTCAAAAACAATGGAGCAGGCAGGATCGATCATTAGTTCTAAAAATACAATATGCATTGGAAGAAGAAGTAGGGGCAAACCAAGTAAAACCGGTATTAAAGATAATCCTGCAATTGGAATATGAATTGCGAACGCATAAGTCATTGCATTTTTTAGATTGGTATAGATTCTTCTTCCCATGCGAATTGCTTTTACAATAGATGAAAAATCATCTTCAACAAGAACAATATCTGATGCCTCTCGTGCAACATCCGTTCCACGTTTACCCATTGCAATTCCTATATCGGCAGACTTGAGCGCCGGTGCATCGTTAACCCCGTCTCCAGTCATAGCGACTACCTTGCCTAAGTTTTTCCAGGCGTTTACAATTTGCAATTTTTGTTCGGGAGCGACTCTACAAAAAATAGAAGTATTCAGCATTTTATTTTTCAATTCTTGGTCAGATAAATTCCTAAGTTCCGGTCCTGTAATTACATAGTCTCCGACCGGCAAACCAATCTCAGCCGCAATGCTGCGAGCCGTTCCTTCATAATCTCCTGTTATCATTACTACTTTCACACCGGCAGACAGGCATTCCCGAATAGAGCTTGGAACATTTTCTCGGATCGGATCGGCAAATCCTAATAAGCCTAAGAATTGAAATGGGAAATCATGTTGATTAGAAGGAAGCTGATCTTGTTTAAAAATAGATTTCGCAACTCCGAGGATTCTAAGTCCTTGCGAAGATAATTCGTGAACAACAGTAATTAACCTCTCCTTCTCTTTGTCGGATAAATGGCATAAGTCCCAGATGGATTCAGGCGCACCCTTGGATGCTATGACATATTCTTTTTTCTCGGAGGAAATCCAAGCATGAGATAAGGAGAGTAATTCTTTGGATAGCGGATATTCCTGGATTAAGTCCCAATTAGGATGTAGGTGCTCTGTATTTTTTAACCAGCTACCACCAAAGCGGAGTAGTTCTTTCTCCATCGGGTCAAACGGATCTTTTTTAGAGGCAAGGATTCCATATTCTAAAAGCTCATGAAAGAGTTCCGGTATATTTGGAATATCCTCAGATGTAGTATCTAGAAAAATTCCATTCGACCAAATTTTTTTCAGGCTCATTTTATTCTGAGTTAGTGTTCCTGTTTTATCAACACATAGAACGCTAGCAGATCCAAGGGTTTCTACTGCTCCGCGTGTTCTCGCCAATACGTTTTCTTTTGAAATTCTCCAAGCGCCCAACGCCATAAAAACGGTAAAAATAACAGGGAATTCTTCCGGTAAAATGGACATAGCCAGTGTTAGCCCCGCCAAGAAACCTTTAAGCCAAAATCCGCGTGTAAATCCATAAACGACGGCAATTACAATACAAAGAGAAATGCCGACGATAGAAAATATTTTTACTACTTTATCTATTTCAGATTGGATTCTACTGCTACTTTCTTCGAGAGCGTCAAGGGATACTCCTATTTTGCCCATCTCAGTCAAAAGTCCTGTTGCATATACTCTGGCAACTGCTTGCCCGGCTACTACTAATGTGCCTGAATATACTTTGTCTGAACTTGCATCGTCTTTCTCAGATGTAAATTTTCTGACGGAGAAGGATTCTCCTGTTAGTATAGACTCATCAAGTGTAATATTCCTTTCCCAGAGAATCGATGCGTCAGCCGGCACACGATCTCCTTCTTTAATTAAGATTATATCCCCCGGTATAACTTGATTACCCGCAATATGCTCCTCAACTCCATTTCGAATTACGAGAGCCCGGGGACTCGACAAGTCCTTTAATGCCTGCAAGGAATTTTCTGTTTTATTTTCCTGGTAGATAGTGATTCCAAGAATAAAAAGAACAGAGATAGAAAGTACAATTGCTTCCTGGATGTCGCCTAATACGAAGTAGATGCTACTACATGCAATTAGGATTAAAAACATAGGTTCTTTTAGAGAGGCAAATAGAATTTGAAATAGAGATTTTTGTTTTCCTGAAGGAAGTTCATTTAGTCCAAACTTTTTTAACCTTTCTTCTACCTCTTTTGAGCTAAGACCTTGAAGAAACTTTATTTCTTGTTCTGTCATAAAATATCAGAGTCTTTCTATGGTTGATATAGATCCTGATTGACGAAGTAAAAATTTATATTCACAACGAGGGCATTGTTGTTTACCTTGTTTACGAATTCGAATCTTGGAGCCACAGTTTCCGCAATTCACAACGAGCACGGTAAAGTTCGTATCAGTCGCTTGTGATAGTGTATTTACATCGTATCTTTCCGTATGGTCTGTATCGAAGTCGGTGATGCTATCCATGATGGTAGTCTTAGCCGGGTTTGTTTCAGTGCGTGTAATAAATGGAAGCTTTATTTTAAGTTCCGAATACTTCGGAGTAACCGCTTCTAAAATAGGCTCGGACTCAACAGGCTCGATGGATGATGTCGCATCTTCCTCAACCATAGGCAATTCTTCTGTAATAGTCAAGCGATTAGATTTTATTTTCTTAGCAATTTCTGGTTCGAGTAAAGAAGCAACTCTTGCTTCTGAAACTTGAACTTGAATCGGTTCAAATTCTTTTGTTTCAGACAATGGGATTTTAGATACGGTAGTAGTTTCTTTTTTTGTTTCAAGAATGCTTTCTGAATGAACAGAGTAAATTGTTTCTTCCTCTGAGAATTCATCGTGCCCGGGATTTAATAATTTTATTGCATTAACGGAAGTATCCGCTATGGGAAATTCTTTTTTCAGTCCAAAGAAATCTAAAACGAGAGTAATCTCTTTATTAAATGCAAAGTAAGCAAGGATTGATTTTTTTTCCGAAAGTTTGTGCTGGAGACGAATCATAATGGAGATTCCAGCAGAGGAAATATAATCCAGATTAGAACAATCAACTACAAATTTGCGAAATCCTTTGATTAGCTCTGCATTGATAAAATCATAAAAGTCAATCGCCTTTTCTGAATCGAGGGCACCTTTTAGATTTACGAATACAACCTGTGTCTCGCTTAAATGATTTTCGTTAATGGATACATCTAGCATTAGTCAAGGTATATTGCATCCAGAGCTTCAGTAGGGTTTGCCGGCTTATTGCCATTAACCGACTGCTTTCCATTTCCATTGCTGACGCTTATAGATGGAGACGTATTTTCTAGCTTAGGCATTTTAGCAGTAGTCTCATTTTCAGGATGAACGGGCGGTTGTTTAACCGACGTTATGCTCTCGATATTTAAAAGGGTGTTATCTAGCTTAAGAGGAATTGGAGTAAGATAACGTTTAATTGTATCTTCTTGCTTGTTAAAAATGGTTTCGATTTTAGCGAGAGTCTTAGGAAGTTCAGGCTCGGGGATATTCGCTGTATTGCGCCCACCCTGTTTGTAACTTCCGAAAAGGAGCATTACATAGGCAGACCAAAGAGCAATGCTCACAAGAATAGAAATTCCAATATAATTGAGAAGCATCCAAAAGAAAATTTCTTTTTGACTTTCCATAAAGAATAGAACATTTCCACGGTTGTAAATCAAATGAATAGAGCCGACTGTTTCTAATTTCTCTGTATGGTAGATAGGAGCGGATAATAGCACGGTTTGGTATTTTAATTCTGGGAATAATCGCATAACAAGACGACCATAAAAACTTTCTTCGCCTTTATACTCCTGTCCGAAAGTTTGTGGAGTTGGAAGCTGCCCTTTTCTCATACGAAGAGCACGCATATAATACGGCTTATTATACTTAGCCGATGGAGTGCGTGAATTAATTTCACCAGATATTTCAGAAGGATTGCTATGTGAGAGTATAATCCCTTCTGGTGAAATTAAGAATACTTCCTTGATCGTAAATTTATCCAAATCTTTTTCGGATTGTTTTATCATGCGAACAAAGAAATCATTCATTTCTGAGTAGCCGCTTTCTGAGTTCATTTTTGTTTCTGCCACGCGTGCCACAGTAGCTAAAATATCGCGTGCTTTATTGTCCGATGTGTATTTGAGAAGATTGAGGGAAGAGTAGACTGACTCATAAAACGACCAGGAAACCGCCGATACAGCAAGACTCCCGCAAAAAAAGATGAGTAATAAAAGATACGCAATTAGCCGAATGATCATCATAAACTTTCTCCTACAATTGTCGGAACTCCTATCATTAAAAATAACCTATTCCCTCAATTTAGATAAGGGTTATACATTTTTTCCCTATATATGACACTTGCCTCACCATGACCTGGTATGACAAGCGTTTCATCTTCGAGTGTAAATAATCTAGTCTGAATGGACTTGATTATTGTCTCATAATTACCACCCCAGAGATCAGTTCTACCAATGCTTCCTGAAAAAAGTGTATCACCTGAGAAAACAATATGCTTATCAGGGCTACGCAAAACAAAGCAAACAGAGCCGGGGCTGTGACCGGGAGTGTGCAGAACTTCCATATTTGTTGCAGTTCCAACGGATAGAATTTGGTTATCTTCTAAAAAATAATCTAAGTCTCGTATTTCACCTTGAAAATCTACACCGAACGCTTCGCATTGCATAGGAATATTCTGGTAAAGATTTAGATCGTCTTTATGTAGACCAATCTTACACCCGCCGTGAGAATCGGCAACAGACTTGGTTGCAAGGCAATGATCAAAATGTGCGTGAGTATGAATCACCTGGGTGACTTTCAATTCTTTCGATTTTAGATATTTGAAAATCCTATCTTCACTTCCACCCGGGTCAATGACGATTGCTTCTTTTGTTTTATCACAAGATACAATCGAACAATTACACCCAAGTGGATAAACTGGAAAGGTCTCGATTTGAAAACTCATACTTCATTAAAATTTTTAATTTCTAAAAAGTAAACTAATATTTCAACACTTTAAATTGTTTGTTTTAAATACTGAATCAATTAAAAACCTTATTGTGTTGTCTTTTAACGGAAAATCATAGTTTGCCTCGGTAGGAATTTTTTATTAAAAACATTTTAATTTCGGGCTCTAACAGTTCTACTAGCTTTATATAGACATCTTTTTTAAAACTTACGATTGAATCTATACAGGATCGAAGCGGAATGAATTTTACATGCGCAAATTCTTGTTCATGTATATGCAGGTTACAATCATTAGCCGGATGATTCCAATATAAAAGGAACCATTTTTGAATCTGACCGGCATATTTCTTTGCCATCGGAGCCTTGAAGTTTTTTGGGAAATCATAGCTAATCCAATCAGGAATTTCATATACAAGCTCAGCATTTTTAATCCCGACTTCTTCGTATAACTCTCGGTAGGCTGCAACCTTTGGCTCTTCGTCTTCATCAATGCCGCCCTGAGGAAATTGCCATGATCCATCAAGTCCAATTCTTTCCCCGATTAGAACTTCTCCTTCCGAATTAAAAATTACAATGCCTACATTTTTACGATAGGGCTTCATTCTAATTCCCTTCTTCGAAAGCTAAAATATAAAAGAATCCATACTACTAAAATCCAAACTGTGATTTGCCCGTATGCGTAAAAGCCAAGATAGTGTACTTGTGAAAAAGATTTTGCCACTTTAGAAAGCGAATGGTATAGACTCGTTCCAAACTGTGGCATCACCCAATAGATAATTTCTAGGATTAATTTCTTAGAGGAATTTGTATCGATTACTTTTTCGAATGCAGATTCATAGATTGGATAATTTACGATGCTAGTAAGTAATACAAGTGCAAACGATAAAAGTACTGCTGCGGTTCGATTGATGAGTATTGTAAACAAAAGCACAAGGCTAATTAATAAAATATAGGATAACAACATAGAGCCCGCTGCGAACCATAATCCACTATCCATACTACCAGAGCGCAAAATATTGATTATGCTATAAGCGGTTAGAATAATCACAGCGTTTAAAATTATGAGAGTAAATACCCCAAGGAATTTTCCTGCCAGATAGCTCAATCTAAAAATCGGCTTAGATAGAATCATGGTATAAGTCTTGTTCTCAAACTCATCTGCTAATAGGGAAGAAGTCACTAGAGCAGAAATTACAAGACTCCAAACAGTTACTATTACAAAAATAAAAATTGGACCTATCGTGCCGTCTTTGACTTCCTCTCCATTTGCCTGCATTGTCACAGACTCACAAAAAAAATTCATCAATAGAAAAAAACTAGAGATTAAGAGGATAATAAAGATAATTCTCTTTCGTAAAGCTTCTCGTATGGTTAATCCCGCAATTGTAAAGATACTGGAAATAATATGACCAAGTATTTTTTTCATTTTTCTTCTCCTGTTAGTCGAAGAAAAATTTCTTCTAAGTTTTCATTGACTATTTCGTATTTTAGAATATTACCACCGTTTTGGATAATCTGAATTGGAATCTGTTTCAAATCGACGGATTCTTTGGGATCAAAAGAAATTTCATTTCCCTCTATCTTAATTTGGTTCCCAATAGATCCAAAATATTTTTGCAGTGTTTCGTTTAACGTTTCAACTTTCACATTGATTTGATTTTTCGTTCGAGTTAATTCATTCATCGACCCACTTGCAACCATTTCGCCTTTATGCAAAATCGCAATTCTAGAACAAAGCTTTTCTGCTTCTAGTAGGCGGTGAGAATTAATAAATATAGTAGCATTACGAGACTTATGCTCATCTAAAATAATATTTCTAAGCTCAATCATTCCAAGTGGATCAAGTCCAGAACCAGGCTCGTCTAAAAAAAGTAAATCTGGCTCATGTAGAATTGCTTGAGCAAGTCCGAGTCTTTGTGTCATGCCCTTAGAAAAAGTTCCAACTTTAACACCAAGCTTATCACCGAGTCCCACTCGTTCTAAAACAGATATACATTTTTCCTTTAGATTTTTTTTATTGAGATAATAAAGTTTGCCGCATAAAAATAAAAATTCTAATGCTGTTAGGAAAGGGTGAATCATAACTTTTTCGGGCAAATATCCTATTCTAGCTTTAAATTCAATTGAGTTTTTTTTCCCATATATTTCTACATTACCTCGAGTCGGCGAGGAAAAGCCTAGAAGTATTTTCATAAGGGTAGTTTTACCGGCACCATTCTGTCCAATGAGCCCAAAAATTTCTCCTGACTTAATGGTAAGGGATAAATTCTTTAGAGCAACTGCCTTGTTATCGTATTCTTTATAAAGTTCCTGAGTGTGGATTGGATTTTCATTCATTTCATTACAAATTTTTCTAATTACAAAGTAATGGCTAGTGAAAAAAAGGATATATTAAGAAAGGATTTCTTTATGAAGCTAATTATTGGAAGACACGGTGAAGCAGAGTCGAGTTCCGTTACCGGATTGGATAAAGACCGAAGGCTTACAGAAAAGGGTAGGCTAGATTTGGAGAAAATGGCTGATTTTATTTATCACGGTCCTCTTAGAGTAACCCATATTTTTCATAGTCCTTATACTCGAACCACAGAGACTGCCAATATTTTTGCTGAAAAGCTTCAGTTTAGAGGTGTGGTAATGCCTACAAATGAATTATTACCTTCTAATGATTATACAGATTTGTTTTCGAGATTGAACCTGCTCAGTAATTCTGATACAGTTATGTTAATTGGACATAACCCAGATGTAAGCTTCTTTACTGCAAGATTAATAAGAGATGAATCCATATCTAGAAGCCTCATATTCTCTCCCGGTACAACGGTTGCTATCAATATTGCAAAGGAAAATTTTCTTATGGGTCAGATTATTTGGATGATTTCGCCAGAATTTTTGAAAAGCTAATTGACAAAATATATACGTGAGTACAATGCACTCTGCCATGAGAAACTTAATTTTCCTCATTCTAGTCTATTTGTGTACCCAATCTAGTTATGCCTTAGATACCACTATTATTCTAAAAGATGGTGAGATTTTAAAGGTAGATTTGCTAGATGAAAATCTACTTACCATTGTATATAAAAAGAAAGAAGACGGAACTTCTGGTATACTTGCAAGAGAAGAAGTTTTAAAGATCATCTATAAAGATTTGAACCAAGACGAAATCTCCCAAATCAAGGCACAAGAAAAGACTAAAATCTTAGAATACCGTAAACTAAAGAAAAAGAAAAAAGATGATTCGAAGAAGCAATATGAACTCGAATTAGAAGAAATCGAATATGAGCCAGCCTACATCGAAGACCTTCCTAGAGAGATTGCTTTTTTAGGCCTTAGAAAATAATTATACCAATTTTTGTATTGCCCCCATAATATCATCTTTATCTTTATAAAAGACTGGTAATACTTCGTTCTCAAAAATAATATTCTGATTCTCATCTAAAAGGTAAGTAGAGCGTTTAACGCCTAGTAATCCCTTTGCATCATATTTTTCACAGACTTTCCCATCAGGATCAGACAGTAATGGAAAAGCAAGTTTGTATTTTTCTTTAAACTTTTTGTGTGAATCAACTGAATCCATATTGATGCCGATGATAGCAATTCCTAATTTCTGGAAATCTTCAAACCCACTGCTGTAAGAGCAAAGCTGTTTTGTGCAAACCATCGTCTCATCTCCAGGATAAAAAACGATTAAAAGTTTTTTCCCCTTGAAGTCTTGTAGAGAAACTGTCTGACCCTCTGAATTGGGTAAAGTAAAATCCGGTGCCTTTTCATTTAATAAACTCATAAATATTTCCTATTTTACTAATTTAACAAATCGCTCTTTGTTGCTCAAATCTTTTTTTATTAGGCTGGATTTAAAACCAAAATCCTGACTCATTTGCGAAATTGGTTTAGCCCAATCCGAATGAGTTTCCATATAAATAGATCCATTCTCCGCTAAATGCTTGTATGCCCCTGCCAGAAGTTTTTTATAAAACGTTTCTGGCTCATCTAAGAATAATGCTAAGTGTGGCTCATAATTCAAAACATCTACCATCAGTGAAGTTTTTTCTTGAATAGGAATATACGGAGGATTTGATAAGATTAAATCAAACCTGGTTTCAGTAGAAATAGAATCAAACAAATCACTCTCTACTAGAGTTATTTCCATACCAGGTAAAATTTCTTTTGCATTGTTTGCTGCAACAGTCAATGCGTCTTTTGAAATGTCACTTAATGTTATATTAATTTGGGGAAAATCTTTTTTGAGGCTAATGCCGATACACCCGCTGCCAGAACAAAGATCAAGAACGGAAAGGGAAGTTTCACCTTGGATTCCTTCTGAAACCCATTCGATTAATTCTTCTGTCTCGGGACGAGGTATTAATACGCTTGCATTTACAAGGAAGTTTGATTTGTAGAAATTCTTTCTGCCAGTGATGTATGCGACAGGTTTAAAATCCCCGCGAGACTTAATTCTTTCTCGGTAAGTATCTTTTTGTTCTTCTGTTAGTTTCTTATCAAAGTTAGAATAAAGCTTAATTCTTTCCAGGTTTAGAACATCGGAAAGAATTAGTTCAGCATCGAGTCTTGGGTTGGGAATTTGCTTTTTTCCCAGATATTCTTGGGATTTTGTTAAAACGTATAGAATAGTATCCTTTTCCATCAAGTTTCAATAAAATAAAACTACCCTCGAAAGGATAGTTTTATTTTGATTGAAAGAGTGGTTTTGGATTAAGGATTCACAGAAATAACTTCATCTTTATTTACTAAATCAACTATGTGTTTGTACTCTACAGTACCTTTTCCATATTTTAATTCAGTTGCTCTTAATAGATGAACGTTCTTTTTGTACTTTAATTTTTGGATTTGATCGTCAGAACCAGCTTTGTATTTTTTCAAAGTGTTTTCTTCGAAAGAGTAGCAGCTAGCAAGATATTTGTGAGCTGGGTATTCTTTTTCGTTTTCTTTGATTTCTAAGTAGAGTTCTAAGATTGGGATACACTGTGGGAAGTTTTGTGTATCGTATTCTGCCATGATCCAAGATCTATAAACAGAAGAAAGAAGTGTTTTGTATGCTTCAGTTTCTTTTAAATCTGGGTTCACGATGTCGTCCAAGTGATTGATTGCTTTTGTGAAATAAGTAACTGCTGCTAATTTAGCAGACATTTTTTCGCGAGCAATGTATCTTTCTTCATTTGCTTTACGATCGATTTTTTGCCAGTACCACTTTTCGTCGAGTCTTTTCTTCTCAGCTTGTTCTTTTCTGTATTGTTCAACACTTTCTCTCATTTTTAAGATTGTGTTCATGCCAGATTGATAAGAAGAAAGAGCAAGTCTGTATTTGTTGTTAGCAAACGCTTTAGAAAGTTTGTGTAGATCTTCGAAAGCTTTGTTGTAACCACTATAATCTTGATTCTTCCACATAGCTTCTTGTCTAAGAATCTCTTTCTTGTCTTTTCTTTCTTTCTCAGATAAACTTGCATCTGTATCGTCATCCGCAACTAACTCGCCTTTAATTGTATCGCCGGCTTCATTTGGCTCAGCAGGAGCACCATCTTTAGCAGGTGCGGCAGCGGGAGCTTCTTTGGCAGCTTGAGCGAACAAAAGGTTTAAGTTAACCAACACTAAAAGAATAAATATACCTTTTATGATTTTCATTGTTTATACCTTTAAGTCTCTTTCAATATTTTTTAGAAAATACAAATAGATGTATTTTCCTGAATATTATATCGGAAATTGCTAGGTCAAGGTCAATCCATTATTAAGTTTTTTTCAGAAATGTAATTTATTTTTTCTAGAGACATAATTTTTAATAAGGGAAATTAAATTTTTGCCGAAAGAGTCTCCTGCCTTAATTGATTCAGTCTATAACCATTGTATAAGAGCCTGTCTGAAAAGGATATTGAAGGCTCTTGGAGCTTGACTTTTATTAATAGAATGACTTCTTCTCGGACACGCTCTAAGAAGACGATGCACACAATATAGACAAGGAAGGGCTTCCCTTATACCTTACCATTGGGTTAAGGAGGCAATGGGAAGTTATCTCCCAAGTATCTTTGCACCCAACGCTACTGTATCTTTGGTATATCGTCTTCCAAAAGGAAGTATATGGGAATTACTTTAAATATTTTTAGATTAATAATTTCTTACATCGAACTCACGTTAAATTAAATAGAAATTTACGCGTAGGCATTAGGGAAAATGTCCATTTTTATTTATTTTCTTAGTTAATTTATTATTGACAATTCGAAAAAAGGAAAATCTGAATCAAATCTCGTTCAAGAAATGGAAAAAACTGCTAATATCTGCATTAAATTCATTCCATGGAATTCTCTTGACGATAATTAAGAATGTAAAATTGCTAACCAAGTGACAAGAAAGCAAAATCGGGAAATTGTATGCTAGATATTAAACTGAATATTATCTCTTTAGTGGGGATGTATGTGCTTTGCATCGTTGCATGGCTTACATCTGAAAATAGAAAATTAATTCCATGGAATACAATCAAGTGGGGAATCGGGATTCAATTTGTGATGGGATTTTGTATTTTTGTATTTCCTATTACCCGTATGGGTGTTGAGATTTTCGGTTCTGCGATTGACTTTCTTTTAGTAGCTTCAGAGGCGGGTGCTAGATTTCTTTTCAGTGATATAATTGTTCCCCCAGTTGACAAAGTAATGGTAAAACCAACTGATTTGATTAATCCTACTTCAGGTATCGTAGACTATTCCTATATAGTAAATCCGAAGACTGGTTTTTTTGAAAAAAGCAGACTGAATGTTGGATTTATCTTTGCTTTTAGAGCACTTCCACAGGTTATTTTCTTTTCAGCCATTATCACTCTTCTATATAGAATGAATGCAATTCAACCCGCAGTCAATTTCTTTGCTAAGATTTTTCAAAAGACATTGGGAACAAGTGGTGCCGAATCGCTTTCCGGCGCAGCTAACATTTTTGTTGGGATTGAATCTGTTATAGCAGTAAAGCCATTTTTACTTAATATGAGTAGAAGTGAGCTCTGTGCTATTCTTGCTAGTTGTTTTGGTTCTATTTCTTCTACCGTTCTAGGCATGTATGTTGGATTTTTAAAACCCACATTTCCAACCATTGCCGGACATTTAATGGCAGCCTCTTTTTTGACTATTCCCGCGTGCTTTGTGATTTCTAAAATCATTATCCCCGAAACGGGAGTCCCAGAAACGATGGGTGGCGTTCCGCAAGAAGTGGACGATCCTAACGTACAAAAGCCAAGTTATATGGACGCACTTATTCTCGGAGCTTTAGACGGGGTAAAGATGGCTGCGGGAATTGCCGCAGTGTTAGTTGCTATTTTAGGATGCGTAGCCTTGGTAAATATGCTATTTGCTGGACTTGCTTCCTTACAATCACATGATAACTTTATTTTACAATTTGTTGGCAGAATTTTCAAAGTGGTATCAATTGACAATATTTTTGGACTACTATTTCTCCCGCTTACTTTTTTTACCGGTGTTTCTCTCGATATGAATGAGTTATGGATGTCGTCAGTTTTAATCGGACAGAGACTTTTGCAGACGTCGGTTCCGCCCTACATAAAACTTGGTGAGCTGTCGCGTGCAGGAGAAATTTCAGATAGGGCAATGCTCATTATCAGTTATGTATTATGCGGTTTTGCTCATATTCCTTCGATTGGAATTTTCGTTGGTGGTTTATCGAACTTAGTTCCTTCTAGAAGTGGTGAAATTAGCTCGATAGCATGGAAAGCAATGTGGGCAGCAACACTTGCGACCCTTATGACGGGGTGCGTGGCTGGAATTTTTGATTTTGGAAGTCCTGATGTAATTGGTGTAAAACCAAGATAAAAAAAGCTTGCTAAAGTTGAAACGGAAATGTTCTTCATAAAGAATACCATTTCCTGTATGAAAAAAATATTCTTATTTCTATTTATATTTTTATCAGTCTCCGATTGCAAAAAAGAGCCTGATAAAGTCGTGAACGAAAAACAATTCCTATTCACTGATTCTTTAATGGGAACAAGTCTTTATGAGAATCCAGAAATAACAAGCCCTATAATTGATACAATTCCTCATGCATCGAAAGTAGAGTTAGCCCTAGAAAACCCTGCTTATACAATCCAACGCGATGCTACAATAAAATGGAGAAAAATAAATTACAACAACCGAATTGGTTGGGTGGTTGATACATTCTTAAGTGCAAAAGTAGAAAAGCATTATTTCAGTGTAGTCACAACCTCAGGACTTCCACTGAGGGAAAAAGCAGATGTAAAATCAAAAGTGATTTCTAATATTCCCTTTGGTTATATTGGGGAATTTTATAATCAATCCAAAGAAAATGTAGTCATAGAAAAACAACCGGGGTTCTGGATGGAAACTACCTACAATGGAAAACGGGGCTGGATTTTCTCAGGCTCTGCTGCCATTTCAAAAAATCTACAAAGTTTAGAAGAAAGAAACGGAGAGTTTGGGGAAGAAGGTTGGTTCTACCGATTTTTATAGTAATTTGGAAGATTCTAAATTAGAAGAAGTAGAATTTGATCCGGGCACAATCGAGAAAACTGCGAAAGTCACAAAATTTGAAAATTACCCTTACACGATTTATCAAATCCAAAGACAAATCGCAGAGGATGACTGCAATGGAAAAGAAAGCCAGGTAATTTTCAAGAACAATGTAACAGGAAAGAGTTTCGGAAATAGAGAAATCTTTTCAGAGACTGTGGTAGAACAAAATTATCCGCTTGTTCGTTCTGTTTATACTACTTCTATTCCTCAGAAATGCGGTTGCTTGATCCAGGATTCAACGATTTATTTTTTACTCGACGATCGAGTATTAGCCGCTACTTTTAATAATAAAAACACGAAGGCTTACTGTGAATACGGAACTGTTTCCAATGTAGAAGTCGAACGAGAAAACCGTTATGACTTAGCGCATAATACTGCTTATATGTATCTCAAGCTACCAGAATGTCAACCGGATGAAAAGACAATTCTCTATGGTGGAAAGATTACAAACATTAAAAAGTTTAAGACTGATATGTTTATTTCTTTAAAACTTACGAACAGCGATGTGCTAGTAGAAAAATTCTACCAAAAAGCAATCCCCGAACAATTCCAAGCTGCATGGGAAACTGCAAGTAAAGACCCAGCGCCTGCGAAGGAATAATGCATAGTATGCGCATTGGGATTGACATAGGTGGAGTTATCATTGCACAGGACACTGACGAGCCTGATTTATTCTTTTCAGAGGATTTCTTACGGGCTAAACCCTTTCCTGATTGCTTTGAAACAATTAGACTACTCATAGAAAAATTCGGAAAGGAAAATGTATTTATTATTTCCAAATGCGGCGAAAAAGTCCAAAGAAAATCCAGGGAATGGTTAGAGCATAATCACTTTTTTTCTATCACTGGATTTGTTCCAGATCACATTCATTTTTGCTTAGAGCGACATGAAAAGGCTGGTATTGCGGAACGTCTACAACTGAATAATTTCATCGATGATAGATATACTGTTTTAAAATATTTACTTTCCTTGGAACAAATTGAGCGGTTAATTCTATTTTCCCCGAATGAAACAGAACAAGGGCTAAGCAGGAGTAACCCTAGTGATAAGATTTTACAAGTTAGTAGTTGGGAGGAGGTTGGAGAGTTTTTAAGGTTGTGACAGATTAACCAACACCTCCAACATCTTAATCCCTTCACTTAGTTGTTTTATATCATGGGTGCGGATAAAGTCTATACTTCGCTGATAGAGATAGAGCTCGACCGCAAGAGTTCCTGCTCCGCGCTCTTTTGGAGGAATAGCACTGAGTAGGTTCCCGATGAAAGATTTACGAGAGACGGATACTAATACTTTGCCGAAGCGTCTTTTAAATTCAGAAATATTTCTTAGAACCTCTATACTAAGCATTGGATCAGCCCCTAAAAAGAATCCCATACCTGGATCGAAGATTAGTTTATTTTCAGGAACGCCTAGTTTTTGTAATTCGCTAATTTTATTGTCAAAGAATTGGTAAATGGAATCCATAATTGTATTGGGAGTTAAATCTGACTTAGCCTCTGCCATGTCTCCATTGCTATGGGAATACATTAATATGAGTTCGGGCAGAGAGTTTTTATATTCTGAAAGAATTTCCAGTGACTCTTTGTCTCTAAAGGAATTTATATTGTTAATGTAATCGACATTTGCCTCAATGGATTTGCGGATAACATAGGGCTTGTAGCTATCTACAGAAATTTTATATCCTGATTGTTGAAATTTCTGAATTAATTTTTCTATTCTAGACCATTCTAATTCTGGCGTAATTTGCACTGCGTTCACGTTTGATGACTGGGCACTTATGTCTATTACTGTCGCCCCTGATTGGATTAGCTTTATACCTTTTTCTTCTGCACGGACTGGATCTAAAAAATCACCTCCGTCTGAAAAAGAATCAGAAGTCACATTCAAAATTCCGAATAGTATCATAGGCTGAATCATATTTTAAAATCAAAGTTTTTTGTATTGAAAAAAAGAGATTTTACATAATCCTGTCAGTAAAAATATATTTTTTGGAATAATACTTGGATCTATTTGTAACACAAAATCATTCAGTTAAAAAGCAAACCTTTAGAGCTAGTTTTTTTATTTTCGCACTAGTCTCTTCTTTATTTTCTCAATCTATTTTCCCAGAAAAAAGAGTAGCTAAGCTTGTAGAGTTTGAGCGCAGAAAGTCTTCTACAAGAGCAGTGGCAAGTCTATCTACACCGACTGCCGCAAAGCATACTCAGCCGGAAGCTCCTCAAATCACAAACACCGAGCGCATCTACGAAGGCAAAGACTACATAGTCAAAATTAGAGCACGCAAATTTAAACAGGGCGAGCTTATGTATGTGCGGTTACTTCCAAATAGTCCCTCTGTTACACTTTCACAATTACAAAAATACAATCTCATCTGGATGAAAAAGAAAGTAGAAATGTTTGTTTTGAATAACGAGTATACGGGGTTTATTCCAATTCACCCCGAGTTAGAACCTGGAACCTATGATTTAGAAATTAGGACTAATGAGCAGGCTGAGACATATAAAGTTTGTCCTGTCCAAATTGAACCGAGCAAATTTAAAGAAACCCATGTTGCGGAAACACTTAAGTTGCCTAAGCGATTTGCTCCAAAGAAAAATTCCGGCGGTCCAATTAAATTTATTTTAGAATGTGAAAAATTAAAGAGGGCTGCTTATCAATCGGACACGCTTCCTCTATTTACGCAAAACTTTCATTTGCCTGCAAAAATCAAAAAGATTACCAGTAATTTCTATGCTAGGCGAAATTATTTTTCCAAGAAAGGAAAACCGCATGGTGGGATTGACATCCGTGGTGCATCGGGAGATCCAATTCACGCTATCCAAGATGGTAAGGTAGTAATTTCACGTCCCATGTATTTCGAGGGGATATTCACTGTTATCGACCATGGCTCTAGGATATTCTCTCTCTACATGCACCAATCCGAGACTCTAGTTCATGAAGGTGAAACGGTTAAACGGGGACAGCTTATCGGTAAGATTGGATCTACTGGAATGTCTACTGGACCTCATCTTCATCTAGGACTCAAGGTGGACAATATCCTAGTAAACCCAATGTCGGTTATCCATCTTAAGATTTTTTAACTTTTTTTCTTTTATTTTAATGACTCTTGTAAAATTCTGTCTTTACGGTAATTAACCGAAGGAGATTTTATGAAGAAAATTATTTTAGTTTTAACGATGGTCACCGCAACCTTTATTTCCTGTGCTTTTACAGGAGTAAATTCTGCGACCGGTGCTGGTTCGATATTTACATCTATTGCTGAGCCTGTTTCGAATTCTGCGGGACCAACTGGAAATAAAAGAGGCGAAGCTTGTAACAGCAACATACTCGGACTTTTTTCAGTAGGAGATGGGTCTATAATTACTGCCAGCCAAAAAGCCGGCATAACAAAAGTAGCCACTGTTGATAGAAAAATCTTAAACGTTCTCTTTTTATTTGGTCAAACATGCACAATAGTGACTGGCGAATAAAAGCTACATTTTAGATGTATTTATGTCTTTTTTCCCACGTTGGCAAGGAATCATTTTGCCAACGCGAATTTAAGCCAAAGAATATTATTAAATCGTATTTCTCTATTCTAATTACTTCTTTGGCTATATAGTCTATTTTTTAGTCCAATATTCACAACTTGTTTTTTTTTGACAACTGCCATATATATTTAAGCGATGACCTTGAATGGAAAAACCTTTCTCTTGCGCTACTCGTTGTTGCATTTCTTCAATTTCAGGAACTACAAATTCTACAATACGACCGCAGTCTGTGCAGATAATATGATCGTGGTGCTCATGACCGATTATGTGCTCATAGTATTTGAAGTCTTTTCCGAAGTCGTGCTCTGCCAAAAGTTTTGCTTCAACCATTATACTTAAAATTCTATAGATAGTTGCTTTTGAAATTTCATCGCGATGATCTTTTAATAATTCCAAGAGGCTATCCGCCGTAAAGTGCTGGTGGATCGAAAAAATAGTTTCGGCAACAAGCATTCTCTGAGAAGTAATTTTTAAATCTTTCTTCTTTAGAAATTCATTAAAAATTTCCATTTCTCGCGCTATTTCTGGATTGTGATTTATTTTATCTGTTTTCTTATTCATGGTATTAATATTGTTTTCCCGTATGTTTTTCTAGTTCCTACTTCTCGCAGCGCTTGAGGCGCATCGCGTAGCGGATACGTTTTGTAAACCAATGGTTTAACTTTGCCCTCTACATACCATTCATTCAATTGATTTACACATTTCTTGATTGCTTCTGGTTTGTCATTTTGGTATAAATTCCAATATACCCCCATAACACTAATATTATTTAGTAAAAGCATATTTACTGCTAGAGTTGGAATTCTTCCACTTGTAAATCCAACTACTACAATTCTTCCTTCAAAGTTTGTGCATAATATAGATTTGTCGAAAGCATCTCCGCCAACAGGGTCAATAACAACATCTACTCCCCCGTATTCTTTACGAATTTTCTTTGACCAAGTAGCGTCATTGTAATTGAGAGCAAGGTCTGCACCTAGATTGCGAATCACTTCTAGTTTTTCTTCGCTTCCGGCGGTTGCATATACTTTTGCGCCTAACGCTTTTCCTATTTGAATTGCAGAGCTTCCAATTCCTCCGGCTCCAGCGTGGACTAACATAGTTTCCCCTGCTTGTAGTTTTGCTCTAACTACGATTGCAAAATAAGAAGATTGGTAAGTAACAATAAATCCTGCTGCTTCTTCAAAACTCATTCCTGCCGGCATGGGATAAATGTTCTTTTCCGCTATAGCAACTTTTTCCGCATAACCACCTAACCAGCATAAGCCCATTGCTTTATCACCTACTTTCCAATTTGTAACGCCTTCTCCAACAGCAGAAATAACTCCAGCGACTTCAATACCTGGAGAAAAGGGACGTTTAGGGCGTAATTGATATTTGCCTTGAATGAGTAACATGTCAGGGAAGTTCATTCCACTTGCCTTGATGTCAATAACTACCTCACCTGGTTTAGGGGTTGGATCTTCTACATCTTTAAAAACGAGTTCTTCTGGCTCGCACCAATTTTCAGCCACATATGCTTTCATATTCTCTATTTCATTAAGGTGGGGATTTTTTAAAAATCTTTTTTTATTTATCACGTAACATTCTTGTAACAACCTTAGGCGAGAATGATAATAACAATCAATAGGAGTTCATCATGGCTATCAGCGTTATCAATAAAAAGCAAGGGATTGAAAGAAGGCTAGAAGTTCGGTTAGCAGAAAATCAATATGAAATCGAGCAGACTCTCGCTCTGAGATACAATGTATTTAATCTGGAGATGGGAGAAGGGCTTCCAGAATCCAGGCAAGCACAGAAGGACAGAGATGACTACGATTACTACTGTGATCATTTGATAGTTAAAGATGAAACGAACGACCTAATAGTTGGAACCTATCGCATTTTAAAAAGATCTGTAGCAAAAGAAAATATTGGGTTTTATTCCGAGACTGAATTTGACCTAAGGAAACTTTATGATTTTAAAGACGAAGTTGCCGAGGTTGGAAGAAGCTGTGTGCATCAGGATTATAGAGATGGTTCGGTGATTTCGCTACTCTGGTCAGGCTTTGGGGAATACATGCTGAAAAATGACATTCGTTATTTAATGGGTTGTGGTTCTATACACTCTACCGATCCACTGGCGGCTTCACAAGCGTATGCGTATCTCAAAGAAAATAATGCACTCGCTAGCGAAGAATTTGGAGTTGCCCCTTATGACAGTCATAGACTAGATGGATTTGATCCTAATTATATTATTGAAGATAAAAAAGCGGTTACTAAAACTATTCCCCCAATCATAAAAGGTTATGTTAGACTTGGAGCAAAGATTTGCGGCTATCCGGCATTAGACCGAGTTTTTGGAACAACGGATATGTTTGTATTATTTGATAGAAACGAAATCGATGCTCGTTACGGGAAACATTACTTGACATCTCCCCGGCTTCCAGCCCGTCCCTCTCTTTAAGGAGAGGGACTTACTCCTAGAAAATTTTTCAGTAACCAGAAAATTGGGGGAGGTCAAGTCACCTACGAAACCTTTCCCACTCCTTGTCTAAATTCCTCAGACTTTGTTTATCGAGGAGGATTTTTATTAAGTCCTCCTTGTTTTTTTCTTTAGCGATAAATTGAATGAACCTAGCGGATACTTGGTATATCTCTTCTCTTTTTTTTTTGTCGTTAGACGCTAGATTTTTTTCTGAGACAGATAAGAATTTTTGAAAATCTATTTTATAGTAAGCGCTAACGTCTCGATTTAGAATTGTTTCAGAAGGATAATGCAAATAGCAAAATCCTTCCTCTAGACTCCGCGGCATTTGATAGGAGTCAAGTTTCTTAGAATGAATAGCAGCATGACAGGCTTCATGGGAAATAATCGTTATTAGCTTTTCTTCTTGTAATGTTTTAGCAGTAAGTAAGAAATAAAATGTTTCTGATTCCGGCTCAAAAATTCCAGCATTGAAAGAGGCAAGCCCTGTATTGATTCTAAAACGATTTGCATCTGTATAAATTTCTATTCGTAGCGGGTAATTTTTCTTTGCCAATAAATCCTCTAGAGTTTTAGAATAGTATCGTTCAAATAAACTGTGAAATTTTTCTAGAGTAGCTTCATTTATTTTACTATCATGATATACATAATTTATTTGATCTCGCTGAAATCGAATCGGGTTAGCAAAAATTGAAATTGGTAGGAGTAGGATTAATAATCGTAGTGTAGGCATAAGTTAAAAAAAAATTATTTCTTCAACTCTATTCCCGGAAAATAAAATTCCAGTATTTCTAAATGGGATTTGCCATTAACCGCTAGATTTTTAGCGCCCCATTGACAAAGACCAATTCCATGTCCAAGACCATGACCTTGAAACCTATAATGGTTACCTATTTTCGTAACTGTAAAGTAATTACTCTTAATTTTATTCCATCCATGGAGTTTACCAGTCTTTGTGGAAAAAGCGGAAATGGAAATAGTCTTTTTTTCTTTTTTAGAATTTATATAGTAGAGGCTCGTAACTCTTCCGTCTTTTATTTCCGTCTCGAAAGAAATTATATTATCTTCTCCAAGAATTTCTTCCAGATCAGATGTGGAAAAAAAATTATCCCAGCTAAAGTGGGGAGAATTCTTACAATTTGCCTCATCTCCATCGCTTCCTCTTCTGTAATGAGGGGAAACTTCATGCTTCGACCAAAATACTTCTGGTCCGGTTAATTTCCCTCCACAGGTAGAATGAAAGTAGCCGTTCACTGGATATTTGCCTGAGAGAAATACACCAGGGTATTTAGAAGGTTTATTTATATTACCCGCAAAGTGTATACAATGAGTAAGGTCACAAAAATCATGGGGTTCATTTTTATGTCTTTGCTTTTCATTTTGAATATAAGTCCTAATTACAATTTCTTGAGAGGCAATGAGCGTGTGCTTACTATTTTCAGTCATAGTTTTATCAAATAGCAATTCACCTAATTCTGAGTAGGTAGAGGAACTAACGTATTCTTCTAAAGGTAGAGTTAGAACGAATAGAATTCTTTTTTCCCTCGCATAGAGTTCTAGACTTCCTTTATAGGAACGAGATAGCCTTTTATTATCTAATAGAGTTGTAATTGTAAAGACTTCGCTTGAGTGAAGTAGAATATGTTCACCTTCAATTTTAGTATTCGAAAAATTAAGTTTTCTTTCCGTTAGTTTAATTTTCCATTTTCCCTTTTCTAAAGTCCTATCTTTTCCCAAGTAGAAGATACGGGCATTACCCGCTAATTCAATTTCTAATTCAGTTAAATTATGCTTTGCAAAAATTCCAATTTTTACTTCCTCATCTGCAAACAAATAAACAGAAAAAACTATAGAGAGGATAAGTAAAAAAAACCGCATATTCCTCCGCTGGCGAAATAGATTATGCTTGAAAGAAAGAACAGAATGATTTTTTGTTTTGTAGTTAACTTGTTATTAACCAGAACATTGATAGCTGGAATAATCGAAGCAATGAATAAGAGAAATAAGACTGCAATTAAATGATCTCTCATTCCTACAAAGTAAATTAACCCACTGACTACTACGAGACTTAAGCCTAATCTCCAATGAATTAGTTCTACCGGCGGAACCCAGGATTTATTTAATAATTTTATCATCACAGAAAAAATAATAAAGGTCAATGTAGATGCACCAAATACAAATGGATTTGTGATTAACTCTGAATAATCGCCATGCGCATAAATATTTTCTGGCGAAAGTATAAGAATTAGGAAGAGGGGAAAAGTTTTTAGAATTGTTCTTTTTGCGTTTACTTGCATTTTGGCTCCTGACAGGAATCAATCTATTTGTGTTATTATTTTTATTCAAGATAAATATGCGTTTATGGATGATGCGCTAATCAAACTTTTGCGCGAAAAGGTCGATAAATATGTATTGTAAAGAATTCCAACTTCTATCTAATATCATTCAAGGGAGTAAATATGAACTTCGATGACCTGATTTTTTCCAAATTTGATTTTAGTGGGGTTCACAAAGAAGCGTTAATTTCTTTAATAGAAGAATTAATCGGTTTTTCTGATAAAGCTAGAAAGCAAGGTCTACTCAGTCTAGAAGATGATCTCGGTATGGTAAAAGATCCATTTTTAAAAATGGGTTTGCAACTTATCATAGATGGAACCGACCCTGAGCTAGTAGAAGAAATTTTAGAAAGAATTATTTTTTTCTCGAACGCGACGACTGAAAGAGTTTTAGAATACTGTATCATGCGAACCGGTGTTCTTGGAATTCAAACAGGGAATAATCCCCATGTGCTGCACCATCAACTCTATGCTTATATCGGGATGGAATTCATAGAAGAGTATATGAGCCAAGTAGACTCTCATCCCACAGTTAGGGAGCTAATGGTAAATCCTAATTTTATACCGCTAGATATTTCTTTAGAGTTTAATCATCTGTTTACCCATATGGATGATATGTCAATTCAGCGAATGCTTAGAGAAATTGATATTACTGTTTTGGTATATGCACTTTCCAATTCTAGTTTAGAATGTGAAAGCAAAATTCTAAAGAATATTTCTGCCCGCGCGGCTTTTATGCTTACGGAAGATAGGCAGATACTCAGTATTAGCCTCGAAGATTGCATTGAAAATCAAAAAATGATTTTAGATCTCTATGAAAAATTAGTCGAGATGGGCGAGATTATCGGGACGGAAGAATAATGCTCGAACAAAAATTTAATCTCATCACTCTTGGAGTAAAGAACTTACAACGCTCTATTGATTTCTATGAGAAGGGACTTGGATGGAAGAGATCAAGCCAGAGCCAGGAAAGTGTCGCCTTCTTTCAATTAGCCGGTATTGTATTGTCTTTATTTTCTCGCGAATCACTAGCAGACGATGCGCAGGTAAATAGCAATGGGTCAGGCTTTACAGGATTCACATTGGCATACAACACGAGGTCAGAAAAAGAAGTCGATGATATATTTGTGTTCATAGAAAAAATAGGCGGCACTATTGTAAAAAAACCAGCCAAGGTTTTTTGGGGCGGCTACAGTGGATACTTCTCTGACCCTGATGGATTTTTAATAGAAGTTGCATACAATCCATTCTTTGAAATGGACGAGAATGGATTATTGAAAATCTAAACTATTTTTTCTTGGGTAGCTTCTTCGTCGGCGATAAATCAAATCTTACCGGTTTTCCATTTTGAAATACTTGTTCGATTTGAAAAAGCGTATCTAGATTTTTTACTGGATTTTCTTTTAAAATAAGTAGGTTTGTTTCTTTGCCGACGGCTAATGTTCCATTATACGCTGTGCCTAAATAGGAACAAGAATTTCTGGTCGGAATTAGAAATAGACTTTCCTCTAACTTAAGAATTTTTGCAAGAATCTTTAATTCTTGAATCCCACTGATACCTGGAAACGAAAGATGATTACCCGCTCCACTACCTAAAATTATTTTATCTTTTAGAATTGGATTTTTTTCAATAAACTTCAAAAAAGAGGAGTAGTTCGATTTACGATTTTCTAGCTCTGCCTCTTCTATTTCTGTTTTTAAAGCGGACTCATACAATGCAGAGTAATTATCTAAAAAGAATTTACTTTTCTTTTTTAAAAATTCCAATTCCAAATGTCCCTCGCCTTCTTTAGCTGCGTTCAACTGCATATTACGATAAACATTGAGTAAAGGAATTAAGTTTAATTCCTGGATATGTTGTTTTGCTATTTCAGTTTGCATTTCAAAAAGAATTGGATGAGTTAAATACCGATTACCTCCAATCAAAGCATCTAAAATTGAAATGCGATCTGCAAATGTATGAATAGTTAGGATTTTATTTTTCTCTTTAGCTTCTAGTCGCAATTGGTGGAGAAATTCTGAATCAAAGGAAAAAGTTGCGTCTTCATTGTATCTATTGAATATATGAATTATTTTTTCCGATTTTGCTAGCTGACTTTGGAATTCTTTTAGAGTAGAACCTCTATTATCCGCAGTAAAATAAAGTAGATCAGAAATTTCTTTGTTCTCCACACTTTTAGGAATGAGAGGTCTATTAGAAATTGTAATTCTTGGACCGATTATTTTGCCCGAGTCGATTTCCGATTTTATTTTATTAATCCAGGGACCGTCAGCCACTGATTGAATATGGGTAACGCCATGCAATAAGAATGATTTGAGTGCTGTTTTTATTTCACCTAGATTATTTTGTCCACCCCCCGCATTTACTCCAAGAGTTATATGAGCATCACAAAAAGAAGGAAGAACATAGCGAACTGCATCTTTCTGTCTACTCTCGGTTATCCGCGATAGAATTCCATTTTGAATATATAAATCGCTTACTTCGCTGAAGGTAGAATTTGGTTTTAAATAACGAACTCCTCTAATTACGTCCTCTGCATATAAGGAATGTAAGGACAAAAAAAGAAAAACGAAAAGAATAAGTTTAATCATGATTTAGATTTCAACAAAGTATGCCTTCTTAAAAGAATCAAGTTATTTCTTGCAGCCCTACTTGAGGCTCCGCCGTATCCGTATTTGAAGAGTAGAGGTTTAGCAGATGTCTCATAGATTTTTTTTAAATCTTCTTGTGTAAATTTTTGCGACTCTGTTCTTACATTTCCTTTTTCCGATTTAAACATATTAGCTTCTTTTGGAACATACCTAATACTTAGCCGACGAGTATAACTTCCGAAGACTTGGATGTCCCAATCTTTGCTTGGAAAATTTCGAATAGGTATACCGGAATCATCCTCTACTACCATATCTGATTTTGAAACAATTGTATTGATAAAGTTTTGGTATTTTTCTAAATGCATCAGGTAAATGGCAGACTTAAAAACCAGGTTTAATCTTTTTTGTTTGGATAAAAATTTACCTTCCACAGAAGATGGATCTGCAGAGTTTTCATTTACAAATAGTTTTAGAAAAATTAATTCTCGTAACTTAGGGCTTTGTTTTGAGTGGAAAATAATTCTTATCCCCTGATAGGCTTCGGGAGAATCTTTTACCTCGCTTGCCTGAATTTCTTTAAGTGTTCCTTCATTTGTCAAAGAAATTCTCTGTAAATCATCTATCTCAAAACCAAGTCGTTTTAAAAAAACTAAAAGGACAGGAGCGACTCCGGGAAAGTATTTGTTAGAAAATTTCTTTGCCATTAAGATGGTTGTAAAGTAATTCTGGACTGCTATCTGGTTTAGGCTTGCGTCTAACGTATAAAAAGCATTCCTGAGTTCTTCTGGTTTATATAAAATAGGATCATTTACATAACCGGGCGTTTCTAAGCCTATCATTATATAACGCGGAGATGTTGGGTAGATATGATAGAGATTAATAAAATCTGCACCACTGAGTGGGTATAATGCAGTATTACCTTTGTTAGCCTCTGGAAGATATTCTCTTGACCAATCTGTTACGTAGCTAATATAATTTGTATTTATTTTATTCCACGTTTTGTCCATAGACCTTGCATAGGTTTTATAATAATTTAATTCTGCGAGTGGTAAAAACCGATTATTCTCTTCTAGAGAAGTGCCTGCCAGGTAAGATGACAATTCATTCCAGTAGGTTTTATCCTCTAAATTCAGCTTAATTTCCATTTC
The DNA here is from genome assembly GCA_031368925.1 of Leptospiraceae bacterium. Lineage (GTDB taxonomy): Bacteria > Spirochaetota > Leptospiria > Leptospirales > Leptospiraceae > UBA2033. Next base: position 61,313 of record JANMOF010000059.1, read on the forward strand.
TTCGCCAGAGGCACAAAAAGAAGAAAGGGAAAGAGCTATTATGCACATCGGGAGAGAAACGTATTTGTTAAATCTAAATTTCATAAGAAAATTGCCTTAAATGATTTGAAGTTTCAGATTGGAGAATGGAAGCTATTTTTTTTTTTCCATTTCATAAATCGTAATAATTCCATTCTTTGGAATTCCAGAATTTCGAATTAATTCAAAATCATGTAAAGTTAAAACTTCTAAGCGGTTATTTTTCTTTTGGATTTCGGAAAGTCTATCAATAAATTTTTTATTATTGGAAATACTATACGCTGCCTTGGAGCCAAGCCCGATTCCATCGAGGCATTCTTTCGCAAAATAGCATTCGTCGCCTGTGATCACGAATTCTTTATTGCCTGTTTTTATATGGACAAACTGGGACCCAATCGTATGACCTCCTGAAAAGAAAATAGAAATCTCGGGGGTCAAATAATAGTTGCTATCAATTTTAGCTATACGGTTTCTAAATTTTCGAACTTCGAAGATTTTTTCAAATTGCTTAAATTCATCTGAGCGCTCGAAAACTTCCATCTCTTTGGTATTAATATATATCTTAGCATTTGGGAAATGATGGGCACTTCCAATATGATCGAAATGACTATGAGTAAGGATAACATCTGTTACCCGTAAATAGTCTATTCCTGCATTTCGCAGGAGTAGAGTGGGAGTTTTATAATCAGCAATCTGGAAAGAGGAAATATACTTTTTATCAGTAAAGCCTGTATCCACTAAAATAATTTGTTTGTTCGTTTGGATTAGGTAGAATAGCCAGAGAATTGTTTTATTCTTGGTGCTGTCGTTAACATTTAATAACTCGGAGGGGTAGGTGCTTTTGCCATAAATAAGAGCGTGAATGCTTCGAATTTCACCGTCAGCCGATAGACTAAGAGAGGCAAATATTAAAATTACAAGAACAAACTTCATACTTATACATGAGATTTTAAAATAATTCCTGATTTTGTAAAGCAATTTAGAGGCATTCGGCATAATTGGCTAGAATTTGGCAAAAATAGGAAACGATTTACCACTCTTTGTGTTGTCGATACACCTGTATTACTATTAAAGAAACTATCAAAGATACTATTAAATATAGTCACAAAAACAAAATCACTATACATAATAGTATCTTTGATAGTATGATTGATAGTATCCTTGATGCATTCGAAAGCAAACACTCCGAGTAGTTACAAAAATAGTAGAGAAGAGCATTTTTAAAGAGAAAGAGTTGAAAGAATCAAGGTCTACAATTGTCTTCCTTTTTAGGTCACAAATATGAAATACGTTTTAATTTTACTTATTCTAAATCTCAATTTCTGTCTCAAGGCAAAAAAATCTCCCTTTGATGTTAGTAAACCTAGTTTGGGAATGATTGGATTTATTTTTAGTTCTTTAAATAGAACATCCACAACTACGGCTTCGACGTCAGGCGATACAACTCCCCCTACAGTGACAGTGACGAATTTGAAGTCGAAGGGAACAATTGAAACAGGACTCCTAATCGGCACCGCAAGCGACAATGTGGAAGTCGCCTCTGTAGAAGTGCAGATTAATTCGGGAAGTTATGCGGCGGCGACAGTGACGGCAGTAACTGGAGCAACAACACCATCCGTTACATGGAAATATACATTACCTAAAGGTAGTGCTGGGAATGTTTTAAAACAAGTACCGAAAAATACAATTAGTGTTAGAGCAACAAATAAATCAGGCAAACAGACAGTATCCTCTCTGACGGAAATTCGAAAAGGAGAAAACAAAGATATAAATGGAGATGGATATCCGGACTTTGTAGTTGGTGCTCCAAACTATCTATCAGGAGCTAATACAGGAAGAGTTTATATTTTCTATAGCAGTGCAACTGGACCCACTCAAACTTTATTTAGTGGGGCAAACCAAACGTTAGACGGCACAGCAAGTAGTAAATTTGGAACTCATGCAATCCTGTCTGATTTCAATCAAGATGGCTATGTCGATCTTTTCATCTGTACAAATGAAACTACAAATACTAGAGGTTATCTTTATAATGGGTCGGCGACAGGAATTTCATCGTCAATCAATTTAACATTTATTCCTCCATTAAGTGGAGCAGAATATTGTACAACAAATCCGGTTGTAGGAGATTTTAATGGAGATGGGTTTCCTGACCTTGCGGTTGGAGATGTCACAGGAACACCTGGGCATGTCTATATTTATAATGGTAGTAGTTCAAGTATACCAAATACTCCTAGTACAACTATTACAAGTATAGGAAGTAATTTTGGCGGATACAGTTTAGCTGCTGGCGATGTAAATGGAGATGGTTATACGGATCTTGCTTCTAGTAGTTCGCCAGACGCATCAACAAAAGATATTTTTATTTTTCATGGCAGCTCAGCAGGTCTTGCAAATTCTGTTTCTAATGTAACAACTTCTATTTCAACGGGAGGAGGGTTATCAAATAGATTAGCCTTTGGTGATATTAACAATGATGGCTATGATGATTTGATTGTAGGAGATACAACTGTTTCAACGAACACAGGTAAGCTTTATATTTATTTTAGCAACGGCACGAGTCTTTCTACTACCTCAGGATTTACAATTAATGGAAATGGGACAAACCAGCATTTTCCTGCTTCCGGTGGTACCCCAAATTACCAATATGCGAAAACAATAGCAGTCGCAGATATAAACCAAGATGGGAAAAATGATTTGATCGTTGGAAATGGAACAGCTACTTCACCTAGCGCAAATCAAGGTTCTGTTTTCATTTTTTACGGATGCTCAACGAATACTTTGTGTGCAAGTAGTGGAGGATTGGCTTCGAGCGCAAGCGTTGTATTATCCGGGATTACTGCAAGTGATTTATTTGGTTATAGTATTTCAATAAGTGATGTGAACGGAGATGGTTTACCAGATTTATTAGCAAGTGCAAAAGGTTATTCTTCTAACAAAGGCGGATTATATGTTTTCCTAAATAAAGGGACTGGATATGCCACTAGCGTTTCTGCGGCTGATAAAATTATGACTGGTCAGACTGTTAATGATAATACCGGTGCTTCTATTGGAATGTTGGAAACTTTTCCTTCAAAAAAAATCTATAAAAATAATTTTGCTTTTTTGTTAAAGTGAAAGTAAACTTATAAGGCTCTACAGCAGCTATATCACATTAGCCGGCAGTTTACCGGCTAATATGAATTACATACTACGGAGCAAATTTTTGAATCCTATTATTCCCTTGATCAAGAATGTAGATATTTCCTAAAGAATCGATTGCGATACCTGTAGGATTGAAAAATTCTCCATTTCCAGAACCCTGGATCCCCCATTTAGCAATGTAATTTCCATTCAAATCGAATATTTGAATTCGGTTATTATTAAGCTCAGTAATAAAAAGGTTTCCAGACATATCCACTTTCATTGCCCATGGGTAATTGAATTTCCCATCTTGATTTCCAGGATTATTGCTATCAGAACCCCATTGTAGAATAAAATTTCCTGATGAATCAAATTTTTGGATTCTATGGTAAGTTGCGACAAAGACATTTCCGAGTTCATCAATAGCGATTCCTAACGGATTTATAAATTGTCCTTCTCCGCTACCTGCACTGCCCCATTGAATTAAAAAGTTTAAATTTGAATCAAATTTTTGCACCTTATTATTAAATCGATCGGCTACATATATATTGCCCTGACTATCTGAACTAATATACCATGGGAGATTAAAACTTCCCCAAGAAGACAAATAATTTCCATCAAGAGTGAATGACTTAATAATTTGGTTATTGTCCCAGTCACCAACATAAACCCTATTTGATTTATCGATTGCAATTGCATATAAGCTATTAAATCCAGGAGTTGTCCATTCTGTAATAAAGTTACCTTCGGAATTATATTTCTTTACTTTATTATTGGCAGCCAAGTAAATATTATCTTCAGAATCTAATGCCAATGCTTTCCCTTGTCCCATTGCAAATCCCCACTGAGAAAGATAAACGGGAATACCATTGATTACCCGCAGTTTAAAATTGGCAGTCGTATTTCCACCTGCATTGCTTGCAGTAATAACAAAATTCGTTGGATATATAGTTGCAGTTGGCGTTCCCGAAATAACGCAGTCCGTTTGACTAATACTCATTCCTTGCGGTAAGGCAGGATTTGCCTCACATTTTGTTACTGTGCCAGATAAGGTTGGTGTAAGAGTTTTTGTTGTATTTATATTCACGCTGTAAAAACTTTTATCATAGGCTAAATTAGTTGGAGGAGCTACACTTCCACCGCTTGAACCAGTCCCATTCCCTCCACCACCAGTATTCGAGCCAGTCCCACCTGTTCCATTAGCCGTTGTCCCTGTGTTTCCGCTACCAGTCTCACTTGACCCGCCATTAGCAGATGTTGACCCATTGCCAGTCCCACCGCCTAGAAGTGCGAGTGGTATCAGCTTATCCAGTATTCCGCCTTTTTTCTTCTTGGGGCTACAATTACTCAAATTGAGAATGCTCACAAGAACGAGCATTGTTAAAATCATCTTTTTCATATTTATTTTTCCTTTTATTTTCTATACGATACCACTGTTTTCAATACCCCCCCCCAATAAAATCTAGTCTTTTTTATGCCTTAGGAAAAAAATGATCGTAGTATCGAACTCCACTCCCATTATTTCATTATCTTCCATAAATGAAATTGGTATTTGACATTCTTTGTTTTCAAGTAATTTCATTCCACTTGCTGTTTATCAGGAAATAAGAAAGAAAAAATTATACGAATACAATGAGATTGAAGAATCTTTTTTTTATTAAACAGGATATTCAATCCAAACAATTTTTAGGTTTTCTGAGAAAGGATTTAGACGAAGGGGAATCAGAGGCAATTTTATTAGCCAAAGAAATCAATGCAGACTTCTTAATTATCGATGAAAGAATTGGACTAAAAATTGCGAAGAATGAAGGAATCGTCTGCCTAGGAACTTTTTCTATTCTACGAATTGCAAAAGAAGAGAATATTATTCAAGAAGTAAAACCTCTATTGTATGAGTTAAAAAATAAAGGATGCATATTTTTGAGACTAATCTATATTAGCCAGTATTTTTCGAGTCTTCCGAAATAGATTCTAGACTGCGTCAGTTACACAATGTTGCTTGTTTTACTGTATTGGTTGTAAATTTCATTTTACTTGATTTATGAAATCTCTGCTTCTCTACACCCTTGGCAAGTAAGCCGATCTTACGAGTTGGTCTAAATCTGGCTTACTATTTGTGAAATGCAATAGTTTTCCATATTTCAAAGACAAACTAAGCATATATTTATATTGAAAACACCCATTATCTTAAAGAAATGGTATATATATACCAAATGAAAGAAGTAATTTCCCATATGGGTTTTCATTTAGTATAGACCAAACGAACTTTTTTGGATTTTGAAATGGGCTTTTCTTTTGGCGTTTGGTAAAGGTGAAATTGATAGATTTTAAGGAAAAATATTTAGGAAATAAATTATTTTTCAATTACTTTGGTTTCGCAAATTTGAAAAAAATAGTCCAATAAGACTAATAGGAGGTAGCGAATGCTATCTAGAATTTACATATTAATCTCCATACTTACAACAAGTATTATCCTGGCACAAAGTCCAGGAATCAGTTCCAATTCAAGTGCCAGAAAAGAACCCCAATCTTCTTCTCAGGGAAGCAGTGAACTTGCAATTCCTCCAGCCAATGGCAATTATGCAAATGGCGTTAATCAAAACTTAGCCTCTCTAGAAAAGAGCATTACAGAAAAAATTACCCGTCTCGACAAATTACAAACCCAAGTTGCTAGTTTAAATAAAGACCTAAAGGAAAAAATTACCCTCCCAGATGAGGTTCCGAATGCAGTAAAAGATAACGGTAACCTTATCGTGTCTGCCCGTCACATTGAGTTTACTTTCAAAGAAGAAAAAACCAAGGAAGTAAAAATTGTTTCTAGCAAAAAGAGACTAACCAATGATTTACATTCGGTTGTCCGCACTCTTACATTTACGCCGGGAGATTTTGCCAGCATTAAAATTAAAGTAGACCAGTTCGATAGTAAAATGAAAGGAGTTCCCTTTATTGAAAATTATAATAGCATGAATCCTGAGGTAAAGCTTATCGCACTCAAGGCGATTGATTTAGTTTTATTTAATACAATTTATCGTTTAGATAGCTATATCCAAAAAGGAGATACTAGTAAGCAAGAAAATACAAAGTCTCATCTTACAGAACTCTAAATATATTTATATTCAAGCAAGAGTTTATTGACTCTTGCTTGCAAACCTCACTTTTATTTCGCAGAAAGAAATCCTCTCTAAAAAATTCTTGCTCTAATCAAATTAGGAACTAAAACGTTTATTATGGCAGACAAAGAACGTTTGGACAAGTTAACCCAAAGAGTAGACACAATCGAGAAAGAGCTTAGTTTTATTAAATCTGAGTTGAGTCAGTTATCGTTAGGCGAAACATCGGTTCAAATTGCGAAACCTGATTATAAACCAAATATAATTACACCCAAAACACCCGAGCCAGATATAAAAGCAAAGTCTGGTCGTAATTTTGATTGGGAGGTATTGCTCGGAGGAAATATTCTTGGTAAACTAGGGTTATCTGCTATTATCCTCGCATTCATTTGGTTTATAAATTTTGCATTTGAGAATCATTGGATCAATGAATCCGGTCGAATCGTCATTGGTTTACTCATTGGGTTTACAACAATCTCTTCCGGTCTTTATCTTGCTAGTCGCAAAATGCGTATTATCCCCGAGTCTCTTATCGGAACAGGTATTTCTATTCTATATCTAAGTGTGTATGGAGCATATTACCTATATGATCTCATCACAGTAAAAGAAGCATTTGCCGCCTTTACTGTTTTAAGTGTAGGCACTTCATTACTGGCAGGTAAAACAAATCTTCAAGTTTTATATATCTTTAGTTTGTTTGGATCTATTCTGGCTCCCGTTTTACTTTCTTCGGGGGAAAATTCCTACCGTTTTTTATTCATTTATTTGACTCTTATAAATTTAGTATTTTATTATATCAGTCAAGCGAATAGTTGGAGAGTATCTCCCTATCTAATTTTTATAGCTAATTGTATTATTTTTTCTGGTTGGGCTGATAAGAACCTAACAGCGAGTAGCCCGATGGCACCGATTCTTTATTTGTCTGGAATGTTTCTTATTTTTGGGATGAGAGAAGTTTATCTTATGCCTAGACTTCGAAAATCAATTGTAGTATCTAGCCCTGTATTAGTTATATTACTAGTCCTTGCTTTTTCGGGATTTGGTTTTTGGGTTGTAAATACTTTTTATTCTAGTCTAACTGCTCATTTATTATTGGTCGAGGCATTTATATTAGTTGGGTTTTTAAAAGTTTTTGAATCTTATTCTCTCCCTTTACTAGACGTTAAGAGTAGTTACCGATTTTCTCTTTCTGGTGTATTGTTTTTATCTTGGGTTGCTGTTTTGTTTGCAGCCATATCTAATTTTTCAGAGGGTCGCTTGCTTGTTGTATCTTGGATTTTATTTGCGGGCGGTTTATCAGCAGTTGGCGCATACTTTCGAAATAAAACTTATATTGCTATCTCAATCATTCCCTGGTTTCTCGCTCTTGTCCGACTTTATTTTGTAGAAAGTTTTTATGCAGAGCATATTTATTTTATTCTAAATTCAAGATTTGGACTTTTTGTGCTCGCTACTATTTTTCTCTTGTTTACCTATCAAATTCAAAAAACGAATCCTATCAATCGCTCCATTGTAGGTTTCGTATTCGTAGCATTGTTTACATTAATCCTGGGAAGTTTAGTAGAAGTTCACTACCTGGTGGCAGATTCGTATTATCGTAATTTAGGTTACTCGTATGTAATCGCATTTTATATGATAGCACTTTTAATTCCTGGATTCATATTAAGATATCGTTCATTTAGGCTTACAGGAATTATCCTCGGAGTGGTTCTTATATCTAAATTTTATTTCTATGATATTTGGACAATGAGCGTTGTCGTTCGAATCATTGCTGGTTTCTCACTTGGAATCGGTCTCGTAATAGTAAGCATTATCTATCAAAAATATAAGGATAAAATAAACGTGAATCAAATTCTAAAACTAACCGCTTTTCCTCTTCTTCTTTTTTCATTGTTTCCTTCTGAAAATCTTTCTGCAGAAGCATTTAAAAGTAATGGGTATAAATTTTTTGCGGAAGTCAAAGGACTTACAAAAGAATTTGTAGAAGATGATAGTAACATCTATGGAAAAATTCGACTCACCGAAGAAATTGCCCGATTTCATGGGACTTCCGATTTGAGACTAGTGTATAATAATGAGCTTGTTCCTTTTTTTCATAGGCGTGTAACAAATACAGCGGGTAAGACTGGTAAAACAATACCGACCGTTGTTTACACAAATGTAACCTCAAGTGGTAGGATTTATGTTTTGAAATTTGAAGAGCCTCCGGCTAAGACTGAGTATACGGAAATAGAAATTGCCGGAAGTGAAAAATATGAAACCGGTGTATCTGTGTCTCTTGGGAATGAACCAAATGATTGGCAAGAATCCGTAAGTGCTTCTATTTATAATTATTATGACGATCAGGCTTCTGGAAAAATTAACCGGATTAAATTTCGATCAGGCAAATATCGATATGCCCGTCTAGAGTTTGATTCAAAAATACAATTTGAGTTCACCGGAGCTTTGTATTCGGGCATAAAAGAAAAAGCAGAATATAAACTAGATATAAAATTAGAAGATCTATCAAGGTCTACTGACTCTGATAAGAAGGCAAGCGTATATCATTATTCTAACCCTACTCATAAGCCAATCAATAGAATTGTATTAAATTTCGAAGAGCCAAAATACCAAAGAGCAATCGAAATTTTCCAAAAAAATACTGCGACTAAAGAATACAATTCAATGGCAGATACAGTAATCTATAAAAAGCCAGAAGATAAAGGTGAGCATAATATTGAATTGCCTTCTTACCAGGGAGATGAATTAAAAATTCTAATTGTAAATAATGAAGATAAGCCGCTCACGCTAAAATCAATCGAAGCATATTCAGAAATTGAAGAAGTTCTATTTGAAATTCCCAAATCGGCGAGTGTAGATGGTTCTCAAAGGCTTCTATTGTATTATGGAAATGAGTATGTTCGATCCCCCGAATTTGATTTAAAGACTACATATGATGAAAAATTAAAGCATGCAAATTTCAAAATAGGGGAGCATACGGTTAATCCAGAATTTGCGTATACTATGATGGAGCCGCCTTTATCTTCGTGGATCATAAGAAGTGTTTTTTTAATTGGATTATTGTTAATGATTTATCCTGCGTTTGTAATCTTGAAACGTTATAGGACAGAGCTAGATATGGAGAAAGTGAATCAGGTAGATCCAACCTGATTGATTGATTTGTAAAAATAAGAATTGAGAATATTTCTGGTTTTCATTCTAAACTCAATATTTCTTTTTTCTGAAAGAATTATTGAGTTTAGAATGACAGCTTTAAATTACTACCACTTCAATTGTTCACGAATCGATTCGATGCGCTTTCGATTTACACCCCAATCGGAACTACCGAGTCTTGAAGCAGAACGAATATGCACTAGTTTTTTTGAATCATCAAAGTAAAATTCAACATCATCGACATAGCCCATTAGCCTGGACTTAAACTCCGCATTCAGGTAATTATCCGCAGCGGTTATAATAGTAACCCTATCCTGTTTTTCTAGTAATGACTTTAATTCCGAAAATGCAGTAGATAAATCAGATGAATATTTATAAGGTTGAATAAAGTGTGAGTCTGACGGTTCCACCTGACTTGAAACACAATTTTTTTTGGGGGGACAGACTAAAAGTTTCCCGTCTTTGACTCCAAGATTACTTGGTCTTGTTCCTGCGCAATTAAACATAACTAACGCAACTCCTAAGATAATTATTTTTTTATACATAGATATATCTCCATACTAGGTCATAGTAAAAACTGTTATGAAATTTTAAAATTAATTTACGAGTCCGAATGGATCGTTTTCTTTAAATTTCTTATTATAGCCATTAGCCGCATCAGGGTTGTCTTTTATGAGTTCGATTTCTTCCAATTTTTTATAACAGACAGCGGAATTAGGGAAAATTAAAATACACTTCTGGAAATTTTTCTCGGCTAAATCCAAGTCTTTTTTTTCTTTTGTGATTTTGTACGCTTCTAGGTAGACTTGCCCGGAAAACTGTTCCTTTTTATCGTCTAGATTAATTGGAAGATAAAGGCTATCGAGTTTTCGAAAAGTATTAAGTTTAGCCTCGGTAAAACTAGAACTGTCCTTGAATTTCAAATTAGAAAAATTATCAATCGTGAATTCATTTTTAAAAAGTATTTTTACCTTCTCTGAAAGACAGAGATTAAACCCTATCATGGAGATAAAAATTGCAATGAAGAATTGAAGAGCATAGATAATTTTTATATTTACCGTTGAAAAACTTTTCAGATTTCGAAAGGAATTTAATTCAAAAGAATAGCGGGATATAATACCGAGGGCAAATGCAGTAGGGAAAAAAGTCATAGCGTCGAGCATAGTATAATCAAATATTTCTTGGAAAAAAATAGACGATAAAATTCCGTAAGCTAAGATTTCATTCAAGGTTAATTCTTTTCGTATAATTTTCTTAGCAAGAAGTGCAAAGGTGCAAAATAATATTCCGGTTAATATTAATAATCCGTAAGCTCCATAATTATAGAAGAATTGAATGTATAAATTATGGGCATGAGGATTTGCCTGAAAATTAGTAAAGTAGTATCGTAAATCTTCGATGACTTTATCGGAAAGATAATTTATAGGTAGAAAAGTATTAAAGAACTCATTATTAGATCCGAAACCAAATAAAATAGATTGGTGAAATACTCTTTCCGTGTAGGCTTCCCAGATAGATTTGCGAGCAATTAAAGAGCCAGTATTAAAAACATCAGATTGGAATAGCTTTTTGCCAATAAAAATTGCAATAAATAAAGTCAAAAGTAATAGAATTGGAACTAGTTTAGATTTTTTTTCATTTCCAAACTTTAGATAATAAGCAATTATAAAGAGACTACTTACAATTACCCCTAGACTTGATGCTCTGGAGTGAGTGTAATACAATACAACAAGAGACAAGAATATTAAAACAATGTAAGAAAGTTTAAGTTTAGATGTATCGTTAAAAAAAAGATATATGACTATTATCGCCGGAAAATTTACTGCGATCATACTCCCGATGTTGCTAACATGAAAGCCACCAATGCTAAGAGAAAAATTTGGATTAAAGTCATGAGAGAAAACATAAATTAATATAAATATGCTATACAGAACCAAACAAATACCATAAAATAAATGGTTATAGCGGATAATTGATATTATCTCTTTTTCATCATCAAGGTATTTGAAGTAGAGATAAAGTAGAATTCCTGAAAGCAAATGGAAAAATCCGAAGACTGCATTCGTGCCGTTATAAAAAAATGAGGTATAAGTAGATGTAAGAGACGCTGTGAATAATAAAAAAACAAGTAAATCAAAAATATTTTGTTTGCTTAAAGTAAATTTTTTTAGTAAGGATAAATTTGCAACAAGATAGAATAAAACAGCAATGGAAGAATAATGATAGCGGTATAGGAAAATATGAGAAGATGCGATAACTGTGTAAAAAATGAGAAGCTTTTTATTCGTCCCAATCTTATAGAGAAAAAAGAAAACTACAATGGAAAAGTAAAAAACAAATCTAAGATAAAGTTTCTGTCTGGCAATAAGTGAGTCTGGTAAAAAAATCATCCCAGTGATAGATGTGTATAAGATTAAACTTAGAGAAGAAAAAATGAAAAGATAAGACTCTGCACCTTTAATTTTTTTTTTTTGCCAGAATAAGAAAAGGATAGAAGCTAATATAGTATTTGCAGATAATTCTTTAACTAAGTTTGATTGAGCGTCGTTAAAGTATAGGTAAAAGCTAATAAATATTATAAACCATGCCTGAAAAATGATACCTACCATATGCCTTTTGACTCAATTCAAGGTAAGTTTTGATTCCTTCTAAGTCAAGTTTTCTTTTAAGAAAATATCAGGGTACGAAAACTGAACAAAGTTCGATAAGGAAGATGTCGGATAATTGATTGGAAAAAAAGTATAGTCTAGAAAAAGTGATTATGCAGAGTAAACAAAAGAAGTGGGAAATTTGTAACAAAATGAAACTAAACAATGAAAGCCTAATTAAAACTATCCCCTATTTGTTTTACCTAATACTTATTGTTTTAATTTTTCAATTTCGATATGAGCTAGATAAAAAAAATCTCTATATCACTAGCGATGGTGCGATTAAACTTTACCAGAGCGTTCAGTACAATGAAAATGGATTCTTATCTCTCGAGTGTATTTATCCAGGAAGACAGTTAGATAAAGAGTTCAAGTATTTTCCAATATCTTATCCATGGGCTGTTTTTTCGATAAGCGGAAACAAATGCGTTCTAGAATACCCCCCTTTTTTTTATTGGATAGGAGGAGTTCTACTTAAGTTCTTTCCACTGAGGCTAATCTTATATTTGCCGTTATTATTTTTTGGAATAAATATTTTTATATTCGATTTTATTCTAAGAAAAGTGGGGCTAATAGCTATTTTCCGGGTATTGCTTGTAACTCTGGGTTTTATTTCCTTTCCATTACTTACCGCAATGGATTATACTGAGAGTCCTGCATTTCAAACTTTTTATCTGCTTGGATTTTATTTTTTTTGGAAATATCTTGAAGAAAGTAGAAGTGAGACAAACTCATGGATGTCAATACTAAATAAAAATGCATTTTTCCGTGAGCCATTCGGAGTTTTATTTTTAACCGGCGTTTTCTTTGGGTTATCGTTCATTTTGCGCTTGGAAGTATTGATGACATTTTCTTTTTTATGCTTTTTTACTTTTCTCTTGAGAAAAAACCTGGCAAAACCTTTTTTTATTTATATAGGGTTTGGAGCGGTAGGAATTTTATTTGTGATTTATAATATGCAAGTATCGGGTCACCCTCTTGGGTTTAGGTACGTTTCGTCGATTGATTTTAATGATAACGCTAAGGCAGATATTTGGAAACGGCTAGCAATTCTAAAGGCAACTATTTGGGGCAATGAAGTAATGGTTGGAATCTTTAAATTTCAACCACTCTGTTGGCTAATGCTATTACTCCCCATATGGGCTTTGCTTAATAAGATTAAACGTCCGACGGGAGAAATATTTCTAATAGCAGGCTGGGTATCTTTACTTGTGATTCCACTTTATATAACAGTATATGGAGGGGTTGGTTATTTTGGACTTCGTTATATAGAGGCACCATTCTTTCTGGTCTTGATTGGGTTTGCCATTTACCTCTCGGAAGATTTTTTTTCGGAATTTAATAAGCAGAGGTGGATGCTAATTATCCTCATATTAATAATTGGCTATGGAAATTGGTTATCTACCAGAGAGGGATTAAAGCTTCTTCGAAATTCTTCTCAAGAAAATGCAGTGTTCCAGGATTTTCTAAAGAAGTCCAATAACTTCGTTGTCCATTCTTCCTTATATAGTTCCATTTGGATGGGAGCATCGTTCCTAGAAAAAACTCATGTGAACTTAACGGGAAATGAAGAAGCAAATGAATATGTCAAACAATTTCAGGATAATGAGAAGTTTGTGCTAGTGTTAAGTCCAGAAGATTTATACATATCAGCCGACATTCCTAAAAAATTACACTACCGCTATAAGACTCAGTTAAATTTAGATTTATTGCCGATCACGGTTATCGAAGAACTTAAGATGAATGGGATACGATTAGTTTTGGTAAATAAGAAATAGCCGCTTATTCCTGGGGCGTCCCGGCAACCGTTATAATTCTAAGTGCCGTCGCGCTCGCGTCTAATGTCAATAAATTGCAAATTATTGACATTAGACAGGGTCTTTAGAAATATGCAATTTATTGACACCGCCTTGATCGCTGACGCTAGTGTAGTGAGAATTTTTAGTTTAGGATAAATTTTATTCGAATTGCAAAAGTCCTAGCGCATTCTTGCATTAGCCTCAATGATGAACACAGCTTCGCTTTGTGCTAATGGATATAATTTCTAAAAATTCTTTTCTCTTCTTGGTTTTGGCTTTTTCTATCCAGCCCGATCTCTTGTCATAAGCAAAATTCGAAGGTATAAATGCCTTTTACGCGAAAGTATTGCCTTTACTTCTAGTCGAACCTTAGATAGTACACAATCCGGCGAAAATGGACACCGATTCCGGCTGAAAGTGGACACTTTTTAGTTCTTTAAAAAATCATCTGTGATGACAATACTTTAAGAGAGTAAAGTTCATGTCAAGACCTCTGAGAATTTTTTTCTAAGAGACT
>JANMOF010000087.1:0-5998 GCA_031368925.1 Leptospiraceae bacterium
TTCCAGTTGAATTGGCTCATCTACAATCACAGACCAACCTTTTCCCGCATAAGCGTTGTAACCCTTTGTGCGAGAATACCCGAATGCCTTCCATTGACCGTTACGAGCGGTTTCTATACTGTAACCTCTTCGACCTTGGATTGCACTTTCCCCAGCACCAAGCCAGAGAAGATTATCACGTAAAATATCATACATTTGTTTGGAAGAAATAATTTCGCCGAATGAGGAAATGAGAAATATCTTACAATGTTTTTCTAGTTTTACTTTTTCGATTATATCATAAACAAAGTCCCAATTAAATCGTGTTGTCAGAACTCCGATAATATTTTTATTCTGATCGCGAACCGGTGCAGAATAACTTACTGTATAATTTCCAACTGATTCAGAAAAATACATATCGGTAACATGAACAGAATTCGAGCGGATAACTTCCTTAAACCAACTGCGATTAGATTGATCCAGCCCGATGAGATGAGGATTTTTTCCGGTAGCAATTACTTTTCCTTCTTTATTGAGTAGCAGTATATCGTGGTAAACCTCATATACGTTCACGAGATTATTTAGCAGGTTACTTGCATCAGTTCCATTTCCTGTCACACAAGCGTTGACATTATCCTCAAACGTTGCCCATGCTTGGCAGTCGCAATTTCTCTCAAACAAGTTGCGATCTATTTTATCAATGATGTCTATGGACAAATCCGCAAGACGAACTGCGATTGCTTTGGCACAACAGATTCTCAAATTTTCAATCAAGACTTGGATTTCACTAAAGGACTCTTCGGAGCGAGTAGACAGAGTCCGCACTTGTTCAGAAAGAGACGAAAAGTTATCCGCCAACTGTGCCGACCGTGAAGATTCAATCGCAGCGTTAATCGCGATTAATTTTGTCGTGCTGTTAATGTCTTTGATTTGTCTTAGAATATTTACAATTTTAGTAGTTGCGTCAATGAGTTGTGAGCTGATCGATGTGTTTGCCATTTTTTCCTCTGCTAAGTGCGAACTTCTACTTTCTTTAATACGTATGTCAAATCATAAATTATTTTTACTTAATTTCTAATTGGTTTGTTGTCTATTTAAACTATTGCATTTTGCCTTAAACTAAAAGTATAAGAAATAAGCGAAATGTCATTTCTGACTCCATCCTTTTACATTAGGAATGGCTAGGTGCTGCACAAACAACCTGCATGCTTTTTCATAAAAAACCATGCAGTTATCAGACCAAAAGTAATTCTTCCAGCCGAATTTTGTTTTTTTTGTTCTATAAAAATATTCAACTAAAGCGAAATAAATGCTAATCCTTAATTGAGTTAATGAGACATATTTCTAAAATATTATGTCACAAATATGTCAATAAGACATAATTAAATTTGTAGACAGTGTCAATAAGACATAATAAGTTATTATGTAGGATAAGATTTTTCAAAATGAAACGGTTTGTGTAGAAAACAAAAAAAGTTATTTTCAAAAAACAATGCGACATATTCCATACAAAAACACGCTGCTTTTACGTTATCTACTTATTTACAGGTACAACAATCACAGCAATTAATATATATAATTATATAACACACTAGGGAGTGAGATATGAAATTTAAAGTTAAGACATCCGATTTTCAAAAAGCTATCAGTTCTGTTGAGGGAGTAATCACAGTTAGAGAAATAAAGTCCATACTTTCGAATATTAAAGTAGAGGCAGAGGACGGCAGAGTATTCTTATCCGCTACTGATTTAGAAATTTCTATCAAAACATCCGTTAGTGCAGATACCTTAGAGCCCGGAATGACATCTATCCCTGCAAAACAATTGAGCAACACTTTTAAAACTATTAATTTTCCAGAAGCGTTAATTGCGCATAATCCGGACGCGGAAGGAACTGTGAGCACAATCATCACTGACTCCGAAAAGAAAAAAGATTTCAAAATGAATATCAATGGAATTGAAGGCGAAGAAATAAAAACCATTTCTAAAGTTGAAGATTCTCTAGTCGTTGATTTTCCTTGTTTTACAATTTCAGAAATGATCAAGAAGACATCTTACTCAGTTGCTTTAGAAGATACTCGTTTTGTGTTCAATGGACTTTATGTTACTTCAAGCGAAGGCAAAATATCGTTTGTCGGAACGGATGGAAGAAGACTTGCAAAAATCGACAGAGTGATTCCAAATTCTCTTCCGTTCAGCAAAGGCGTTATTATCCCCCACAAAGCTATCAAAGAAATTATGAAGATGATTGACTCCAATGACTCTGGCAAAATTGGAATCGTAGAAAATCAAATTTATTTAAAGATTGGAAATGTAGAATTACTTTGTAAACTCATCGACGGAAATTATCCTGACTACGAAGCAGTGATTCCAAAAGAATCCAAAAATTCTGTTCGTATCAACAAGGACGAATTGCAAGTTGCTCTACGCCAAGCCTTAATTGCCGCAGAAGAACCTTCTCGCCAAATTAGAATGACTTTCTCTGACAACTTACTTCATATCAATTCTTCTACTCCTGGCTCAACTGAGGTTAATGTAAGTATACCGGTAGACTTCAAAGGCGAAGAAACTTCAATAGCGTTTAAGGGTGATTATCTTGCAGATGTAATTAAATCAATTGACGATCCAGAAATCATCATGGAATTTTCAAGTTCAAATTCACCAGCGGTTTTTAAAGACCCATCGGATGCACAATACATCTCAGTCATTATGCCGATGAAACTTTAAGCTACATACTATTAGCCTGCGATAGCTCGGCTGCCGGTGAGCGAAAGCGATGGGCGGACAAGCCCGCCGCTAGGCGCAAATACAATGTTTCTTACTAAACTAAAACTCCAAAACTTCCGTAGCCACTCGGAGGTTCAACTAAACTTCCAGGCAAAATTAGTTTTCTTTATTGGAGAAAATGGAGCTGGGAAAACTAACGTCATTGAGGCAATAAATCAGTTTGCGACACTTAAAAGTTTTAGGGATAATTCGGATGAAGAGCTTGTGAATTGGAACTCTAACTTTTATTATATCAAAGCAGATTTAGTTTCGGAAGGTTTGGATAAGACGATTGAAATTGGTTATAGCAAACTTGATTCTCTAAAAAGAAAAGTAAAACTGAATGGAGAAGTCATTCAAAAGAAACAAGACATTATTGGTGAATTAAAAGCAGTTGTTTTCTCTCCAGTCGATTTAAAAATCATAGACGGCGGTCCATCAGAAAGGCGACGTTTTATTGATAGTTTTATTTCAACGGTTAATCGTAGTTATTTCGCAAATCTTTTAGATTATAATAAAATTCTAAAGCATAGAAATACACTTCTAAAGAAAAAAGATTTTTCACAATCAGAGCTAGCCCCCTGGGATCAAATGCTTGTTAGTAAAGGTATTGAAATTGGAAAAGAAAGAGCACGTGTAATTCATATCATAAATGAAATCTACAAAGAGAATTTAGCTAAACTCAGTGGGGATAAAGACAAATTCGAAGTCATCTACAAACCAAACGTAGTGAATAACGAAGAGTATGCGAAAAAACTTGCTGAGAGAGTTTCAAGAGATACTCATTTGGGTTATACTTCCGTTGGAATTCATAGAGACGATATTTTTGTAGGGGCTAATGGCAAAGATATAATAGAATTTGGCTCACAGGGACAGAAAAGAAGCACGGTAATCGCACTCAAAACTTCTCAGTTTAGATTTATCCAAAACCAAATCGGAGAAGCGCCAATTCTATTAATTGATGACGTTATCCGCGAACTCGATGTTAAGCGAAGAGAATACTTCGTAAACTTGATTATGGATTGTGGTCAGGCGTTTTTTACTACGACCGATTTAGAAGGTATTCAAGATTATCTGGGAAATTTAGAAGAAGCAAAACAAGTTTTCTTGATTAGTGATGGAAATATTTCAGAAGTAGAGTGATTTGTTGTAAAAATTATAACGCAGAAAAAGTCAGTTCGAGCGAGAGTCGAGAAGTGCTAATAAAATAAGGGCATCAAGCACTAGTAGTTCTCGACAAGCTCGAACTGACTTTTAAAATAGAATAACTATGTCTGACATTCACAAGATAAACCTTACTGATTTAGATTCCCTGATCCACCAAATTGGTTACGACAAAGAATCTTTACTGAACACAGTTATACTTAACGAAGTAACACAGAACTGGAAAGAAATCATAGGACCTGTTTATGTAAATCAAGCACAACCAATTCGAGTGGATAGGGATATTCTTTTTCTGCGAGTTTCACATTCTGCTTATAAGATGGAAATTGGATTTATAAAAGATTCTATTTTGAAATCAGCGAATAAAATTTTTCAGCGACCTCTCTTAAAAAAAATCGAAATTCAAGTAGGGAATCTCCAATACAAACCGGCACCGCGCGAAGTCCAAAAGGAAACTCTAGAAGGCAAATCAGAATTAGTCGAAGTGATTCAAAAAGAAGAAGATGAGTTTATTCGTAATAAACTTTTGAACTTTGTGAAGAAGTTGAAGTTGTGAAATCTATTTCGTCCAATCTTCTATTTTTAAATCAGGGACTCGCTTAAACTCTCTTGTATTATTCGTAACAAAAATCAAATTTCTGGAAACAGCTTGAGCGGCTAATAGCGTGTCTATATTACCAATAATAGTTCCAGACTTTTCTAGCGTTGCGCGAATTATCCCGTATGCTACAGCGTCTTTATTATCAAAATTTAGAATCGTAAATATAGATAGTAATCCAATAAGGGCAATTTTATTTTTTTCTTTTAATTCACTTTTTTGAATTCCAAATTCAAGCTCTGCAATTGTAAGCGAAGAGATGAATAAGCCTTTAGTTTGTTTCTTTCGCATCGTTTCTAAGAGCAGAGGATTTTTCTTTTTAATTAGAAAAATGCAAATATTCGTGTCCAAAAGATACATTACAACTTTGCTCTCTTATCTACCTTGGGTTGTTGTCTTCCTTCTTTCATAAAATCATCAGTGAACCCATTGAGACCTTGTAAAAATGTACTCCATACTTTGTTATTAGGAATTAGAAGAACTGCATCGCCTACTTTCTGAATGAGCACGTCGTTCCCGATAAATTGAAATTCTTTTGGTAATCTAACAGCTTGGCTTCGACCGTTTATAAAAACTTTTGCAGTTTGCATTTTTTTGTCCTCTGAGTAAATATATACCATGATATATATTTATGTCAAGAGAGATTTTAAAAAAAGGCTTGCAAAATGACTATTTCCTAAAGACCGTAATTCTATGCTCACACTCACATGGCTCACTAGAGAGAGCGATTTAAAACAAGCAAATTTTAGAATACTGGAAAAGGTTTCGGAATTGTCCGTCGTAGATGCGAGCCCTTCGACTTCGCTCAGGGATCGCGCTCATACCCAACAACAGGAAAATCTGATCATCCAAGGCGATAACCTCGAAGCACTCAAGGCACTTCTTCCGATTTATGCGGGTAAGGTCAAATGTATCTACATTGACCCACCGTATAACACGCGTTCTGCGTTCGAGCATTATGATGATAACATGGAACATACATTGTGGCTATCCATGATTTACCCAAGACTAGAACTTCTCAAAGAATTTTTAAGTCAAGATGGAAGCATTTGGGTAAGCATAGATGATGATGAAGCACATTATCTAAAAGTGATTATGGACGAAATCTTTGGAAGAAAAAACTTTGTTGCATCTAATGTTTGGCAAAAAAGATATTCAAGAGAAAATAGAGAAGCGATAGGTGATGTTCATGAATATATATTTGTTTATTGTAAAGATCCATCTTTATTCAAAACTATTAGGAATAGAATTACACCGACGGACGAACAAGTAAAAGTTTATAAAAATCCAAACAATGACCCTAACGGACGTTGGCGTCCAATTCCTATTTCCGCTCAAGAAGGTCATGCAACTCCAGATCAATTCTATGAAATTATTACTCCAACAGGTAAAGTTATAAAACCACCTACTGGTAGATGTTGGTCTTTATCAAAGCAAACATTTGAAAGACTTCGTTCCGAGGGTAAAATTTACTTTGGTAAAAGATATGAA
>JANMOF010000116.1:0-3947 GCA_031368925.1 Leptospiraceae bacterium
GGCATAATTCCTATCCAAGTATTTTAAATCACTTCCGTGGTGAACTCTATGGTGTGAGGGGGTATTCATAAATAGCTCCAAGAAGCCTAATGTTTTAACTTGCTCGGTGTGAATGAAAAATTGATAGATGAGGCTAATACCCTGTTGTGCGATCACCATCACCGGGGGAAATCCTAATAGTATAAGAGGAAACCAAAATGCAGAATTAATCATTGTTCCTGTCCAAGTTTGTCTCACTGCTGTAGAAAGATTGTAGCTTTCCGATGAATGATGAACGACATGTGATGCCCAAAAAAATCGACTCTCGTGTCCGATACGATGAAACCAATAGTAACAAAAATCTTCCGCAAACAAAAGAACAATCCAAGACCACCACACGGGTTCAATTTTAAATAAGGCAAACTTGGAGACAAAAGTATATTCAGTATAAACAATAGTAGCCGTTACTAAATTAATCAGCACACTGCCAATTCCCATTCCTATACTTGTGAATGAATCTTTTATCTGAAACCTGTCGGGACTTTTTTTGCTCGCAATTATGTTTTCGACTAAGATGCAGACTGCAAACACAGGCACAAAGTAAACTGTTAAATTTAAAGGCTCCATTTTATTTCCTCTCTTGAAACGATTTTGGAAATCGGGAAGTTTTTTTTCAAGACTAAATCTTCCGATTTAGAATTTAGGATAAATTATGACTGATTTTAAAATGCCGGAAGCTCAAGTTAAAGCAGAGTTCGTGCGGACAAACTTTGATGTAATTGCTTCTAAGTATGATTTATTCAATGATCTCAATAGTTTTTTCCTTCATCGCTATTGGAAAAATTCTATCATCCAATTGATTCAAAATTCTTTTCCAAAGAAAAACCTAGATTGTATGGATTTATGTTGCGGAACAGGGGATATTTCGATTCGCCTCACCGAAATGAAAAATGCTAGTAAAGTTTATTCAGTTGATTTCTCGGAAAACATGCTAAACGTTGCAAGAGAACGATTAACAGGTATTTCCAAATCCAAACTCGAAATTGGTGATGCAACCAATTTAAAAAATTTCTCTGCTGCAAGCTTTGATGTTGTAACTATTGGCTTTGGGCTTCGCAATGTGGATAATCTAGATTCTGCGCTGAGTGAAATTTTTAGAGTCCTAAAGCCAGGCGGACTATTTATTAATTTGGATGTAGGAAAAGTAAAAAATCCTTTCATTCGCTTCTTTGCAGATTTCTATTTTTTTAAAATCGTTCCCCTTATGGGATATATAATATGGGGCGCAAAAAATGATATGTTCGACTACTTACCAGTATCCTCACTCACCTACCCCGACCAGGATAATTTAAAATCCATGATCGAAAAAGCAAAATTTCAAAATGTAGAATATAAAAATTTTGTATTTGGAAATGTAGCCATGCACTGGGGAAGAAAAGCATAATAAAATTATGTCAGGCAATTCCAATTTTAGTCAATAAATTTCAAAACAAATGGTTGACGTTTTTTGCCGATAGTATTAATGTATTTAACCTAAACAAAAGGAGCTAACCTATGTGGTTAAAATTGGGTGACACAGAAGTAATTAATCTAGACTTTGTATCTACTATTAAAAAGAATGCAAATAATCCAACGATTGAAATTATCTATCATGATTTGAATAATATCAAATCTCTTCCTTTCAAAGGAAACGATGAAAGAGATAGAGCATTTAAAGCGATCATTGAGAATCTTGCACGAATGAAATTATTTTTTGAATAACTATGAACACAATTGACGAAACACTTCTCGGGGAAGTTAAAGAAAAACTCGACCGAGTAAAATCCATTAACCCATTTCAGTTAATCTTTTACGGCTCCAAATCACGAGGAGACGACAACGATCTTTCTGATTACAATTTTTATTTATTGGCAAGCCCTACCGATCAACTGAGAACTAGCTTCATCCAAGAAATTTCAGAAGCGTTAGACTTCCTTGATACTAGCTCTGCTGTTAGCCTCGTAGCCGGTGATATGGACTCTCTCAGTTTTAGAATGAGAATCTTCGAACCAACGGCAGTTCATCTCTGTGAACTAGGTCAAAGCGTTTACGGAAAAAACCAAATCGAAACGCTACGCAAAGAATGGGAAACGATCAAGCCGAAAGGTTTCCAAAGAAAAATCGTAGTGAACTACCTAGATAATCGCTGTAAGTTCTTCAAAAGTATAAAATCCAAAACTACCAAAGAAGATATTTCTAGAATCGAAAAAATCATTTCACTCAATCTTCAAATGTGGATTTTTAATAACATAACAGACATTAGCCCCACCGAGATTTGTTACATGGATATTCCATCTCGCCTTTATTCTATGGTCAAATTTCTCTACCAGAGTGATGCCACTGATGATGTAAATCTACTCATCGAAATCTACAAAGAGATTCATGAATTAAAACAAACCATTCGTATGACTCTCCCCTATTCAGAAGACAATCTAAGCCGCATCAAAGATTCAATCCAGATGATCCAGGGTTTGAGTAGTAACATCGTTAACCGCGCTTAGGGATTAGGAAGGTAATTTATTGTAACTGTTATTCCCGCGAAGGTGGGAATCCAGAATTACATTAATACTTTCTTAAATCTAATTCACACTAATTACATAAAACCCACCTTGAACACTCTAGACTCTCAAGCCAAATTTGGCTTGAAGAGTCGTTCTAGAGTAGAATTAGATTGGTTTTTAATCTTGGTTCATAAGCGCTGATATTTGCGATGCCGTTAGACCTCTTTCGTAAACTCGGATTTCATCTAAAGTTCCCGAAAAGAAATCCATAGTACTATCTTTACTACCAACGGTAAAATTGCTTGAATTCACAACTGTTCCAGAAGTTCTTGTGGTTTGAGCAACTTGAACTCCATCTATATATAAAGTCATTTGCGAACCATTAAATACAGCTGCAACATGAGTCCAATAATCTTGGTAATCGTCCGGATCTATTGCATAATTTAACGTAGCAGATGTTGTTGTCCTAGTAGTAAATTCAATATTAGTGCCATTGTTTGTGAATGCTAAGGTAAAATCTGGAGTAGCTGCAATTCCCCGATTCATAATCGTATTATTTCCATTCTCAAGATAGTCTGGGGCTACCCATGCCGATATAGTAAGCGATGTTGCTCCTCCTGCTCCCATAGTACAGCTAGAAGTAATCTCATCTGGATAATCACTATCAAAATAAAATGCCACGTCTTCATATTCTAGCCTATCTTCTGTAAGAGTAGGATCGGATAGAGTCCCATCACAACCTGACGGACTATAATCTGTAGCATCACTTTCATCAAAAGACCACTGCAAAGCTATATTAGTAT
The DNA here is from genome assembly GCA_031368925.1 of Leptospiraceae bacterium. Lineage (GTDB taxonomy): Bacteria > Spirochaetota > Leptospiria > Leptospirales > Leptospiraceae > UBA2033. The sequence continues at coordinate 3,323 of JANMOF010000116.1, forward strand.
CCAAGTCTTGTCCATTTCCTGTAAAGGTAATGGTATAAGGACTATACAGGGTGTCATTACTTGTGATTGTCATTGTCTGGGTAAAAGTAGCGATTGAAGTAGGAGTAAATTCTACCGTAAAATAAGTTGCATCACCCGAAGCAACTATTTCATCAGGCTGCTCAGTTACAACGAACTGAGTTCCTGTAATGGTAATAGGAAGGGTCAACTTTAAATCCGAACCTCCACCATTCACAATCGTAAAATACCAAGTTTTTTGAGAACCATAAGTGCCATAGCCAACGCCTCCCATGTCCGATATGCCGCCAATATCAACAAAATCTTCTATATCATCAAAAACCCAAGCTTCAGGCGGTGAACCAGGTAATACAGCTATTGAACACGCTGCATCCAGAGAATCAGTCTCACAAAAAAGTTGATCACTTGCTGCTGAGGTTAAGGATGAATCCAGTGTATCATATTCTGCTTGCGCAGACTTAAAGTCCTTCTTCAAGAAATCATCTGCTGCTTGTTTAGATGTAACCACACCGCCAAAATCGGTTGAATTCATAGTCGCGATTTTACCTGTGCCTTCATCGACTTTCTTGCCATCGAAGCGGCCATCTGAAAAATCTTCCTCCATGAA
>JANMOF010000134.1:0-2392 GCA_031368925.1 Leptospiraceae bacterium
TGAAAAACTAAAAGCATCGAATTCTTTTTTGCTGGTCGCTTCTTTTAATCCCGGCTATCAGCGTGGTTGGAAAGAATTAAAACCTTCTACGCGGCAAAGATTTATTAGCCTGCATTTCGATTATCCTGAAGCAATTGTAGAAATAGAAATCGTTTCAGCCGAAACAGGACTTAAGGAAACTGAATCTATCAAACTAGTCAAGCTTGCGGGTAAGATTCGTAACCTGCAAGAGCTGGGACTTACTGAGTCACCGTCAACTCGTCTTCTAGTAGATGCTGGAAAACTAATCGCAGATGGGCTTCCTCCTAGACTTTCCTGTGAAGTCGCAATCGTCCAACCTCTGACAGATGATGCGGATACAATCAAAGCCCTCAAGGATTTGGTTGCTCTTTATTTCTGAGAAATTGTATGGAGCTAGATCAATATCTATTTAAAAAAAGCTGGGATTTACTAAAGAGACTAACGACGAGTAAACCCTCACCACAATACTTGGAATCAGTCGTGCGGTTAGAAGAAATTTCATCTGAACTAACTCTTCTTGCCCGCGCTCTTACAGGAATGCCTATTGAATTACTTCCTGCCGAGAGAGAAGGAGGATGCAGTGGACTTCTTTTCTTTTTACCCAGGGAATATTCTCATACGAATTCATGGCAATTCAACAGAGAGTTTTATATTTTTAGAATACTCTATATGGTTTTACAAATTCAGTATCGTATTTTACGAGAAGAGGATAATAAGAGTAAATCGGAAAAAAAGATGGAAAACCCGGCTTACTTTCTTCCATTTATATGTTCAAAGATGAAAGAAGAGTTTCCTGCCTTAGAAAAATTCGTAGACGACATCATTGAAAGAGAAAGGCAATACTATATTAGTTGCTCGGAGGAAGTAGAATTATCCTATTTACATGGGAAACGGGTTTCCGAAAATACTTTTACGGGAAAGAAAAATCCTAACTCTTCTGATGCAAAGGATTCTTTAAATCCTAAGGTACTATCTGAAATAAAGGCATCTCCCGTAGAATCTATAAACATTCACGAAATAGATAAGAAGGCTATTAGTGATTATACGCTAGGACATAATTTTGAAAAAATAGAAACAGCAGAAGAGTTCGGTGGGAATTGGCGCGATTTAGATGGAAGCGATGATTTACAAACCCAGGAAGATGCGATTCGGGAATTAAAACTAAAAGATATGGTGCGAGTCGATGACGCAGTTCATTCTATCATCCAATCAGAAATGATTTTAAATTCGAATTTGCAGGATAGTACTGAGATAGATAGCAAAGCGTTTTACATCGAATATCCGGAATGGGATTATAAAAAACGAAAATACAAAGAGAAGTATTGCAAAGTATTTCCAAACGACTTACTTGCAGTATCCCCTGGTTACTTTGGAAAAACAATTTCTAAATTCAGACCAACTGTAAACAAGTTAAAGCATAAAATGAATCGAATTTCCAATCAATTGCAAATGGTTCGAAATGAAAGCTATGGGGATGAAATTGATGTAGATGCCTGTGTTGAATACTTAGCGGATTTAATTTCTAAACAAACCCCGAGAGAAAATATTTACCTTTCAAAGCGCAGAAGAAAGAGAGAAATTTCTATTTTGGTATTGATTGACTTAAGTTTATCTACCGATTCGTTTGTAGAGGGAAAAAGAATTCTAGATGTAGAAAAAGAGTCTACCTTGATTCTAGGAGAAATTCTAAACGAGTTTGGAGATCGGTTCCAGGTAAATGCATTTTCCTCTAGAACTAGAAACCACTGTGATTACCTGACTGTAAAGGGCTTTGATGAAAACTGGAATAGCGCAAAACATAAAGTAGGCGCACTCGAGCCATTTGGCTATACACGAATTGGTCCGGCAATCAGGCATTCTCTACAGTGCATCCAAAAAGAAAAAAGTAAATTGAAATGGATACTTATTTTATCTGATGGAAAACCAAACGACTATGATAGATACGAAGGCAAATATGGAATTGAAGACATCAAACAATCTGTAAAAGAATGTAGACGAGAGGGTGTCCATCTATTTGCACTTGCCATCGACCAAAAGGCTAAGGACTATTTGCCGATGATGCTCGGTCTCGGGGGCTATCGCATTTTACCTCATCCGGATGATTTACCAGAAGCACTCGGAGATTTTTACATGCAGTTATTAAAATAGGAGTTGTTTAGCAAAATGTTTTGCAACTAGACTTCTACTAAATTCTTAGCTCTTGCTTTCGGTTGTGGGAACGGATAAGGAAGATTAGACAATTCTGCGATTTCAGCCATTCTATCGTGTAAGAATACTGCATGGTCGTCATCTTTTGTAAATTGCCTCATTGGTCCAAATTCTATTTCGAGGTTAGTGCGGATAAACCCCTTGGAATACCTAAAACCGGCAC
>JANMOF010000177.1:0-17074 GCA_031368925.1 Leptospiraceae bacterium
ACCTGCCCCATTAAATTATAAAATTCTATTGGAGTTTCGATTAGCTCAAGCGTAATAATTGTAGAGTTTAAGTTGGAATGATTGGACACGACCGGATTTATTGGAATAATAAATAAAAAATAAATGGAGCACAAAATGAGAATTAACCCGGAAAAAAAAGCAACCAGAAATAAATCTCTTTTATCTAAGTGTTGAAATATCATACGATAGTCCCATAACTTTCACCGTAGCATTGCTGAACGATTTTTCAATACATCTAAATACTTTATAACTTTAGATTCAGTTTTTTTGTCGGAGAGAAATTTTAATCCATACCCGTTTGGCTTGTCATACATCTTTCCTTTATTAATCCAACTCACCTCTGCTTTCACTGGAATGGATAAATTTTCTGGATACAAAATCAAAGTGCAAATTTCCCTCTCTTCTAATCGTCCAAGTGGGGCTTCAATAAAAATTCCTTTCTCCGATAAGTTTATTGCTTCTGCACGCAAAAGCTTTGTAGGTGTTTTAATCTCCACATCAAAACGAACACTGTACCTTGGAGTATAATGATTAGTTATAAACTCGGAAAGAATTTTTCTTTCACTTTCAACTTCTGTTTGATAAGAAATCCAAAGTCCGAGCCTACTTCCTGTTAGGCGATCAATCGATACAAGCTTTCCTTCTAGTTCAATTTTTCCATTATTAAATAAATCTAAAGTCATAAACAATAATAGATGCGAATAGGAAGAGGGCATAAACTCAAAGTCTTCTTCATACACCTTAAGATAAATGTATTCTTTAGATACCATACTAGTTTCGAGGTGATAAAGTTTTCCAACAATATTCAAACTAAGAGGAAGTCGGACAGATATTGCTCGTGTCGATAAAAATAGTCTTTTGACAAAGGTAAGCCTAATAGTTTCGAGATTGAGCCAGTTCACAGTTATAGAGTTATCCTTATCATTTATTAAATTACAAGTAAAATTTTTGGACTAGTGGAAACTAAACTATAAAATAAAATGGATTTAACTGTTCAAAGTGTACACTGGTGTAGGTTATGAAAAAAAAATGAACAGAAAAGAATTTTTAAAATGCTTATCCTTATTAACAATTACAGGCTGTGATATGAATATAAAAGAATTTGGAAGTATACTTCAAAATAAAGGCGAAGATGCAAAAATGCCAGTAGTATTTATTGGACACGGAAACCCAATGTTTGCTATTACGGATAATCCCTATAAGGCGAAGTGGGAAGAACTGGGTAAAAAAATTATAAAGCCTAAAGCCATATTATGTGTATCCGCACACTGGCTAACAAAAGGAACCGCAGTGACAATGACAGCCAACCCAAAAACAATTCATGACTTTGGAGGCTTTCCGGAAGAGCTATTTCAACAGGAATATCCAGCACCGGGTTCACCTACGTTTGCAAAGCTGACCATTGAAACAGTAAAATCCACTAAAATTCAAGAAGACTTCGAGTGGGGACTTGATCATGGAACCTGGGCGGTCCTACTCAATATGTTTCCTAAAGCGGACATTCCTGTATTCCAAATGAGTATTGATTACTATAAGCCTCTCCAGTTTCACTTTGACTTAGGAAAAGAACTTGCAAGCCTTCGTTCAAAAGGTGTACTAATCATTGGAAGTGGAAATGTTGTGCACAATCTCAGGCAAGTAAGGTGGCAAGAAAATGCAAAGCCATTCGACTGGGCAATTGAATTTGATGAGCTTGTAAAAAAAAGTATAGAAGATAACAATCCTAAACCTCTACTAGAATACCAAGCACTCGGACAAATCGCAAATCTGGCGCATCCGACAAACGAGCATTATCTTCCACTAATCTATACTTTAGGACTTCGCGAAACATCTGATCAGTTTCAATTCTTTAATGATTCTATTGACATGGGATCAATGAGTATGCGCAGTATAATTTTTTCCTAAAGTTTTTTTTGGATTTACTTTGATTACATAAAAATTCCGAACCCAATTCTAAATCCGCTCGAATAAATATTAGAAATGCTAGTGTTTTGATTTCCACTATTAAAGGCAAAAAAAGGTTTTTCTATAAGCAGCTCGGAAAGAAAATAACCTTCGCGAATATTAATTCTAATTCCACCGCCGGCTAATACTTTTAATGCGTTACATTGATTAGAACAAGTACCAATGCCAATTCCGCTAAAAAGATATGGGTCTACAAATTTTCTTGGACTAAAATGATAGTCTACTATGAAATCTACGCTAGAAGTAGAGATTGTAGTTTTTTCCTGAAGTATAGATTGAAATAAAAAAGGATAAACAATATTACCCTGTGCAATAAATGAAGCCGTAATCAAATCCCGTTCTAATTTTTGATTTTGAGTTCTATAAATATAATTCCAAGAAGATAGACCCAATCGATAACCTAGCTTAGATTCAGGGACATGGTATTCCCCCATAACAAGAAATTGTCCAGTAGTTCCGCTTTCTCCTTTAGTCCCACCTATTAGTCCGGAAGTAACACTGTATTGCACTGCCCATGGCGAATAAGCAATCTTACCCTCTTTTTTCTTTTTTTCTAATTCCTGATCAGCCGTGCCCTCTTCAGATTTCTTTTTCCTATATTCCTGAAACTCTAAATAATCCTTATATTCTTGTTCTTTTTCTTTGGCTTCTCTAGTTTCTTTTTCTTTTTTTCGTAATGCTTTGAACTCTTCGAAACTTTGATCAGCCTCTTTAGATTCTTGCGAAAATAGAGCATTAGAAAATCCAATACATAGGGACAGGGTAATTATAATAAGATATTTATTTTCCATAGAATCATTCTTTAATGCTCTTAGTAAGAAAGTCAAGAATTAAAATACTACTGTGACTCTTAGATAGAACTAAAGAGTTATAAAAAAATTTCACTTGCCACTTTCCTAATAAATAAAAAGATTTTCCTATGATAAAATTTATTTCATTTACATTGCTAGCTTTCTTAAACTGTTCAAGTCCTCTAAATCCATTTGGATCAGAGAAGAAAGACAACTCCAAATTAATTGCGGCAACTATCGCACGTTTAAACTCACGCTCAAATGCAACTTCTCCAACGCAAACAAGTGTTAGCTTTGTCACTGGTTCAATATCTAGCATTGGCACACCTTATGACTGGAACACGCAAGATCTAATCGGTCCTGCTGATCATTACTCTAATTACGGTGCGGCACCTCAATTTGCATTGCAATCCAACTCCGATGGGAGTTTAGATGTTGCATGGCAAAATCAAACAGATAAGACCAAAGTCGTGATTACAAAACTCAATTCTTCTTTTACATCAATTGGACATTTACTTGTAAGCTCTCTTGGTGCGTTAGGCGGTTACACTAAAGATGATTCTGGAAATTCCTATATTATGACTGCAAACACAACTGATATTGGAAATGTAGCATCTCCTGATAATGCTGCGCGTAATGGCGTTGTTGCGCTTGTAAAAATAGCATCTTCTAATTCTGTTTCTTTTACGACAGACTTAAAAGTAAATCCGACTAACAACACATCAGGGATAGACTTAATTCATATCTTCAATCCAATGACAGCCGGCTCTTCACGAATTCAATTTGGAAATGGAATTGTGCTTTCCTTGTTTGCCAAAAATACAGGCTATGATTCGTCAATTAGTTCGAGACATCAAAATGCAGTAATCACAACAGTTCAGTCCTCTGACGGAGTAGAAATCAATGGAAAAAATGCTTATAGCCATTCCTTCGATCAAAGGATTCTTTATGATAAAGATAATACTCGCTTCGTAACCTTAGAGCTTGGTGATGCCTACGACAGAGCAATCGGACTTAGCACATACTCAGTGTCTGGCGCAACTGGAACTAAAAAAACGTTTAAAGTATTTTTAATAAAGGGAACCCTGGGACAAAACTACACATACACTCGATTAGGCGGAGTTGTAAATACAGCAAGTGGTTATTTAGTATTATTCTCTACTGAAAGTGATGCAACGGTACCATCCGGACTCGGGGTATACCCAATGAACCTTGCCCTAGTTAGAATGACTAAGACTCTAGCCATCACAGAGACCTCTACAGGAAATGCAAATTATGATTCTACCTTTGCTGGGGCTGACTTTGCTGTTACCTCTTCTTCCAAAGCGGTGACGAACAAAGGAGTTAAATGGCTTACCAGTTACTCATCAATAGCCACAGGTTCCGCCGAAAGACCAAGGATTGTTCAGTTGTCAGATTCTTCTATTATCGTTTTGTGGGAAGAATGGAAAGTAGCCTCATCAACAAGTTCTTACTTAACTACAAAAGCGATGCTTATTGATGCAGATGGGAATATTGTAAAAGTCGCAACGGATCTAGGTAAAGTTCATATTGGAAGAGCGGATGATATTATCCCGATTTGTTCGAGTTCCAATTGTCTCGAAGCAGGATGGGTAACTGGTGATAAGACAAATAAAACTTTGAAGCTATACAAGGTTGATAAAAATCTTACCCTAACTACAACCGTCGTGAATTAAAAGTCATCGTAAATATTCAAAATTCTCTCTTGACTGGCTAGTAAGTAGAATACGATTATCTAAAAGGGTAAGGATAAAAATGCAAAAAGAAACAAAATACGATATCATTATATTTGGGGCTACTGGATTTACTGGAGATTTGACTGCTAAGTATTTAGCCGGCAGAATGAAAGAGGAGCCATTTCGTTTAGGAATTGCCGGAAGAGACGAAATCAAATTAGCCGCTCTTAAAAAAGCGTTAGTTGCCATTAATCCAAGTTGTGCCGAAGTTGGGTTAGTCCGCGCAGATGTAAAAGACTATGCAAGTCTTTTAAAAATGACTATAGATACAAAGCTCGTCATTACAACGGTTGGACCCTATTTAAAATACGGCGATCCAGTGGTCAAAGCATGTGTTGAAGGGGGAGCAGATTATCTAGATTTAACCGGGGAAGGTGGATTCGTAAACCATGTAACTAATTTCTATGACAAGAAAGCAAAAGAAAATAAAGTAAAAATTTTAAATTGTTGCGGTTTCGATTCAATACCCGCAGATCTCGGAACATATTTCACAGTCAGGCAACTTCCAGCCAATGAGCCAATCGAAGTCGAGTGTTTTGTAAGTTTTTCTTCGAGTAACCCTTCCCCACTTGGACAATTTAATTCCGTCTCCGGTGGAACCTGGCATTCTGCGATTGGATTTATGAATCTTTCAGAACTGGATAGACAAAAAAGTTCTTATGCCCGTATTGCAGCTTCTGCAACTAATGGTCGTTTGGTGCAGCCAATTCCTACCCAGTTTAGACTCCGCGAAGAAACTAAAACCTATGGCGCCCCACTACCTTTTGTAGATATAGAAGTAGTTCTTCGGTCTGCTGCGGATAATGAAGCTTATGGTCCGAAATTTTCCTATGGGCATTATGCAGGAATTAATTCTACGGCAAAGCTACTCGGTGGAGTTTTGGGTATGGGAGTTGTTTTCTCTCTGGCTCAATTTGCGCCTACTCGTAATTTGCTTCTCAGTCTGAGACAACCAGGTGATGGACCTGACAGGGAGCAAAGAGAGAGTAACTCCTTTACACTTTCTTTTGTAGGAAAATCCAAAACTAAAACAGTTCGCACCGAAGTAACTGGAGGCGACCCGGGTTATGGAGATACCTCTAAAATGCTTGGAGAATCTGCCCTCTGCCTGATTCACGATACCAAAGAACTTCCGGAAAAATATGGAGTCATTACACCAGCAATTGCTATGGGGGATAAACTGATTGCCCGAATACAAAAAGCGGGAATTCGTTTTAGAACTATATGAACATTTCTCTGAATTCTTTTACGAACTTTTTACATGCAGTGGCGCTTGCTTCTTATACCTGGCTTGTCTATTCAGGGTTAAAAGAAGGAAGACAGCATTATGATATTTATATATTTGGCTGCTTCGCTTTTTTATTTGTAATAAAAATTTTTGGAATTATTGTTCATGTTCCTAAAATTGAAAATAATAGAGATAAGCATAATTTTTTCTGGGTTATCATTTCGATACTTGTGATTTTTTTAAACTATGTGACTCTCAAATCTATTAATACAAATTCTATTTTAGTATTCACGGGTACTGGAATTGTTGCAATTCTTTCCAGTCTTTATATTCGCTCTCTTTTTAACTCCGGTGGAAAATTCTATTTAATCGCTTCCGCCTTTACCATAGTTCATAGCCTATGTGCAATTGTGACGCGAGGACAATTAAGCCTTGCCTGGTTTTATTTGCTTATGTCAAACCTACTCTGGATTGTTTTTTCAAAAATCTCTTTTTTGCACAAAAATAAATACCACAACGACATCTATCATTTTATGCTCATCGGAAGTACCTACTATCTCTATAGTACGATTGAGTCAGGGCTTTGGAAAAATCCGATTTTTTAAAAACAGGTTGACTTTTATTTTTCCTTTCGCAAATTTCCCTTATGGATATGACCCTAGATGTAATCTTAATTGAAATTGCCAAAATGGACTATGTAGATCAACAAAGCCTTTCCACCTTCTTAATTGATCTAGTCCACACCCAAGAGAAAATGAAGTATGCGATGGCTGCCCTGGAAAGGGAAGAGGGTAAAGTTGCTGGTTATACAAAGAACTAAATGACGAAAGGGTGCTTCATCAACTTTTAGTCGTATAGTTTTTTTGTTTGACTCGATTTTTTTTAGCAATAAGAGCGCACTAACTTTCATTTATTTTACCTAGTTAATAAGGAGAAATAAATGAACACAAATATGGGTTATGCATTTAGCTCAAACCTCGATGGGCTTAGCACAAAGACAATTCGTGTCGAAGTAAATATCAAGCGGGGTATACCGCGATTTACCATCGTTGGTCTTGCAGCAGCGAGTATTAAAGAATCTACCGAACGTGTGCATATCGCCATTGAAAATAGTGGATTTTTTTTTCCTATGCAGAGTATACTCGTTAACCTCGCCCCGGCTGGTGCCAAGAAAGATGGAAGCTGGTTTGACCTTTCTATTGCATTTATGATTTTACGCTTAAGCGAACAAATTGATTGCAAGATTAATTCTGAAAAATTTCTTTTTTTAGGAGAGCTTGGACTCGATGGTAGTGTGAAACCTATGCGCGGGCTAATCAATATTTTACTCAACGCGAGATCAGAAAAATTTACATCTATCGTTGTTCCCTATGCAAACCGATTTGAAGCAAGCATTCTGGATGGCTTAGATATTTATACAATCTCTCATTTATCAGAACTAGGAAGTGTAGTTTCGGGAAATAAACCGAAAGAAATAACAGGGAAGAAGTATGAACAGTATCGCCCCTTATTCAGTCAAATCCAACTTTATAACGACCAAACATTTGCTATGCGCGCCATTGCGATTGCCATTGCGGGTAAGCACCATATGCTCATGATCGGAAATCCGGGGGCAGGAAAAACAATGATTGCTCGAATTGCGGCTGATTTACAATCACCTCTTACAGAAGAGGAATATATTGAAATTTTGAGAATCAAATCTAACGCAGAATCCTTATTAACCGAAGAATCACTCAAAGTAAAGCGACCATTTCGAAGTCCTCATCACACTGCCTCCGATATATCCGTAGTAGGCGGTGGACGTGATACACGGATGGGAGAGATTACACTTGCGCATAACGGCATTTTATTCCTAGATGAGCTAGGAGAATTTAAACCGCAAGTCATCCAGGCACTCAGGGAACCGCTCGAGGAGGGGAAAATCACTATTTCGCGCGTAAACTACCATATCACCTACCCTGCTGATTTTTTACTAATTGCAGCAACCAATCCCTGCCCTTGCGGATACTTTGGTAGTAACCTCAAAGCTTGTATTTGCCCAGAAAATCGCTCCCAGAGATACCTTTCCAAAATTTCCGGTCCATTTTTAGATAGAATTGATCTGAATGTAAAATTAAATACATTTCGAAAAGATCAGCGTAGCATTATAGATATTGATCTAAATGAAGTATATGATTCTATCGAGCAGGCAAGACTCTTACAAAGAGAGCGTTATAAAAATTCAGAGTATTCTTTTAACGGTCAAGTCGAAGGTCGATTTCTAAAAGAAATTTTTCCGATTCACCCTGATGCTGAAAAGCTCTGGCAGAAAATTCAAAACTATCCAGAGAATTCCGTGCGTAAAATTCATAAAATTAAAAAGATCGCCCGCACTATTGCTGACTTAGAATCTTGCATAGAAATTCGAGAAGGTCATATTTTTGAAGCAATGACATTAAATCAATTTTCAGAAAAACCAATTTTTCTTGCAGCTTAGGAATTACTTGTTAGTAACTAAATACAATTTTGTTCTTGATGTGATTATAAATAATAATAAAATAGGAGTTGAGTAATTATGTTGCCTAAAATTGTATATGTAAAAGCGTTAGATGAATATAATTTATACATACGCTTTAACGATGGAAAGCAGTTTGTATATGATGCCTCTTCGATTCTTTGGGGAGAATTAGGAGAGCCTCTTAAAGATAAAAGTAAATTTGACTCTGTCAATGTCGATCCGGAAATTGGACTTCTTGAATGGGGTAATGGGTTAACAATTGATACACTTGTTCTGTATGATTTAATGCAAAAGCATGAACAAAGATTACTGAAGGTATCTTCGTAATAATCTCGAAGAAAAAGAATCAGCAAAATCTTTCTCCGATTAAAAACTTTTCCAAAATAGCTTTGAACTTTTTATTTACTCATACCAAGCAAATTGAACTAATGTAAGAATAAACATAGGATCTTACCAATATCTTTGCGCGATAAAATCAATTATCCTCTCGGTGGCTCTGTGGCGAAAAAACCAAGGAATTATAAATGCAATTTAAAGAAATTTTTGAACCAATTAATATAAACAAAACTACCCTGCCAAATCGAATCATTATGGGCTCGATGCACTTAGGATTAGAAGGTCTTCCTGAGACTGCTGATAGGATGATTGCTTTTTACGGAAAACGTTTTGACGGCGGCGTAGGCATGATTACAACGGGGGGAATCTCCGTTAACCAAGCGGGTAAGGGCAACAACATTTTTTTTAACTTCGAAAAAGAAGAAGATTGCAAAGAACTAGAAAAAGTAAACCAGGGACTTAAAGGCAAAGGAGTATTTTGCGCTCAACTGTTTCATGCAGGGCGTTATGCTTATCAAAGAGAACTAGTTGCCCCGTCTGCCATTCGTGCTCCCATCAACCGCTTTGTGCCACATGCACTCACAGAAAAAGAAGCCTGGAACACCATTGAGGATTTCGGAAAATCAGCATTACGCGCTAAGCAAGTTGGATTTGGTGCTGTAGAAATAATGGGAAGTGAAGGATACTTAATCAACCAATTTTTTTCTCCTGTTACAAACGAAAGGCAGGATTTCTTTGGAGGAAGTTCTGAAAAGAGAATGAACTTTGGAATTGAGGCTCTTAAAAAAACTAGGGCAATGGTCGGTCCCGATTTTCCAATCATATACCGTATGTCTGGAATTGATTTAATTCCGGGTAACCCCACTCTAGAAGAAGTTTTAGAAATGGCTAAGCGGCTAAGGGATAACGGTGCGGATGCACTCAATATAGGAATTGGCTGGCATGAATCTCGTATTCCCACTATCAGCATGTTAGTTCCCCGCGGTGCCTGGGCAAAAATTGCAAAAAAAATAAAAGAGGCTACTCCTGGAATTCCAATCATCGCGTCAAACCGTGTAAATATTCCAGAAACAATTCAAAAAATTCTAAAAGATGGGGAAGCGGATATTGTTAGTATGGCGCGACCGATGCTTGCAGACCCAGAATTTGTAAACAAAGTAAAGTCCGGTAATTCCCAAAGAGTCAATACTTGTATCGCTTGCAATCAGGCTTGTCTGGATCATACTTTCAAGGAGCTAATGGTCTCTTGCCTCGTAAACCCGGAAGCAAATAGGGAAATTGAATTTACTAAAATGCCCAAAGGCAAAAAAAGTAAAGTTGTAGTAATCGGTTCCGGTCCCGGTGGAATGGAATCAGCAAGAGTAGCCGCTACACTCGGTCATGAAGTAACGTTATTCGAAAGAGCTAACAAACTCGGCGGGCAACTCAATATGGCAGCAAGCATTCCCGGCAAATTTGAATTCAAGGAAACCATTCGTTACTTCGAGCATGAATTAAAAGCACTCGGGGTTAATATCAAATTAAACACTGAATGCTCTATTCAAACCCTAGAAGAATTAAATCCAGATGCAATTGTCTTCGCAACAGGCGTTCGCCCTAGAAATTTTTCAATTCCAGGACTCGAAAAAAAGAAAGTAGGAAGTTACGTAGACTATCTGAATGGAAAATTTACACCAGGTGAGAAAATTGCCATCATCGGTGGTGGTGGAATTGGTTGCGATTCAGCTCATAAACTTCTAGAAGACCACGATCCAACCATTGACGAATACTTTTCTAAATACAATGTTCCAACTTTTACCGATGTAAAAATTCAACCTCATGCTTCAAAGCGCAAACTCTCTATTTTGCGTAGATCAGGAAAAGTTGGGGCAGGACTTGGAACTACTACTGGTTGGGCACTACTTCAGGAATTACAATCTTCAGGAGTCGAATTTTATACATCCCTCAATTACAAAGAAGTTAGAGACGAAGGGCTTGTGATCGAGCTAAAATCTTCCGGGGAAAAAATAATCGAATGTGATACAATTTTAATTTGTGCCGGTCAAGACAGGGAAGACTTACTCGCAAATTCTTATAAAGAAAATCATCCTGAAAAACAAATCTTTGTAATCGGTGGCGCCAAAGAAACTACAGGACTCGATGCCAAGCGTGCAATTTTAGAAGGTAGTCTTGCTGCACGAGAAATTGGAATTAAGTAGGAAAATATTCAGGCTAAAATTCTTTACAAAATTTATAGCCGAATAATCCTGACCTTACCCGCTCGGATGGTGGAATTGGTAGACACGCAAGCTTGAGGTGCTTGTGCCGCAAGGTGTGGGGGTTCAAGTCCCCCTTCGAGCATAATTCTTTTTGTTAATAACTAAATCCTTTCTCATAAATAAGAATTTTTTTTCCCTCGCACTCTTCTCGTATCGTAGGTATCCCAAAACGTTTTGCGATAATCTCCTGATCGAGTCTCTCTAGAATTATAAAATTGTAGGTAATCGGATTACCGTGCTTATCCTTAGTATACCAATCTCGATTGTGAATCCAATCGTATTTCTCTAAATTAGTAAATACTTGATTCACGATTAAGCTATCGTGCGCTAAATAGCGAATATGCTTTGCATTCCAATAATCAGAAAGTCCATAATGCAAATTATATTTCTTTTGTAATCCATCGAGACAGGAAACAAACGGTGGATAAGGATTGTTAATTGTAATCTTACTAGTCCCATTTATAAAATATAAAATTACAATTAGTCCAACAAAGATTGACACAGTAGTGAAGAAAAATACTTGAGATCGTGTATTATTTCTAGAAAGTATAAATAGGTAACGACGAATAGCCCCTACTCTACTAAAATTTCTATCTATCAACATTTTACTAAGCAAGTTACCCGTATAAAATAAAACTGAAAGGTAAGGAAATAAATACAATCCCCATACATATCTAAATCCACCCCAAACCCCGAAGAACATTTGCGAAAATAGGGAGAAGAAATAGAGAAATAAAACAAACCGCGAAAATAATCGAATACCAAATTTAGCTTTCGAAAATTGAAACGAATAATACAGATTTAAACCAATTGAAATAAGAAAAAGTAAAAAAAAGATTAACTTGTCAGTATAGAAGTCCTGAAAAAATTGAACAACCTCAGGGAAGATTTTGTTGATATTTTCAATTCCTTTCATTTGAAAAATATTTTTCTTTAACTCTGTCCATACAGGTATACTTGGAATTTGAAAGATTTCAATCACAGAAAGTAAATTTAAAATGAATGTAGCAAATAAGAAACTTAGCACAAAATATATTATTGTTTTTAAATAGTATTTTTCCATTGTGCTGGTTCTTAGGGTAAAGGATGCCAATAGAAACGGTAAATAAAATGTATAGATGATTTGCTTATCTGAAATAATTGCGAGTGTTGATACAATCACAAATAATAAAATTCCTCTTCTAGTATTCGTTTTGAACAGCAGGGAATATAAAAGCAGGGCAAATAAAATAGAACTTGCATGATAGGATGGAAGTAAAAAAAGTGCGATGTCCTCCGGGTACCGGGAAATCAGAGCGACCCACAGAGCAAAACTAAGAGTAACCGCTTTTGCTATTCGAGCAAAGGAAAAATATTCCTCCGTTATGCGAAACACTGAACTAATTGAATAGATTAATAACAAGGCAAAAGCGATTGAATAAAAAAAGAAAGACAAAAATAAATTACAGGTAAAAAAACTCATTAAAAAGAAAAAAACCATGTCAGGAAAAAAATACGGTGCAGGGGTTAATACCCATAACCTCCAGTTATAAATTCCTTCCCAAAAATCGCGCACAAATGATGGAAGATATAATAAATCGCTGTTCGAAAATAAGTAGAGGTTTTGCCAAATGACTCGATTTAATAAAAAGAAAATGCTAGCAAATAAAATAAAAATTAAGACAACAATATTGACCTTTGCATTTGATTTCATATAGCGACACTTTTCTCCTAGTATCACAATGAAAAACTTCGCGCAATTTTTTGGAAAGAGAAAACTCTACTCGGTGTATTGCAAAATTACATTTATCTCTGTAGCTATATCTCCCTTTCCTAAAGATGAGTCAAAAGAAAATTTAAGGCTAGCAGGAAAGAGTGTTTCCATATAGGGAAAGCTTCTCTCTTCTTTAAATAGTCTCTGCCTATCTTTTATTATACTACCTAAATATTGGAATGATCCTACCCAATTTTCTCCAACCTCAAATCCTTCCATATGACCGCTTGATCCATAAAACTCGTATCTAGCCTTGTATGCTTTGTGGAAAATTTCTTTTTCAGTCATTGTAAATTTTCGATTGAACCTCACAATAAAACCAGGTGTTTGCCTGGAATGAAAATACATATAATTGCTTAGAGACTCCCAATTTTCAAATTTCTTCGATCGAGTTATTGATAAATTGTAAGTGTGGGTTTTTTCTAATTTTTCACGGCAAATTCCTTCACTGTTAAAATTTTCACATAGTTCAATAGAACTTACTTTTAACTCCGGTGGTTTACAAAGAGTAACCGCTAGGAAAGTAAAAATAAAAATTATACTTCGAATATTAAAATTAAATAACTTTTGCATTTAGTTTCTTCACATCCTATTTTATCTGCTTTGATTGATTAAAGTATTCTCGCAAATTAGTGAAGTAATAGATCACCTCATTATTCGAGAAAAACAATGGTGCAGTTTCTGTATTTTGTAATTGCCGACTCTCATATTTATAAACGACCTCGGCGAATACACCATGAAATAAATAAATTTTGTGAAAATCATCTGTGACTGATGCAATAATAGTGTTATAAAGAGTTTGATAACCAGGAATTATTTTTATCGAGGTGTCTAATTTAAGAAATGTGTTTGCAATCTGAATGCATTTTTCTTTTATCTCTGGCAGTTCTTCTCTATTAATTCTTTGTTTGAATGAAAGGATACGTGATTTATTTCCGGGTGGATTAAATCCAATCTCTGCAGGCGATGGTATCCATGCATCCAACTGAATACTTTCATAAAGTATTTCAGAAAATTTCTTACTTAAACTTTCTTTCACCTTATAATATACGTCTTCCAGTGTAAAAGAAATAATTATAAAGCCCAAGCTTCCTTCCGGACGGATAATTTCTTCTTTGCGATAAATTGATTTACTCATATTGACCTGTATTTCATAATAATTGACGGAATTTCTTCGAGAGAGATAATTTTATCAACGGCATTTTTTTTAATGGCTTCCTTGGGCATTCCAAATACAACACAGGATTCTTCGTTTTGTGCGACTGTAAATGCTCCCTGATCATGCATTTCTTTCATGCCATTAGCCCCATCATCCCCCATCCCTGTCATAATAATACCTACAGCATTAGAACTTGCATGTTTCGCCACAGAACGAAAAAGAACATCGACTGATGGTCTATGACGACTAACAAGGGGTCCATCAGAGACTTCTACATAGTATTGTGCACCACTTCTCTTGAGCGACATATGCTTATTACCCGGTGCAATAAGTGCAACGCCAGGCATAACCCTATCTCTATCTGCTGCTTCTTTTACTTCAATCTTAGAAAGCTTATTCAACCTTTCTGCAAACGCTGCCGTAAACTTTTCCGGCATATGCTGTACAATTACGATACCCGGACAATTTACTTCTAACTGGGTAAGGATATATTCTAGAGCAATAGTACCACCCGTTGAAGTTCCAATTGCAATTACTTTATCTGTCGTCGTTAAATCTGCGGATACATATGATTTAACTTTCGGATAATCAGCATCTAGGATTGGCACAAGCTTAGTATTAGGCTGAAAGCTTCGAATATTCATTTTTTTCAAATTTGAAACAGAAGCTGCTTTAATCGCATCTATAAAGAGCCGCTTTGAATCAGACAGAAAATCTTTTAGACCCACAGACGGCTTTGTAAAAACATCTATTGCTCCATTCTGAAGCGCTTGCATTAGAGTGGGAGAATTCGCCTGAGTTAAAGTAGAACACATTATAATAGGCGTAGGATGTTCTTGCATAATCTTTCTTAAAAAAGTAATTCCATCCATTCTAGGCATCTCAACATCTAGAATGATAACATCAGGCCAGGCACTTCTCATTTTATCAAGTGCAAATACTGGATCAGATGCTGTAAAAAGCAAGCTGAACTCCGGTTCCGCATTAATAATTTCAGTAAACACCTGACGAACAAGTGCCGAATCATCTATAACCGCAATTTGAATTTTTTTCAATTATTCACTCTCCTGTCTCTTAAGCCAAACATTCCCACTCCATACATCAAAGTGAATTCTTCTTGGTTTATTACCACCCAAATTCTCAGAAACTAAATTCAACCTGAACTCACTAATAATGCGACGAGCAAGATCAATATTTTTAGTTCCAACACCCATATCTGCGATGCTTTTTTCAGTTGGGGTAAACATATTGGAGCCGCCAAACAATTTGACAAGATACTCAGAAGGCTTTGTGTTAGTCTTCCAGATTTCTCTCAAAAATAACTCCCAGGCTTCATCACCATATTTACCGTTTAACTTTATGTTATCCGCATCCAAATTTATATTTCTTGTTGGTAGCATATAATGACACATACCCCCCTGTTTTTTTACAGGATGCCAGAGACAAATAGAAATACAAGATCCCAGAATTGTTCTAATTCGAGTAGATGAGTCTCCCCAAAAAAAATCTCCCGGCATCAAGAATATTTCTAGTATGTGTTCAGGTAAATTCATTTTTTCCTATAAATCGTTGGTCGTATCATTACAAGCTTATCCGTTATTTCTAGTAATGTCTCGGAATGACCTATGAATAAATACCCTCCAGGATTCAATGCTGCCGACATTTTATTTATAAGTTTGATTCTCGTTTCTTTATTAAAGTAGATCATTACATTTCGCAGAAAAATTATACTGAATTTTCCTAAACTTGGAAATGATTCATTTAGATTAAGGGAAAGAAAATGAATTTTATTCCTAATCAAATCTGATATTTTAAAAAAACCTTCATTAGACTTTACACCTTTGAGGCAATATTTCTTTAGATAGTAGCCCGGAATTTTTTCTGACTTATCAATCGGGTATAAACCCTTCATAGATTTTTCTAAAACTCTCGAGCTTATATCAGATGCAGTTAATTCCCATTTACCGCTTTTTAGTTCGTCTTCTAAAAGCATTGCAATACTGTAGGGTTCTTCGCCCGAAGAACATGCGGCGCTCCAAACCCTAAATGGATTTGCTAACGGTTCCTTATTCAAAATATGAGATTTCATAAAATCGAAATGAATAGGTTCTCTAAAAAAACTAGTCTCGTTCGTAGTTAAGAGGTCAATGAATATTTGCCGCTCAGCATCATTTTCTTTTCTTGCTAATACATCACAATATTCCTGATAGGAATCGAATTCAAAATACCTGAGCCTTGTCGCCAGTCTATTTCCCACGAGAGGTCTTTTAGCAGAACTCATACTGAGTCCTGCCAATTCAAAAATTAGTTCTTGAAAAAACTTGAACTCTCTATCCTTAAGCACTGGAATTTCCATAAGAACGGCTACTAGCTATTTACCTCCAGGTTTACCTGCTCTTCGATTGAAGAAAGCTCTGTAACCGATAAAACTTTGTTGACATTTAAGAGAATTACAAATTGATTTTCCAGTTTGCCAATTCCATGAATAAACTCAGTTCTAATCTTAGAACCAAAACTCGGAGCAGCCTCAATGGCACCATAAGGAATGTCTATCACTTCATTTACAGCATCAACTAAAATTCCAATATCAATAGATTCTTCTTCATGCTCAACTTCCACTATTATAACGCAAGTTCGTTTCGATATAGTGCTCTTATCCCGACCAAACCGAACCGGCAAATCAATAATAGGCACAACATTTCCACGGAGGTTTATAACACCTTTAACATATTCAGGCATCATAGGTATTGTGGTTACACTTGCGTATTCCTTAATTTCCTTTACATGCAATATTCCAATACCGAAAACCTCTGAACCAGAAAGAAAGGTGAGATATTGGGTTTCATCAATAGTTTTCTTTTGCATATATCTCACCTAAAATTTTTCAAAATCACCGCTAGTATCTAATCGAGTAATGCTCTTTTGAATTTGCTTAGGCTTAATCGTCGATTGCTTTTTTATATTCTTCAAAGCGGCTACAGTTGAATTTCCTTCATCATCAGTTACAAAAAAAGTCATCGCCATACGAAGCGCTTCCGCTTGCCCGGTTAGCTCTTCTGATGTAGAAGCTAATTCTTCTGATGCAGAAGCATTTTGTTGAGTGACAGAATCTAGCTGTGTAATTGCTTTATTAATTTGTCCTACTGCAGAAGCCTGTTCAGATGAACTCGCTGCAATCTCTTGAACAAGATCTGCTGTCTTGTGAATTGATGGAACAATATCTCCAATGAGCTTACCCGCAGTTTCCGCAATCTGAACACTAGAAGAAGCGAGATCAGAAATTTCATTTGCAGCTACTTGACTTCTCTC
>JANMOF010000175.1:0-9258 GCA_031368925.1 Leptospiraceae bacterium
CAATAAAGCAATTGAGATGAATTATACAGGAAGCACTGCTTCTGGGAATATTAATGGATTTGTATTCGTTCGTTATCTTTCTACGACTGGCGCTACAACTCTTTCTAAAGCGTATATAAATTTTAATTATAATGCAACCACAAATACGCGCACAATGGTTGTTATCCTACAGAATATAGGAACCACTTATACAGATAACGCTCATTTTTTTGTACAAGAAGTGAATGGTGTTACTTCTATGGATGGGACTTATACAGTAAAGAATTACAACCCAAATGCAACAGGTGTAACTGCGGCTGATAGAGCGTATGTGTTTTCTGCTATTGGAAATTCTACTAAAGCAGTGATTAATGCTGCGTTTCCTCTGACAAGTGATAATACAACTTCTATTTATGCAAACACTGCAATGGGAAATATCGGGCAAGTTTGGACTAATTTTATTTTTGCTAACAGCACGACCGTTTCTACTGTTCAAGGTCTTGGTGGAAGTTGTGCGAATCCTAACGTGATACTGACTCCAACGAATGGAAATCCAATTGGCGGGACTGCTACAGGGGTAACAACCGTCGCCAATTTAAAAACGTGTCTGGATTCAATCAATCCTTCTGTAAATGCAAAGGATGTATACTTCTTGACTAACATCAAGAATCCTGCTTACTTCAGCGTAACGGGAAGCACTGTGAGTTTGTATGGTGTAGAAAGTTTGGATTCGACTGATGCAAACAAGGCTGCGTTTGATGCTCTACAAAACAGCACATCTTTCTTATCATCTACAAGAACTACGGCTAATACTACTTATGCGGCAAATTTTGATGCTGTGACTGTGGGCGGAGTAGTGGCCGGAGTAGTGGCCGGACTTGATATTTTTAAAGGAACAGGTATTCCAACAGGAACAAGTGCAACGAGCCTAACAAGTCTCAACGCACAATGGGGAAATGGAACTCCAGGAACTGGAACTTCTACATCAAGTGCAGGAACGAACACAGTGAACGGTAGTATAGATAATACTGCTCCGTTTTAAGCTTACCTAATCTCTACCTCTCCCCGATTTTATAGTATTTCGGGTATATTATAGAATTCCCCCTCTCCTAAAATCCCCTAACCCCTTTGCGAAAGGGGAAAGCTAGGAGAGGGGGTTACAACCGTAATGCGCTACAACTTCTTACATATCGGGGGAGAGGTAGTTACACCGTTTGATTATTAAAATCCAATGCAAACCAAAGAACTAAAATTGGGCTTGCTTTATCTTCTTTCCACATAGCAGGACCCATGTAGATACCAGGAGATACTTCTCTTATCTCATCGTGAATCTTTGCTACAAACCAAGGATTTTCAGGCTGTTCATAATCTAGAAAAATACAAGGCTTGTTGTCGATCACGGAAGGCTCCACTCTGATTTCAAATGGGAACCAATCGAAATTAGAAAAGAGCAGCTTAACACGATTAATCCCTTGTCCGGTTTGTTTTCCTGAATACGAAAAACTTTTTCCATCCCAAGGAAATGCATTGTGTGCAGATATTTGTTTCAATGCATGAAACACGGGCGTCCCATCTGTTGGACGAACAGTTAACATTCTTCCTTTTGGTTTACCGTGAACGGAACGAAAATCATCAGGAACTGTTCCCTGGCGATACAGTGAATCTAAGTCGTCTGAATTCATTTCAGCTAGACTGTCTAACGTATATTTTTTACTACCTATTGTTTGGCTCATATATTCTCCTAATTTTAATCCTTTTCAAAATGACTTATCATAATATTATATTTTTCTAATAGAGATGGATCTTTTGCCTGGATGATCCGTCTAGTTTTTTCTAATAATTCTTCATC
This sequence comes from Leptospiraceae bacterium, assembly GCA_031368925.1. Classification (GTDB taxonomy): domain Bacteria; phylum Spirochaetota; class Leptospiria; order Leptospirales; family Leptospiraceae; genus UBA2033. The sequence continues at coordinate 1,829 of JANMOF010000175.1, forward strand.
TGCATGTTCGTAAATAGTTTTAATTTCATCCGACAAATTGCCATTTAACCCTGCAACCATTACTCCGTAAATCTTTGCATCATCAAAGCGTTTGAATAAATTTAATACTCTCGCCTTATCACGCGCATTGTAGGTAATAGAGATTAGCTCTCCGAGGTTTTCAATTCCTCTTGCTATTTTTTCTACTGAATCAATAGGAGTATAATCAATCAAGCTTCCAATGAGAAAATAGTTTCTCCTGGTTAAAAGCTCATTAACCGCTCGACGCATCAAGTCGAAAGGTGATTGGTTTATCATCGGTTCAATTTTTTCTGGAACGAGATGCTCTAATACATCGCAAAAGAATTTTATGGAAAAATGTCCTGCTATTCCCAGTGCATCTTTTGGATGTAGGTGATAAGAAAAATTAGCTGTTATACTTGGACCTAAAATATCTTCTGCAACTTTTGCGTTTAGAAAGTTTGGCATAAATTTACTTACTTTAGCCATCGGAACCCAAATATCTTTTTGACTCTCTTGCGAGAAAAGAATGATTTGATTTCGGAGTTTGTTTATCTCTTCTGGTTCTAGTTTTTCTAGAAACGATAACTCGCTTCCATGCACACCCAAAAGATTGTTGATAGATTTTAATTCGAATTCTTTTTGTTCGTGCTTATTTGACATATATTATTCCATTTTTTAAAATTCAGCGTTCCCCGCGCTGAGGGTGGGTTACACCTAACGGTGGGTTCGCTGTCGCGGGCTTTTTAACCTTTTGCATATTTTTTGCAATTATTTCTAGTAAAAGAGGATACTATTTTAAAGGCAAGATAAAATCTAAGGCAATAGTTTTACTTTGTATTTTTCTGCCATTTTTTTTAATTGGTCATTTGCTATTTGATGAATGTTTGTTCCTTTGTGCCGGTTTTCAACAGTCACTATAAACATTTTATAATTATATTTTGCTACTAATTTAAAATAAGGTTCCATTTCCCATTCGAGAGTAAAGCAATTGTCTAAAAAAACTTTTTCGATATTATTTTTTAAACTAATTTCTGTTTTCTCTTCACAATTTTTATATGCGAGATGATTTCTTTGAAAATCAAATTTGTATTCTCCTGTTTCGGAATTTGTAAAGTAGTCGTCAATCGAATGAACGGGATATTTCCCGCCTTCCGATAAAATTTTGGCTAATGTTGATTTTCCGCTACCGGGTAACCCACGCAGAATGATGAGTGTGTTTTTGAAGTTTGTTCCCATACGCTTATGGCATCCTTGATAAAACGTCTTACACAATTATTTCTTCACAAAAGAAAAGACTATGTTGTCATGAATCAATACTACAATTTTTAGAATTAGGCTCGATGGAACAAGGAAAATATGTATATATGAAAATGTTTAATTTGCTAAAAATTAATAATGATAAAAAATGGAGCATTATGAGTCGTGTTCTTTTATTTAGTATCTTACTTTCTTTTTGTCTCTTTGGAGAGTCGCCTTCTTTGAATTGGGGAAAAGAGCAAGGAAGCCTCGATTGGAAGTCCGCAATCGAAAAATGCAAAGTTGCTGGAATGCGTCTGCCTACAAAGAAAGAACTTCTTTCCCTCTACAAATCTCGCGAATTTAAAAAATGGGAGGCTAATTGGTATTGGACTAACGATGAATCTGATACCGAGCGAGCCTGGGCAGTAGTCCTAAATGTAGGGGCTATTCTTCATATACCTAAACAGTATCATAATAATGTTAGATGTATTAACTAACTCAAAATACTTTTAGCTTTCTCCGAATTATAAAATCCTTCTAGCCTTAGAGTAATTCGCTGTTGTAGGTGATGCTGAATTTGTGGTAGCAATATATAATTATGTAACAGATTACTAAGATTATCCGTGATGTCTGATTTTTGAATCTTGTATAAAGCTAATAGCTCTTTGACTTTCTTTCCTTTGTAGCGAGTGAGGATTACGTCGATATGACTCTCTAAGATTTGAATTAGAAGAGGGGATGATTTGATATGATTCCATTCCGTTTTTGAAAGGTGTATAATTTTTTTAATGTCCTCTTTGTCGGCATAATGCTGTAAGTCGGAGATTTTTTTTGTGCTGATAAAATTCCAAATTTCATCTGTCAGTTCTTTTGAAGTCTTAGAATCTAGTTCTTGGTTTAAAAGTTTTTCACTTTGCTTTAGGGAATTTTGTAGGTTTGATTGGATAAATGCCGTTAGGTTCTTTTCAATTCCTGCTTGCATCCCGGGAATATTTCCTAAAAAATCTTGCCCCATTTTAAATAAGGAAGATGCCCCTGGAACATTTTTCGCAAAGGAATTTTCTCCGCCCACAAAGTCAGCAATCGCATTAAACATCACACTAGAAATCATTTTTGTGTAAACGGGGGAGTTGATTACGGTATGAATTATATCTTTACGAAGTTCTTTCATGCCCATTCCCATGTTCATACTTTCTTCAAAAATGCCTTTTGTAAAAAGTGAGGTTAATGGTTCTTGGTTTCCACCGATGAGTTTATGTGCTGTTTCTGATAAAGATAAAACTAAATCTTCCGCTTCTTTTTCGATTTCTCTAGAATTCACATAGGATTTTGCAAAACCAAGAATCGTTTTCTTATCTATAAATTTCTCTGCTTCTATATCGCTTATCGCATCATAAAAGCTTTCAACTTCTGCTTTTAGATTCTTCTTTAGGTTTTCGCCTTTCCATTCTGCGACTTCGTATTCAATATGTGCGTTTAAGAGTTTTTGTAATTGAGACATTGTTTTATATTGACAGGAATGAAATTTTTAGCAAGCAATTTTTCTTGAACTACTTGCTAAGCGGCTAATAGAATTTGTTCCCGTCATTCATCCAGTGTAAAGTTGATTGGAACACGATGCGACATTTTCACTGGCTTACCTGCGACGTAGCCAGGCGAAAAGCGTGCCATGTTAATAATCTTAATTGCTGCTTCATCAAAACCATAGCCTGCCTTGCCGGATGCAATCTTTGCACTTTTGAGGGCACCGGTCTCATCAATTTGCACTAGAATGACAACTGTCTTTTCTGTTATGTTTGCGGATTTAGCTGCTGCTGGAAAAAATTGCTTTAAATCAAAATCAATAATAGGAGTAGGGACTTTGTCGCCGTTAAAGGAGAAGAGATAACCGTCCTTATCCGTTCCATTTCCAGAAACTGCATTTATATTGATGTCTTCCATGATTGGGTCATCACCTGTTTCTTTTTTTCCTTCTACCCATTCTTGTTTTTCGACAGGTGCGGGGCTTGAGGTTCCGCCGATTAGTTCAGGTGGAATTTCTTCAAAGTTAACGTCAACATCTTGTTTAATGCTATCGGAATCAATTTCCTCTGGCTCAATGATAGTCGAAATATAATAGGCAGCATAAACGCTAAAGTGAAGGAAGATAGAAAGAAACAACATCGTCCCAAATAAATTATTTTTTATAATTTTTTTAATCTTCTCTTTCATAGTAATCTATTTCTTTACAGAGAGTGCAATTTGGGTAACTCCTGCCTTGCGAATAATACCCATTAGCTTTGTGATAGTGCCATAGGAAAGGTTTTCATCAGCCGAAAGAGTTAAGCGCATGTTAGGTCTAAATTTTGCTTCTCTTTCTAAGTTGGCAAATAATTCCTTCTCTGTGGTAGATTGCCCTTCTAAGAGTAACTTTCCATCTCTTGTAATTGCAAGCTGGGTAGACTTTTTAACATTAGCCTCAGCCGCCTGGACTTTAGGCAAATTGATATTAATCGACTCTTTCTTCAGAAAATTTGCCGTTACCATAAAGATCACGAGCAATACTAAAATTACATCCACCATGGGGGTAATATTGATATTGCTTATTTCATCATCATCGCCTGATTGTGCTGACATTGCCATAATTCTGCCTCCCTATTTTCGGTTGTAACTTGCTATGAATTCTTTTGAGATAATTTCCAGGTTCTGGATAATCACTTTTAGCTTCTTGGAAAAATAGTTATTTACCATCACAACTGGAATTGCTACGAATAAACCGGCAGCCGTTGCGAGTAGGGCTGTCGAAATACTTTTCATCACTACCTCGGCTCCAGAATTTCCAAGAGTCCCAAGTCCGTTAAATGCTTTGATAACTCCAAGCACTGTTCCGAGTAATCCTAAAAAGGGAGCGTTATTTCCTAGAGTGGAAAGAATTGGAAGACGTCTTTCTAGTTGAATTCGTTCTTCTATCATTTTGCCAGCCATCATTTCGCCTAACGCTTCTTGCCCGTCATTATAATGCTCTGCGGAAAACCCTGCAAAGCGAGAGTATACGTTTGATGGATTCTGAGGTAATTCTTCAATACTCTTTATATCTTTTTTTCTAAGTTTCTCTATAATTGCTTTGATGCTCAGTTCTCCACCTTTTGCAAATTTAGAAAATACGACTGCTCTTTCAAATCCTACTGCCAATGCTAATATGCTTGCCAATCCCATTAAGATAAATATGAGTGTTTCTCCAATATCAACAAGTTGTTCCATCTTTTTTTCCTTTTAAAGTTATTCTATGATTTCGATTCTTTTCATTTATTTTACTATCTTTTTTTATTTTCATTTTTTCACACTAGGTTTTTTAAAATTTCATTCATCATGGGATGTTGCTTGTCGCAGAGGAGCAGTTTCTCTTACAATTTGTTGTCCCACTATCGTTAAAAATTCCAGAGGTCATGGTAATAGTAGTTCCTGTGCAAATATTTAGATTCTTTCTTGTTTGCCAGTAACTTCTATCACATTTAAAATAACATTCTCGAATTGCATCACTATTAGTAGTTACAAAATTAGCGGGTAATGGATACATATATAAATTGTTTGCACAGAGGTCTGAGTAAGTTGTATATTTCCCACTGCTTAATTGAAAAGACAGAGTTGTTTCTGTAATCGAGCCTGTAGTTACATCGGAAGCCGTTAAAATACAAGCTTCGTCCGATCGCATCGCATCGATACAAGCCTGCTGTGGATTTGGTTTTGCTTTTGTTGCAGTCTCTAAAAGTACTCGAAGTGCAAATAAATCTTGATTATTCTTTTCATTTTTTTGTCCACAAGAAAATGAAAAGAGAAAAGCAAAAATAGATAGAATTCTAAAAAACATCAGAACCTTACCTCCATACCTACATTGAAAAAAGGAATTAACATTCCACTCGGAAGTTGAAGAGTAAAAAAGTCATTTTGCGCTACAGGATTTGTTTTGGAGTAGGGAGCTGTCGTATTAAAACTTTCTCCAGTGACATTTTTACGGATATACATATTTATGATCTCGAGGTAAAGATTGACATATCCCCATTCATAACTTAAGAACTTATCAATTCGAATATCAAATCTGTGATAAGATGGCTGCCTTCTTGAGTTTACATAATCGTTTGAATAAGGATTAGTCGAATACTTCGGATTCCAATAGATTTGATTGTTGTAAGGATTTTTAAATTGTCCGCCATCATCTCCAATTACCGGAGTATAAGGAGTAGACGATCGGTAGAACCATCTTCCTCCAATTTGGTATTCTTCCGATAGGCGCCATCCATATACAATGCTGAGTAAATGAGTGACATCACTATCAAAGATTAACTCTTTAGAGTTTGGGTAAAGTGCGCGTAATCTTTGTTCGTCTCCACTTAAGATTCTATTTCTATTCGGATCGTAATCTGCATTGTAAATATTATTGTTGCGAAACGATTGTGACCATGTATAAGAAATCCAACCAAACCAATCTTTAGAATTTGGACGATTTGCTTTCTTAATATAAAGTTCATATCCATGAGACCAACCCGTTCCGCTATTGGAATAGTTTAACGGCTTGTTAGTCACAACTGGTTTTTGTAGTCGTTGGTATTTATCTGGATTTAATCCATACGCATCTGAAATATAAGGGTCACTTACAATTGTATTTGTAAATTCTTGTTTAAATAACTCACCTTTAATAGACCATTCTTCTGTTATCTGTTGATCGATACCACCACCGTATTTGCGAGCCTTTTCAAATTGAATATTTGGGTTTCCTGATTCACGAGAAATTGCCGGGTCGAAGAACGGGTAACGGTTATAATCCCCAGCACCGCCAAATACAGTAGTTCCTTTTAAAATACCATTTATTTTGTAGGAAGCCATGAACCTAGGTCCGTTTGCACCTTGCTTGGAGTAGTCAATGTAATCGTGCCTGAAACCCGGTTCAAATTTGAAATTTCCAAACGTAAAGTGAAACGTAGTGTATGCGTTAAAATAATTTGTCTTTGTTTTTTGGGAAATATCTGCCTTTTCAAAAGCGGGGTTTGTTAAGTCGTATGGATTTGGAGAAAAATTATTTGGATCTTTTTGCCTGAAGCTATAACCTGTTATATTGTAGTTAATAACCCTTCCTTCCGTTCCCAAATCAATTTTTAAGAAGTTCGCAGGATTCCAAACTAAATCCTGTCTTACTCCTACATAAGGAGCGCTTGCTCTGAAATTTGCTTCGAGTGATCCAAACTGGACGTTCGTGTTGTTGAATGGCTCGTAGTTAATCAGTGTTATCCGGTTACTAAACTTTGTATTAGGAGTCCATGTGTAACGAAGTCCCATCGTGCGAAATCCCTGTCCTGCTGCAACACTTGCTCCGGCAACAGCGGCTAATGGTTCTTTTGTGGGATCATTGGAGCCAAAGCCCCCGGGTGCCTTCAAAACAAATCCGTCGAGAGCAGTAAGCGATGTAAAAGAAATTTGGTGTTGCGCGTTGAAATTATAAATGAATTTTACATTGGAGCTATTGTATTGGGGTAATCGAATCCCATCTGGAACTAAACCGATTGAACCAAAAGTCTTATCAAGGTAACCAATTTTTCCACCTGCGGCTAAATATCCTTTGCCGTTGAATAGTGGAGTTTGATACATTGCTTGCCCGAGAAGAAAAGACATGTTGAATGAACCAGTTGCTTTTTTTGCAGTTTCATTTGATTCAATTTCTACAACCCCACCAGTAGCATTATTGAAGTTAGCCGGATACGCACCTGTGTAAATGTCTATAGTTTTGATTAAATCATTGTGGATAACAGAGTTTATGCTATCAAAATGGTAGGCATAGTAAATTGGTAAATCATCATAGAGATAAGTATTTGTGCGACAATCGGCACCACGAATTACGATTCCACCAAAGCAACCACCGTTATTTCCTCCGAATGCAGGCGGAGCAAATACTCCGTGTAATGTCTGTAATGCGTTAAGAGCCTCACCTAATGTTCCTGGCATACGTTTAATTTCATCGTAACGAACTTTGTATCTAGATAAAATCGTTTTGTCTTTTTGTCCTTCTACTTCAATCCCACCTTTAGGCTTAGGCGCTTTATCTGTATAGAGAGTAACGACTTCTCCATCAGCAGTTATTGATTTTTCTAATTCTTGAATTCCTGTTGGTCTTAAAATTCTAAATGTATAATTTCCGAGGCTCGGCACCTCAGCATCAA
>JANMOF010000198.1:0-8028 GCA_031368925.1 Leptospiraceae bacterium
GATCGTTGGTAAAATAAAGAATTTCATTTTAAATAGCCTACTTTGAATAATCATAAAACTAAATAATGTAAAACAGAGCATCCAAAAATTAAATCCAGAACATGATTTATCAATGAGTAAATTTAGATCTTTATGAAAGAAGCCGAGTTCAGGAATGAAAACGGAATTGGATCCTGTAACAAGCTCGATGCTAAAGCTGGTTGGGTTTAATAAAAACGCCAAACTAGAATTATCCGCTTGGATGTAAAATAATTTTAGCAATAAAAAAATAGAGGCTAATAGTAAATAAAGGATCGTATTCTTATGGATTTGCATACTTCAGTTTTTGCTAAGCCTAAAATTAACTTTCTATTTTCAGCTAATACTTCCTAGCATATTTTTATTTTCAAAAAGCATTCGTTTCCAATAAAGCGTTTTTGTTTAAAAATTGAGCCAATTTAATCTGGCAAAAAATCTGGCAAAAAATCTGGCAAAGGGTTGATTTTCTATTGATTTTATTGCTTGATTGTGCCTTGTATGATAACTAGAATATCCGGCAAAAAAACCGGCAAAAAGGGATGGAAAATGACCTACGAACCAACTGGACTGATGGAGCCGATGCTACCGGAAAGAGACTATGTCACAATAGATAACCTTGTTTTCGAGTTGGTTCAAAAATCAAGTGCCCTTGCAAGTCAAATTAGTCCTATTGTGCAGGGATCAGTTGGAGACTTAGTGCGCTCCCTAAATTGCTATTATTCCAATTTAATTGAAGGGCATAATACGCATCCCTGGGATATTGAGCGAGCGTTAACTAGAGATTATTCGCATGAGCCAGAAAAGAGAAACCTACAACTAGAGGCTATCGCTCACATTGAAGTGCAGAGAATGATTGATGAGGGTGAGGCACCTAGCAATTACCCAGCAACTGAAAAATATATTACCTGGTTACATAAAGAATTTTGCGAGCGCCTACCGGATGAACTTATGTGGGTAGATAATCCAGAAACAGGAAAAAGATTTAAAGTGATTCCTGGCGAGTTAAGAAAGGAAAATGTTCGAGTGGGTTACCACCTTCCTCCTTTGCAAGAAAATCTTTCTCCTTTTATGAAGCGCTTTGAGGAAGCCTATAACCCAGAAAGGCTTACTAAACCAAAGCGGGTAATAGCCGCAGCCGCATCTCACCATAGATTATTATGGATTCATCCCTTTTTAGACGGAAATGGGAGGGTAACACGCCTAATGTCCTATTCTATGTTGAAACAGGAAAGTGTCGGAAGTTCTCTCTGGTCGATTGCCCGCGGACTTGCTCGAAATGTGCAGGAATATAAAAAGCTTCTTATGGAAGCAGACGAGCCCCGGCATGGAGATTTAGATGGACGGGGGACTTTATCCGAAAAGAACCTTGTAAATTTTTGTATTTTTTTTCTAAAGACGAGTATCGATCAAATTGATTATATGTCATCCATCTTACGGCTAAATGAATTTATCCCACGCTTAGAGCGTTATACTCAAGAAGAAGTGAATAATAAGAGTTTGCCCAAAGGAAGTTTTTATTTACTCAGGGAAGCATTTTTAATGGGAGAAGTCGAACGAAGTCGAGCAGCAGAGCTAACAGGATATAAGGATAGGATGGCAAGAGAAGTCATATCTGTCTTACTCAAAAAAAAACTTTTAGTATCTTCGCATCATAAAGATAAATTGCGACTTGGATTTCCACTTACAGCGATAGAGCGATGGTTTCCTGACTTATATCCAGAAATGAATCTTTCTGAAAAAATAAAAAACGGATGATAAATATCATAAACTTTTTTTATGTATAAGATTTATATTTTTATTGCGGATAAGTATTGTTAAATTCTTTATTAGTAATAACGAGGAATTTAAAAAGCATGGGAAAATACAGCGATTTATTTAAGGAATCCATTCAAAATCCAGAGCAATTCTGGAAAGAGCAATCCGAAATTATACATTGGTTTCAAGAACCTAAAACTATTTTATCAAAAGATAAAGATGGTCTTTACAGATGGTTTGAAGGTGGAAAATTAAATACTTCTTACCTTGCGCTAGATTATCATATTGAGAGAGGTAGAGGCGATGTAACCGCTCTCATTTATGACTCGCCTGTTACAAAGCAAATTAAAAAATATACTTATTCTGAACTCCGAGATGAAGTTGCCCGGTTTGCTGGAGTTTTAAAACATTTCTCTGTCACGAAGGGGGATACGGTTATTATCTACATGCCGATGATTCCTGAAGCTGTGATTGCCATGCTTGCCTGTGCAAGGATTGGCGCGGTTCATTCTGTCGTTTTCGGAGGATTTGCCCCTCATGAGTTAGCAGTTCGAATTGATGACTCTAAACCAAAATTAATCGTCACTGCTTCATACGGTGTGGAGATTCATAAAATTATTCCTTATAAACCAATGCTAGATGAAGCTATACACCAAGCGACACATAAACCTTCGAATGTGGTGATCTACCAGAGACCGGATATGGAAGATTTAATGCATACTGGAAGAGATCATTACTGGCATGATGTAATCGCTAATGTTGAATCAGAAGGCTACGTAGAATTAGACGCTACTGATCCTTTGTATATTCTCTATACATCAGGAACAACTGGAAAACCGAAAGGTGTAGTTCGGGATAACGGTGGTCATGCGGTAGCAATGAAGCTTAGTATGGAAGCGGTTTACAACGTTAAGCCTGGTGATGTATTCTGGGCAGCGTCTGATGTAGGTTGGGTAGTAGGGCATTCTTATATCGTATATGCTCCACTTCTATTTGGGTGCACGACGATTCTATATGAGGGTAAGCCTGTTAGGACTCCCGATGCAGGCGCATTCTGGCGAGTTATTTCAGAGCATAAGGTTAATATACTATTTACCGCACCAACTGCCTTTAGAGCAATTCGAAAAGAAGATCCAAACGGTGAGTTAAAGAATAAATATGATATTAGTTCCTTGAAGTATTTATTTCTTGCAGGAGAGAGAACAGATCCGCCTACCTATGATTGGGCGAAGGATTTACTTGAACTCCCTATTATAGACCATTGGTGGCAGACGGAAACCGGTTATGCAATTTGTGCAAACTTAATGGGGGTTGAGCCAGTTGCGGTTAAGGCTGGTTCTGCGACAAAGCCTATGTTTGGTTTTAATGTAAAAATTTTAGACGAAGAAGGAGTCGAAGTCAATAATGGTCAGAAGGGGAATATCGTTATTAAACTCCCGCTTCCTCCAGGATGTCTGCCTACGCTTTGGAAAGATGCTGATAATTTTAAAAAATCCTATTTGAGTCAATACGAAGGATATTATCTTACTGGCGATGGCGGTTACATTGACGAAGATGGTTATCTATTTGTAATGGGTCGTATCGACGATGTGATAAATGTTGCAGGGCATCGTTTATCGACAGGTGAGATGGAAGAAATTTTAGCCTCTCATCCTGCGGTTGCAGAGTGTGCGGTCATTGGGATCGAGGATGTAATGAAGGGACAAGTTCCGATTGGCTTCGTAGTCTTAAAAGACGGAGTAGTGCATGAACCTATAGAATTAGAAAAGGAGCTAATTCATCTTATCCGGGAGGAGATTGGAGCCATTGCTACATTCAAAACTGCGCTCTTAGTAAAGCGACTTCCTAAAACTCGCTCCGGTAAAATCCTACGCAAAACTATGCGTAAAATTGCAGACGGTGAAGAGTATTCGGTTCCTTCTACCATTGATGATCCCACGATTTTGGATGAGATAATTGAATGCCTCAGAGCGGCTAAACTCGGTAAGGCGTATGAAAGATAGAACTTTTACAGGGCTAATCGTAGTATCTTTTCTGGTATTACAAAACTGTGCAACCCTTATTGGCATTCCAGATTGGAATAAGAAAAATTCTCCAGTCTTTTATTCAGGGACGAGGTGTGATGTAGGTATGATGATGGAAAATGGTATTAGTTATGATCCTGTATACATAATAGATGTCCCATTTTCGTTTCTATTGGATACTATTTTATTTCCAATATCTTTGCCATTTGCTGTATTTATGAGTCGGTGGCATAAACAAATGTTTGAATTTGCTCCTTATTGTTATGATGGAGAGAGTGGTTAATGATTATTAATTCCTTAATAAAATAGAGAATAATGCTATGAATCCAATTAAAATTTTCAACGTAGAACAAATCCGCAGGTTAGATGCGTTTACAATTGCGAATGAGCCTATAGAGTCTATTAGCTTGATGGAGCGTGCATCTCTTTCTTTTGTAAAATGGTTTACTGCTCATTTTGACTTGGAGCATCCGGTTCGTATTTTTGCTGGACTTGGAAACAATGGGGGAGATGGACTTGCAATTGCTCGGCTATTGGCAAACGCGAATTATCCAGTAGAAGTAAATATAATTTGGTATGCAGAAACTACGACAGAAGATTTTAAAGTGAATTATGAGCGTTTGCCACAAGGAGTAGTTCGAAAAGAGATTCGTTCTATTGGTGAAATTAATTCTAGTCAATTAAATACTGATGATAAAAATACAATTATCATTGACGCACTTTTGGGATCGGGGTTAAGTCGAAAACCGGAAGGATTATTAGAAGAAGTAATTCAATACATAAATCAATCTGGCTTACGAATTGTTTCTGTAGATATTGCTTCTGGACTTTATGCAGATAGAACCACTGATCATTCTGTTGTGGTTAATCCTGATTTTACGGTAACATTTCAGATTCCCAAGCTTGCTTTTTTATTACCGGAAAATTCGAGCCGTGTAGGGAAGTGGAAGTTAGTTGATATTAGTCTTTCAGCAAAATTTATTGAACAAGAAAAAACAAATAAATACCTGGTAGATAGACATTTAATTGAAAGCATTTATAAAAAGAGAGATAAGTTTTCACACAAAGGAAACTTCGGCAGAGCCTTGTTAGTCGCTGGATCTTATGGTAAAATGGGAGCTGCCATCCTTGCGGCTAATGCTTGTCTGCGTTCAGGAGTTGGACTTCTTACAATTCAAGTTCCCAGGTATGGAGTTGAAATTCTGCAAACATCTACCCCGGAAGCAATGGTAATAAGCGGTAAATCAAAGAAAGCTATCGAGCCACTTGAATGGGAAAGTCTGCAACCTGATGCAATAGGTATCGGTCCCGGAATTGGAAAAAGTCCAAAGGCACTTGCCTGTCTCGGGAATATTTTACAAGAAGTTAAAAAGCCCGTAGTGATTGATGCAGATGCAATTAATCTTTTAGCCGAGAATCCAGAACTACTAGATATTATTCCGCCAAATAGCATATTAACCCCACATGTAAAAGAATTTGAAAGACTCGTTGGAAAGGTAAATGACGATTTTGCCCGTATAGAGGAATTACAAAAAATCGCAATAGATAGAAAGCTATATATAATATTAAAAGGTGCTCATACCGCAATTGCCACACCACAGGGCGATATTTATTTTAATTCAACGGGTAATCCAGGTATGGCGACAGGAGGGAGCGGAGATGTGCTTACGGGTATTCTTACTTCTCTTCTGGCTCAGGGCTATTTACCGTTAGACGCTTGCATACTAGGGGTCTATCTTCACGGACTTACGGGAGATTTAGCAGTGAAGGACTTGAGCGAAGAGAGCCTAATCGCTTCTGATATTATTCAATATTTAGGAAAAGCATTTCTGTCGATTGCCAAGTCATGACAATTCTTTTAGTATTACAAGTGCTCCATATTCTTACGGGAACTATTTGGCTTTGTAGTTTTCTATTCATGTATTTTATCTTATTTCCTTCTTTTGTAAAATTAAATTCTCTAGAAGTAATTCCGTTAAATAATTTGATCAAAAAACGAACTTCTTCTGTTCTGGGTATAATGGGGGTAATTTCCATTATTCTTGGAATTATTCGTGGAATCTACTTTGGTGGAATAAATAGTTGGGAATCGCTTGCAACTCGTTACGGAAGAAATTTTACTTTAGCAATTTTGATTTCTATTTTAATGATACTTGTTGGAAGGCTATACGGAAGTAACCTCGTTGTAATTCCCTGGAAAGAGGAGACTACGAAAAAAAAAATCCTGTTAAAAATTTATTTAACAGGATCTTTTCTTTTATTCTGTTATGCATTGTTGCTGCTTTGCATGGTGGGAATGCGGTTTGGAGGAATTTAGTCAAAAGTAAAAACTTTTCTCCTTAGATAACTTTACTTCTCCGCTTCCCGGCACAAATCCATCCATTAAAATAGACTTTTTATCTTTCAATGTAAAACTAGATGTGGTTACTTTTGGTTTGCCTTTTGGGTTGCCATCACCATCGCAGGATTCTTTGGTTTCGGTTACATTGACTTTGCCGGTAGAAAGATTATAATCATAAGAACTAGATTCTTCGCAGATTATAAATGAATCAGAAGTTGCCCCAATTAAAAACCAATTACCTTCTTGGAATCTATAGCGATGGGTATAACTCCATTTTTCCCTTGAACCACCGAAGTGTCGGATAACAAGTGTTCCGTTCTCAATAACGAGATCTTCAAACGGGTCACCCATCATTCCACCATGCCGACTTGGTAATATAGTGCTAATATTTTTATGAAGCAAATCCCACTTATCCGCTTTCTTTTTAAAAATGTGAATTTCGCGTTCGGTTCCTAAATCGCCTTCTCGTTTGGTATCATAGACAGCGACTAACTCTTCTTCTTTATCACCATCTAAATCTCCCTTTGCTTCTTTTATATTTTTAAAAGTTGCGGGACTTGGAATAGTGGGATTTGGAATTTCCTTTGTAGTTGGTGGTTCTTCTGCTATTGGCTCGGGTTCAATTGGAGCAGGTGATTCGATTATAGGCTTGGGCTCTTCTATTTTTTTGCAATAGCTGAAAGATGTTATAAGGATTAAAACTAAAAGTATATTTTTCATTGTGTTCCTTGATTGAATTAATTTTTAATTAAACTTGTTGGAAAATTCATAATGACTACAATAGCGTAGTGTCACTTCGAGCGATAGTCGAGAAGTACTAATAAATGAAGCTTTTTCGTTTTGTAGTTCTCGACCCTGCTCGAACTGACGCTATGCTAGTTAATTTTTCAACAGGTCTATTAAATAAATCTTATTCAAGATTCTAATATGGTATTTTATTTTAAAGCAAAAATATTTATCAAATGCGGGAAAATAAAAATTATCCACCAGTATTGATTTGAATTGCATAGATATACTTGGATTTATGTAGAATAGAATACCCATCTTTTTTATTTATGAGTTTACTCTGTGTTATTCGATTTCGCTCTTCGTTGCTATTAAATATTAACTCTTTTGTTTCCGAGTTAAACCCTACTATTAAAATAAAATGATCGCAAACCCATTTAGGATTTTCATCCGGATAAATCTTTACTCCGAGCAATACAGGATTACCCGCTTGAATGCTCTTAATAATTTTTTCTTTTAAAAATAGACTGGGACTAGAGACAGTAGATGAAATATTTGTAAACGGAATTTCTAGTTTCTTTAGGATTTTTAAAATCTCACCGGAATGAATTCCTCTATTGGGAGGATTCACTATCGCATTGATTTCTTTTTGCGAAATATTGATTTTAAAAAATTGAGATATAGACCAGATACAAGCCTCACCACAACTTCCTTCGGGAATCTCCCAATAAGTGGGAGGAGGATTGAATTTTTCAAGAATAACATCGCCTTTTTTTAGTTCAAAACTAAATAGAGAAGTGGTTACCAAGTGTAATGCGAGTAATAGCAAAGGAATCTTTTTCATAGATTGAATAAATTCTTATTCGTTGTTGTGTGTCGATTAAGAAATAATAAAGGAAAGTTAAAGAGGACTTTAGTTCCTCTTGACAAAATGTAGGAATTAGAATTTACTTAGAAATTATGAAATACTTTTTGATTCTTAGCCTTCTATTATTTTCTACGCTGATTTCGGCGGATGCTTTTCCGGATAAAATCCCGGAAGACATCGTTATCCGCTACTATAAACCACTTGGTCATGCAGGTAGAGGCTTTTCCATGGAGCTTACGACTAATAATTGTAAATACCAAGATAATTCCATTCGTCGTGAATATGAATTTTCTTTT
>JANMOF010000201.1:0-1871 GCA_031368925.1 Leptospiraceae bacterium
TAAAGAAAATATTTCATTTAGACTCTGAACTTGGAAAAGATATTAAAGACAAAGAAAAAATCTATGGAATAGTATTAATAGGTATTATCCTCTATGGACTATATATAATTTTTACAATAGATAGGGATTCCGATTTTGCGACTAATAAAAAAGAACTTGTTGCATTTATTGAATTACCCTCCGGTACTGGGTTTGACTTTACAAATGAAACAACAAAAAAGATAGAAAAGAAGCTAATCGGTTTAAAAGGAATAGAGGAAGTAATGGCAAAAGTAGAGCCTTCTCACTCTCTATTGATTTTAAAAATAGCAGAAGGTGTTGTAACCGATACTGAATATATTAATTTTCTAAAGACGAGTGTAGGCAATATAAGTCCTGCTTTTCTGTATTTCTCCAGTGACTCTTCCCAGGGTAGCATGTTAGAGATGAGTATAGACGTGATTGGAAATGATCTCGATGAGTTAGACCGGATTGTAAGAGAGCTAAATGAAAAAGCAAAAGGCATAAAAGGGGTAAGCGAAGTTGTTCTCAGATACAAACCCCCAAGAGAAGAATTATCATTAATCTTAGATGATTACAAACTATTAAAAGCGAAACTAAGCCATGCGGAGGTGGGAGACTTTTTAAAATTAGCAATACAAGGAGGGGTGGCAACAAAGTTTATATATAACGAAAGAGAAACAGATGTAAGAGTCCGGTTTGCAGAAAAATATAGAAACTCAGAAAGATCATTAAGTGAAATAAGAATTAAAAATAGAGATAATAAGTTTGTCCCAATTACAGATATTTCTACACAAAAAGAAAGTCTCGCTCCGCTTAAGATATATCATAAAAATAAAAGAAGAATGCTTTCTTTTGCAATTCGAATGCAGAACATGAGCCAATCAGATGTTTTGAAGACAATAGAGAATTTAAAAACAGTAAAACTCCCGGAAAATTATAGATTAGAATTTGATAAAATATTTGAATCCAAAGAAAAAGGAGGAAAGACGAACCTGATGCAAATAGGATTAATTTTAATTCTTTTTTACATGATACTAGCTTCTTATTCTGAATCATTTACATACCCATTAAAAAAAATAATCTACTTACCTGTAACGATAGCCATATTATTTATCATTCAAAAATATGTTTCAGGCAGATTGACATTATCCTGTTATGTAGGTTTTTTTCTAAGCCTGGGAATTCAAATTTATTATTTTATCATGCTAGATAGAAATAACACGAAGCATATACGTCGTCTTATCCTCTATTCTAATTTACCCAACCTCGGATTTTTTATCACCTTTCTATTTTTCTCATTTGGAAGTATTGCCGTAATTTTTGATATTTTATTTTACTACTTCCTATCTGTAATACTAAGCCTTGGTATTTATCCTGTTTATAAAGGTATATTTGAGAAGGTGGCGAAGTTTAATCGAAGAGATATGAGTTAACAATCAAGTGGTATAATTTTACCTTTTTATTACTTTTTATTATAGACAAATAGAGGCTAATACCCACTTATGCCCATTAGCCAAGCTATGTATCAAAATTACACAAAATGACCTAGTATAAAATTTCATAGCTATACGATAAAGTTATACGCTATTGTTTGGCTTAGACAGTGCACATTAAAATACTTCTTTGCAATTCGTCATTTAATTCTCTTAGTAACTCATCAGAAGGAAATTCCCTTAATCCATCTAATACGACATCTTTAAGAGTAATCAAAAATCTTTTTTTATCATCCTTAATGGATATTTTGTGATTCGACCACTGCAAACCTAAATTCCCTATAATATGGTATGGTTTTGGATCTGTATGTTGCCTAGAAGGCAATATCTCTTTCAGACTATTGATATTATCCATAAATCTGTCCCTAGAATCAT
>JANMOF010000217.1:0-2345 GCA_031368925.1 Leptospiraceae bacterium
CCGGTTCCATCAGCTTTTCCGGGGGAACCAACGCTCCCTGCTAAGGTCGTTACTACTCCAGTTGCGCGCACAACTTGACGAATTGTATGGTTTCCCGAATCAGAGACATATAGGTTTGTAAAAAGAACAGTTCCATCTCCAGAAATTCCTCGCGGCAAATAAAACTTAGCCGCCGCACCAGTTCCATCCGCACTTCCCTGGTTGGTTTGTCCTGTCCCAGCAACGTTACCGGCTAATGTTGTTACCACTCCGCCTCCCATTGTAACTTGTCGAATTATATTATTATAAGTATCAGCAACGTAGACGTTGGTGTTATCGCAAGCTATCGACTGCGGATAATTAAATCTTGCCGCAGAACCAGTTCCGTCCAAAATACCTGAACCCGAAACAGATGTGTTCGCTCCTGCCAGAGTTGAAACGATACCTGCCGGCGTAATTAACCTGATAGAATGATTGGTATTGTCTGCGATATATGTATTTCCGGTAGCACTATCAACGCAAGATCCCCATGGATCAAAAAAACTCGCGTTACGTGGAAGGCTGCTATTTACATTTCCCCATGCGCCCGTGCCCGCTAATGTCGTTGCCTGTCCTTCTATTGCGTAGGCAACGCCGCCTGAATTCACAAGATCACCAATACGTGGAGAAATTTTTCGAATCAATTGATTGCCACTGTCCGCCAAATAAAGAAATCCGCTACTATCAACTCCTAAACCCTGTGGAAAATTAAATTTTGCATCATAACCATCAGCGTCCGTATTACCAATAACGCCCTGTCCGGCATGAGTTCTCACTGTAAAGCCAGTAGCAGGAACTGAATTTGCTTCATTCGAATAAGTCTCTGTGCCGTTAGTCGCAACACCTGCAATTCGATAGTAATAACGAGTTCCCGAAGTTAAACCGGCAGAATTTTTTGCAGAAGTAACTGTAGAATTAAGCGGCGTAACTAAATTTCCCCTAGGAGTAATAAGTGTAATACTCGCCGCAGTTGAAACAACTTCGTTCGCCGAACTAGGTGTAAACCCTGATACGACATCTCGATAGACTTTATAACTGACAGCGGAGGGTAATGCATTCCACATCAATTGAATTCTGCTACTGCTTTCCGCTGCCGCCGTGAGGGTAATAGTAGTTACACTCGACGTAGGTGTATTTACGTAAGTAGGAACAAGCCCGTCGGCAATCCTTTGCAAGATAGAAGACAATACTAATTTAGATGAATCATCTTTTGTTTCATTTTTACATTCTATAATTGCAAAATTCAAGATAATAAATGTGAGTAGAAAATATAATAATTTATTTTTCATAAAAAGCGACCTTTAAAAGAAAATATGTAGTATGGAAAAATATCTATTTTTTTTTTAAGTCAAGTGCTTTTGTTACAAATTTGTAAAATAGATAAAAAAAAATTTTGCGGAAAAACAAAATTATCCGTAATCATACTTTTCATTGGTATTCTTTTTTGTAATATTTGTAAACGAAGTGCTAAATAGTAGTACGACAACTATTCATAATAATTCCAAATATAGTGTTTTCACCTAACACAAAGTTTGCGAATACGCTACTTTATTAGGGTTATCTAATATCCTTTCTATTTTCAACTAGGTGCTATTTATTTTGGAGTTGTGTAGAACATTTATACAGGAACAAGAAAAGGTTTCGACTTTACTCAACGGGAACGTATTTTTTATGCAACCATCCAAAAATGAGTGGAAATTATTTTTGATTTTTGATTCGCTAGAATGATGCTTTCGAAAATAGAATCCGAAATTTTAATTACTGCGATGAGCTTTGTTCAAATGGATGGTGAGTATGTTCTAGAGACTTCTTCTAAAATCAGGAAGAAAGCAAATGAAATCCTATCCTGGTTTGATGTTTACTCTAAGAATTCATTCATTTCAGAGGAATTGCATAAAGATTGGGTTCAAAAAAATTTAGATACAATTTCTCTCATACCACTTCTAGAAGAAATAAAGGTTAACTTCCTTTCCCCAGAAAAATTTGAAACTTATTTTATTACACAAGACAAAGCCTGGTCAGTTTTCTTTACCATCACAAGACCCGGTATCTCTTCCGATGGACGAAATGCACTTTTAAAGGTAACAGCCAATTGCCCATCTGGTCCACCCAATTACGCAAGCCTACTTCTACTTGAGAAATCGGTTCATTTCTGGAATGTCAAATCTACTCATGGTCTATATAATCAATAGAGTTGTTGCAAAATTCATAATAGTGAATAATGTCAGTTCGAGCGTTAGTCGAGAACTGCTTATAAAATAAAGGCTTAGAGCACTTGTAGTTCTCGACTAACGCTCGAACTGACATTTAATTTCGCAACAAGTCTA